>NZ_JBHUEA010000021.1:0-60060 GCF_042680685.1 Amnibacterium endophyticum | reverse complement strand
GCCTCGACCGCGCCGGCCCCGACCGCCTGATGCGCGGGTCCGGCGCGCTCGCCGCGGCGGCGGGACGCGCGGCCCGGCGGGCGCAGACCGGCCGGCTGCACCAGTACTACCTCGTCGCCTCCGTCGGCGCCGTCGTCCTCGTCCTCGTCGCCCTGGTGGTCCGCTGATGCTCTCCGTCCTGGTCCTCGCGCCGCTCGTCGCCGCGATCGTCCTCGCGCTCGCCCGCGGCCTGCCCGACCTCGTCGTCCGCGCCGCGTGGGTCGTCGTCACCGCGGCGCTGCTGGCGCTCACCGTCGCCGCGACCGCGCTCGCCCTGCCGCTGCCTCCGGGCCGGCTCGCCCTCGAGGAGCGGAGCGCCGCGGTGCCCGGCCTCGGCGTGCGCTACCAGCTCGGCGTCGACGGCTTCTCGCTGGCGCTGCTGCTGCTCACCGGCGTCGTCTTCCTCGCCGTCGCGGTCTTCTCGCTCGGCGAGCGGCACCGGCCCCGCCAGCAGGCCGCGCTCTACCTCTTCCTCCAGGCGACGTGCGTCGGGCTCTTCACGGCCCAGGACCTGATCGTGTTCTTCCTGTTCTTCGACCTCTCCATCGTCGGCATCGCGTTCTCCATCGCCGGCTGGGGGCACGGCAGCCGGCGCCGCAGCGCGCTCGTGTTCTTCCTCTACACGTTCGCGGGATCCATCGCGCTGCTGCTCGGCTTCATCGGCGTCTACCTCGGCGCCGCCCGCCCGACCTTCGACATGGCCGCGCTCGCGGCGTCCGGCGCCCTCGCCGTCGGCCCGGTCGCGGCGATCGCGGTCGTCGCCGCGATCACGGTCGGGCTCGCGGTGAAGACGCCGACCGTGCCGTTCCACTCCTGGCTGCCGCCCGCCCACACGGACGCCCCGACGATCGGCTCGGTCGTGCTCGCGGCGCTGCTGCTGAAGATGGGCACGTACGGCCTCGTCCGGGTCGCCGCGCCGATCCTGCCCGCAGCGTGGTCGGCGATCGCCTGGACCGTGCTCGTGGTCGGCATCGTCTCCGCGCTCTGGGGCGCGCTCGTCGCGCTCGCGCAGACCGACCTGAAGCGGATGATCGCCTACACCTCGATCAACCACATGGGCTACGTCGTGATGGCGGTCGGCGCGGCCGGCATCGGGGGCGGCGTGGTCGCGCAGCGGACCGCGGTCATCGGCGCGCTCGTGCAGATGGTCTCCCACGGCCTCACGACCGGCGCCCTCTTCCTGCTCGTCGGCGTGCTGCGCGACCGCCGCGGCACCTCCGAGCTCGACCGCTTCGGCGGGCTCGGCCGGGTCGCGCCGCGCTTCGCCGCCCTCTTCGCGATCGCGGCGTTCGCCTCCCTGGGCCTGCCGGGCTTCAGCGGCTTCGTGGCCGAGCTGCAGATCTTCATCGGCGCGATCGGGGCGACCCCGGTCGCGGCGCTCGCGCTGCCCGGCATCGTGCTCACCGCCGCGCTGCTGCTGCGGGCGCTGCAGCGGGTGCTGACGGGGGAGCGGACGCCGATGGCGGAGCACTTCCCCGACCTGAAGCCCCACGAGACCGTCGCGATCGGCGGGCTGCTCGCCCTCTCGCTCGCGATCGGCGTCGTCCCCGCCCCGCTGAACGGGCTCGTCGAGCCGGCCGCCGCGCACCTCGTCGACCTGCTGCACCGGTGATGGACTACGGCCGGCTCGCGCCGGAGGTCGTCGTGCTCGCCGGCGCGCTCGCCGTGCTGCTCGGCGGCTCGTTCCTGCCCAGGCGGCGGCAGCGGCTGCTCGGGCCCTTCGCCGTCGGAACCCTCGCGACCTCCGCCGCGGTCGCCGTCCTGCAGGCGGGACCCGCCACGACGATCTTCGACGGCACCTGGGCGCTCGGGCCGGTGACGACCGCGATCCGGCTCGTCGCCGTGCTCGGCTGCGCGGCCGTGCTGCTGCTCGGCGCCGCCGAGCGCGCGGGCTCGCCGCGGGAGAGCGAGACCGTCGCGCTCATGATGCTCTCGACCCTCGGCGCGACGGTGCTCGCCGCGGCCGACGACCTGCTCGTCGTCGTCACCGGCTACCTGCTCGCGAGCGTGCCGCTGTACGGCCTCATCGGGATCGGCCGCTCGGCGCTCGCGGCGGAGGCGGCGGTGAAGACCTACCTGCAGGGCGCGCTGTTCGGGGTGCTGCTGCTCGGCGGCACCGCGGTGCTCGCGGGCGCCGGGGCCGGCACGGACTACGCCGCCCTCGCGAGCGGGCTGCCGGACGCGGCGCCCGCACTCGTGGCGATCGGTGCGGTCGGCGTCGCCCTCGCGCTGCTGTTCGAGGCCGGGGCCGTGCCCGCGCACTTCTGGGTGCCGGACGCGGCGCAGGCCGCCTCCCGCCAGGCCGCCGCGTTCCTCACCGTCGTGCCGAAGGTGGCGGCGCTCGTCGCCCTGCTCCGCTTCGTGCAGGTCGTGCAGCCGGCGCTCGACCTCGCGCTCGTCGTCGCCATCGCCGCCGCGGTGTCGATGCTGCTCGGCGTGCTCGCCGCGTTCTGGCAGGAGGACGTGCGGCGGCTGCTCGGCTGGTCGACGGTCGGGCAGGCGGGGTTCCTGCTGCTCGCCGTGGTCGGGACCGACGCCCGCGCCCTGCTCGTCTACGCCGCCGGCTACGCGGCGGCGAACCTCGCCGTCTTCGCCGTCGTCGCGGCGCTGCCCGGACGGACGACCGTGGAGGGGTGGCGCGGCGCCGGCCGCGCGCACCCCTTCCTCACCGGCGCGCTGCTCGTCGGCCTGCTCGCGCTGGTCGGCACGCCGCCGACGAGCGTGTTCCTCGGCAAGGTCGAGGTGTTCCGCGCCGCCTGGGCCGCGGGGCAGGGCTGGCTCGTGGTCGTCGCGGCGGTCGCGACCGTCGCGAGCCTCTTCTACTCCCTGCGCTGGATCGCGAGCGCGCTCCGGCCCGCGCCGCGTCGCGTCGCCCCGGAGCGCGCCGAGCCCGTCGCCGCCGCGACCGCGCTCGTCCTCACGGTGGTCGTGCTCGGCTTCGCCGCGCTCGTCCCGCTGCTCGCCTGAGCAGGACCGCGTGCCCGGCCGTGCCACGCTGAGCAGCAGGGCGGCGCCTCGCAGCGCCGCCCGTGTCGCTGAGCGCTGCACAGGAGACGCCCATGGACCGCCTCGTGCCGACCCTCGCCGCGCTCGTGCTGCTCGGCGCGCTCACCGCCGGCGTGCTCGCGCTCGCCGGCGTCCCCGGGCGCGCGGGCCCCGCGCTCGCGGTGCTGCGGGCGGTGCTGCAGCTCGCCGCGATCTCCTTCGTGCTCTCCGGCGTGATCACGAGCATCGGCTGGACCGCGCTGGCGCTCGCCGTGATGCTCGGCGTCGCCAGCTGGACGTCGGCGCGCCGCCTGGGCGGCCTGCACCGCTGGCCCGTCGCGGCCGGCGCGATCGCCGCCGGCGCCGGCGCCGCCCTCGTCGTCGTCTTCGCCACCGGTGCGCTCGAGCCGTCGCCCCGCTACCTGCTGGCGATCGGCGGCATCACGATCGGCAACGCGATGGCGCTGACGACGCTGTCCGGCCGCCGCTTCCTCGAGGCCGCCGGGGAGCGCTGGGACGAGGTGGAGGGCTGGCTCGCCCTCGGCGCCCGCCCGGTCGAGGCGACGAGCGGGCTCGCGCGCGGCGCGGTGCGCACGGCGCTCGTGCCGACGATCGACCAGACGCGCACGACCGGGCTCGTCACCCTGCCCGGCGCCTTCGTCGGCGCGATCTTCGGCGGGCTGCCGCCGCTCGAGGCGGGCCGCTTCCAGGTGCTCGTGCTCGCGTCGATCCTCGCGGCGGGCGCGCTCGCCGCCGTCCTCGCGGTGCGGGCGCTCGCCGCCCTCGACCGCCGACCGGGTCCGGCCTCCCCGTAGCGGGCGCCGCTGTCGCGCGCGGTCACATTCCGCGCTCCGCGACACGGCGTCCGCCACCCTGGTGGCATGCCGGAGCTCGGGTTCAGCACGCAGCAGGTCCACGGGGGAGTGTCCACCGACCGGGAGCACGGCGCGCGCGTCGCGCCGCTGCACCTGTCCGCCGGATTCGTCTTCGACGACTTCGACCAGGCGGAGGCGCGCTTCGCCGGCACCGTGGAGGGCTACAGCTACACGCGCCTCGGCAACCCGACGACCGCGGCGGTCGAGCGGCGGATCGCGCTGCTCGAGGGCGGCACGGAGGCGCTGCTCGTCGGCACCGGGCAGGCCGCGGTCACCGTGGCGGCCCTGTCGCTGCTGCAGGCGGGCGACCACGTCGTCAGCGCGAACAGCATCTACGAGGGCACGCGCAACCTGTTCCAGCACAACTTCGCCCGCCTCGGCATCACCGTCGACTTCGTGCTCGACGCCGCCGACCCGGCGGCGTGGGCGCGCGCGATCACCCCGAGCACGCGGTTCCTGTTCGGCGAGGGCATCCCGAACCCGAAGAACGACCTGCTCGACATCCCGCTGGTCGCCGAGGTGGCGCACGCCCACGGCCTGCCGCTCATGATCGACAGCACGCTCGCCACCCCGTACCTGCAGCGGCCGCTCGAGCTCGGCGCGGACGTGGTCGTGCACTCCGCCAGCAAGTTCCTCGCCGGCCACGGCACCGCGCTCGGCGGCGCGATCGTGACCGGCGGCGGGTTCGACTGGGCCGCGTCCTCCTCCGCGCAGCTGATCGAGCCCGACCCGTTCCTCGCCGGGGCGAGCTTCGCGGAGCGCCACGGCCGTCGCGCCTTCATCGCCTACGCCCGCGACGTCGTCGCCGCACGGCTCGGCCCCGCGCCCGCGCCGTTCAACGCGCACCTGATCGGGCAGGGGATCGAGACCCTGTCACTCCGCGTCGAGCGGCAGTCCGCCACGGCGCTCGCGGTCGCGCGCTGGCTCGAGACCCGCGACGAGGTCGAGTCGGTCGACCACGCCGGCCTCGCCTCCAGCCCCTCCCACGCGCTCGCGCGGCGGCTGCTGCCGCGCGGCCAGGGCTCCGTCTTCGCGTTCACGCTGCGCGGCGGGCTCGAGGCGGCGCGCCGCTGCTCCGACGCGCTCGTGCTGTTCAGCCGGATGACGCACCTCGGCGACGTGCGCTCCCTCGTCCTGCACCCGGCGACGACGACCCATGCGCACCGCTCGCCCGAGCAGCTGCACGAGGCCGGCATCGGGCCCGGCCTGCTGCGCCTCTCCATCGGCGTGGAGGACCCCGACGACCTGCTCGCCGACCTCGAGCAGGCGCTCGCCACGATCCCGGCGCGGGGCGCGGCGGTGACGCCGTGAGCCGGCCGCAGCACTTCGGCTGGTTCTTCTCCCGCGGCTTCGGACCGCAGGGCTGGGCGCGGCCGTACTGGGAGTGGGACTGGGCCTGGACCGAGCCGCAGCTGTACCAGCAGTCGGCGCGCGAGCTCGAGCAGGCGGGCTTCGAGCTGCTGATCATCGAGGACGCCCTGTCGCTCGGGAACCCGGAGACGCTCGACCTCCGCACCCGGAAGGCGTACGGCGGCCCGAAGCACGACCCGCTGATGCTCGTGCCGTACCTGTTCGACGTCACCCGCCACCTCGGCATCACCCCGACGATCAACGCCGGGGCCACGCCGCCCTACCTCGCGGCGCGGCAGGCCGCGACGCTGCAGGGGCTGTCCCGGGGCCGCTTCGGGCTGAACGTCGTGACCGACACCGGCAGCGCCCGCCACTTCGGCGCCGAGCAGATCGGCCACGACGCCGCCTACGACCGCGCCGACGAGTGGACGCACCTGCTGCACGACCTCTGGCACGGCTGGGACGACGACGTGCTCGTCGAGGACGCGGCCACCGGGCACTACGCGCGCGGCGACCGGCTGCGCACCCTTCAGCACGAGGGGGAGTGGTTCCGCGTGACCGGGCCGCTGAACGCCGTGCCGACGCGGTGGGGCGACCCGGTGATCGTGTCGCCGGGCGGCAGCCCGCCCGGGCTCGCCTTCGCGGGCACGCACTCCGACGTGCAGCTGGCGCTCGCGCCGCTCGACGTGGCCAGCGTGCGCGACTACCGCGCGAAGGTCCTCGGCGCGCCCGGCGTCACCCGGCGCGCGCCCGGCGACATCCGCATCCTCTTCGTCATCAAGCCGGAGCTGGTGTCGAGCCCGGAGGAGGCGGATCGGGTCGTCGCCGCGTCGCAGCACCCGGACGACGCGGCGCTGCGCGAGGTCGCCGAGGCCTGGTCGAGCGACCTCGAGACCGACCTCACGACCCAGGACCTCGACCGGCCGCTGGACCGCAGGATCTTCGCCGAGCACGTCTCCGCCGGCACGATCCGCGGCCTGTACGGCAAGGCGGCGGACGCCGAGGAGGTGCCGCTGCGCGAGCTGCTCGCCAGGAAGGCGCGCAAGGGCCGCATCCTCGACCGCACCGGTCTCGTCGGCACCGCGGACGAGTTCGCGGACCTGATCGAGGAGTTCGGGGACGACGCCGACAACGACGGCTTCATCCTCTCCGGCGACCTGCACCCGGTGACGCTGCACCGCATGCTCGACGACCTCGTGCCGATCCTCCGGCGCCGCGGCATCCTGCGCCGCGGCTTCGGCGACGGCGGCCTCCGCGACCACCTGCTCGAGTTCTAGACGCGGATCCGCGGGGCCCGCACGTCCGCACGAGCGCGCGGAGGACGTGCGCCGTTCACCCGCCGGCCACCCGCGCGGTCCAAGGTCCGCGGGTGCTCGCGCGCCCCGCCTCCCGGCCGCGCGGCGCCGCGCTGCCCGTGGCGGTCGTGCTGCTGACCGCGGCCTTCCGGCTCGCCGTCGACCTGCGGTCAGGAGGGCTGCTCGGCGCGGGCAGCATCGACGACGGCGTGCACTACGCCGCCTCCGCGGCGCTGCTCGCGGGCCGGGCGCCCTACCGCGACCTCCTCTTCCTGCATCCGCCCGGCGTGCTGCTCGCGCTGCTGCCGTTCACCGCCGCGGCCCGCGTCGTCGGCGACCCGGCCGCGTTCGCGGCGGCGCGGCTCGCCGGCATCCTGCTCGGCGCGGTGAACGCCGGGTTCGTCGCGGTCGTCCTGCGCCGCCGGGGCGCCGCCGCGCAGCTCGCCGGCGCGGCCGTGTACGCCTGCTCCTGGCCGGTGGTCTTCGCGGAGCGCACCGCGCTGCTCGAGCCGGTCGGCTGCGCGCTGCTGCTCGCCGCCCTGGCGCTGGTCGTCGACCCGCCGTCGCGGCGCCGGGCGGCCGTCGCCGGCGCGCTGCTCGGCGCCGCGTGCGCCGTGAAGCTCACCTTCGTGCTCCCGGCGCTCGTGGTCGTGCTCGCGCTGCGTCGGCGGGCGCCCGTCGCGGCCCTGGCGGCGACGGCGGTCGCCGCGGCCGTCTGCCTGCCCTTCCTGCTCGCGGCGCCGGAGGCGATGCCGCGGATGCTCGTCGCCGACCAGCTCGGCCGCCGCCGCATCGTCCCGCTGCTCGGGGTGCGGCTCGCCGCGATCACGGTCCCGCCCCCGATTCCCGGCGTCCCGCAGCGTGCCGTGCTCGGCGCCGTGCTGCTGCTCGCGACGGCCGCCGTGATCGTGGGCCTCGCGACGCCCGGCGCGCGCCGATTCGCGGTGATGGCCGTCGCCGAGATCGCCGCCCTGCTGGCGGCGCCGTCCTTCTACGGGCACTACGCCGTGCTCGCGCTGCTGCCCCTGTCGGTGCTGGTCGGCACCGCGGTCGGCCGGACGCGCCGCGGGCTGCCCCGCGCCGCACCGAGGGCCGTCGCGACCACCTGGGTCGCGGTCCTGGTCGCGGCGGTCGTGCTCGGCGCCTGGACGCCCGCACGTCTGGCGAAGCTGTCCGATCCGCCGCTCGAGGCGGGCATCGCCGACGCCCTCCGCGCAACGGACGGGTGCGCGACCGCCGACGCCGCCACGACGCTCGTGCTCGCCGACGTGCTCACGCGGGACCTGCAGCGCGGGTGCGCGGTGCGGCCCGACGTCACCGGCTGGCAGTACGACCCGGCCGGCCGCACGCCGGGCGACCCGCCGCTCTGGCCCGTGGACGACCCGGTCTACCAGCGCGTGACCGCGGACTGGCTCCGGTCGGGTTCCGTGCTCGCGCTCACGCACGACTCCGACGGGCTCTCCGCCGCGACCCGGGAGCGCCTGCTCAGCGGCCCCGTGCTCCACCGCGGCGAGCAGGTCGTGGTCGCGCGGACCCCCTGAGCGGACGGACTCAGGCCGAGGTCGGGCAGAGCCGGTCCGCCTCGCCCGCCTGCTCCCGCACCGCTCGTGCCGCCTCGTCCCAGAACGACCAGGGCCGCTTCACACCCCCGATGTCGCGGTACTCCGTGCGCCCCGTCCCCGCCCAGAGGACGGTGCCGCCGACGCCCGCCGCATGGATCGCGACCCGTACGGCCTCCGCCGGGTCCGGGACGTCGTGCACGACCGCGCCCGCACCACGGGCGCCGCCGACCACCATCGCCCGGATCAGGTCCGGGTCCTCGAAGCGGCTGTGGTGGTCGTGCACGACCACCACGTCGGCGAGCGCCGCCGCGACCGCGCCCATCGGGGCCCGCTTCGACGGGTCCCGGTCGCCGTCCGCGCCGAACACCGCGACCAGCGCACCGGTCGTCAGCGGCCGCAGCGCGCGCAGCGACTTCTCGATGGCGTCGGGGGTGTGGCCCACGTCGATGAAGACGGCGGGGTCGACGGAGCCCGGCACGCGCTCCATGCGGCCCGGCACCGCCGCCCGAAGCGGGCCGCGCCGGAGCACGGCCTCGATCCGGGCCGGAGCGACGCCCGCCTCCACGAGCATCGCGATCGCGAGCCCGGCGTCGACCGCCTGGTGCGCGCCGAGGGCGTCGAGCGCGGCCGGCATCCGCAGCCCGTCGGGACCCTCCAGGGAGAACGAGGTACCGACCGCGGTCACCTCCACGTCGGCCACGGTCCAATCCGCTCGCGGGCCGGGGTCGGACGCGAGGGTCCGCACGGGGATCGCCGCGGCGTCCGCGAGCCGCCGCCCGGGCTCGGTGTCGACGCACACGACGCCGCGGCCGCTGACGCCCGGCTCGAACAGACGCGCCTTCGCGGCGAGGTACGCCTCCATCGTCCCGAAGTCGTCGAGGTGGTCGTGCGTCAGGTTTGTGAAGCCCGCGACGTCGAAGCGGAGACCGCTGACGCGGGCGCGGACGAGCGCCTGCGCGCTGACCTCGAGCGCCGCGGCGCGCACGCCCCGCTCCGCCATCCGGGCCAGCATCGCGTGCAGCTCGTCGGCCTCGGGGGTCGTCAGGCGGCTCGGCACGTGCTCGTCGCCGGAGCCGCGCTCCGCCGTGCTGCTGACGCCGGCGGGGGTCCCGAGCCGCTCCAGGAGGTGCTCGAGCAGGTGGACCGTCGTGGTCTTCCCGTTGGTGCCGGTCACGCCGAGCAGCAGCGGCATGCGCTCGCGGGTGCGGTGCACCCACGCCGCGACCTCGCCGAGCACGGCGCGGGCGTCGTCCGCCACGAGCAGCGGCAGGCCGGCGCCGGCGGCGAGCTCCGCACCGCGCTCGTCGGTGAGCACGGCGACCGCGCCGACGTCCCGAGCACGCTGCACGAAGTCGGCGCCGTGCGCCGCCCCGCCGGGCAGCGCGGCGAAGAGGTCGCCGGGTCGCAGGTCCTGGGTCCGCGCGGCGAGACCGGTCACGGCGACCCCGGCGAGCACGCCGCACGCCGCCAGGCCGAGGGCATCGGCCAGCTCGCCGAGCGGGCGCGGGACGGGGCGCTCCGGTCTCAGCAGCCCCGGGGCGATGCTCACGGCTCCGGGGTCTCCGGCTCGGTGACGAAGCCGATCAGCTTGTGGGTGCCGTCGCACCAGGGCTTGATCGTCGACCTGCCGCAGCGGCACAGGGCGACCGTGCGCCGGTGCCGCTGCAGCGGTCCGCCGTCCGGGGTCTGCACCTGCACGTCGCCGCGGACGAGCAGGGGGCCGTTCGGGCAGGCGGTGATCAGCACGGGCTGCGACCGCTCAGGCACGGGCCGCCTCCTCGGCGCGCAGCGACGACTCGCCGGCGGCCCAGCACGCCAGCATGTGCTCGCCGGGCAGGCCGTCGACCAGCAGGCAGGCGGCCGCGCCGAAGAGCACGTCGTCGAGCAGCTCCGGCTCCGCCTCGACCAGGCCGCCGGCCAGGTCCCGCGCGGCGATCTGCTCGTGCACCGCGTCGGCCTCCACGTGCTCGTCGAAGTAGGCGGTCGCGTCCTCGCCGAACCCGAGGCGGCGGAAGGCGTTGGCGGTGAAGCGGTTGGGGATCGACGAGGTCATCTCGAACGCCGCGAGGTGCCCGACGATCGCGCCCCGCAGGCGGCGGTTCAGCCCGAAGAGCGACATGGCGTTCAGGGAGGCGAGCACGACCGCCGGCACGCGGTCGACGTAGGCGCCGTAGGCGTCGTCGAGGCCCGCTGCCCGCATCGTCGCCGCGAAGATCGCGGAGTGCATGCGGCCGGGGCGGCCCGCGCCGTACTCGTCGGACTGGATCTCGACGAGCGCCGCCTTCGCGCGGCCGTTCAGGCGGGGGATCGCCCAGCTGTGCGGGTCCGCCTCCTTCAGCGTGTAGATCGAGCGGTGCACGAGGAACTCGCGCAGCTGCTCCTCCGTCGCCTTCCGGGCGAGGTGCCGCGCGAGGCTCGGGCCGCCGTCCTCGGCGGTGAGGGCGAACAGGGCCTCCGCGACCGCCTCGGCCGTCGGTTCGGGCCGCTCGGGAGGGGCGACGGCCGCGCGCAGCGCCGCTTCGAAGGCGGCCTCGAGACGCCTCCGAGCCCGGTTGAGGTCCGCATCCCACTCCAGGTCGTCGTCGACCCCGGCGAGCCCGCCGTAGTGCGGCTCGTAGAGGCAGAAGAGGGCGAGCTGCAGGTCCTCGTCGCGGAGCGGATCCGCCCCGCGCCGCAGCGCGGCGTCGACGAGGGGATCGAGAGGGGCGGGAGCGCCGGTGAGGACGGCGAGCACGCCCGCGCTCAGCGGGCCTCGAGGGTGCGGCGGGGACATGGGGCGCTGGGTGACGCCGGCGTCCCCGAGCAGAGCGGCGGGCACCGCGCGACCCTATGTCGTGGACCGTGCTCCATCATGTGCGGGGGCCGACGTCTGCGCGCTACCGGCCGGATTCGCGGCGGACGGGGGCGCCGTGGACGCGCGGTGGCGCATCGCGACCCTCGTCGCCCTCCGCGCGGTCCGCCGAGCGGACGTCGCGCGCGAGTGCCGCAGCGGGCGACTCGGCGAACGCGTCCCGGTAGTGGGTCGAGAAGCGGGCGGCGTTCGCGTAGCCGAAGCCGTTCGCGATCTCCGCCACCGTCGTGCCCGGGCTCGTGCGGCGGCGCAGCTCCTCCCGCGCCGCCTCCAGCCGCAGCTGCCGGAGGTGCAGCAGCGGGGTGGTCCCGAGCTGACGCTGGAAGACGAGCTGCAGGCCGCGCACCGAGACGCCCGCCGCCTCCGCGATGTCCGGCACCGACACGGGGGCGCGCAGATGGTGCCGCATGCAGGCGACGGCGCGTCGGATCACGACGTGGTCGCGGTCCGTCGGCTGCTCCGACCGGTTCACCAGCTCGAAGGCCTCGATCACCGTGGCCGCGACGAGCTCGACGGCGGACGCGCGGATGAGGTCGCGCTGGTACACCTCCGCGACGCCGAACGCGTCCTCCCCGAGCAGGTGCACGGTCCGGTCGAGCCAGGCCGCGAGCTCCGCGCTCCTCGGCTCGAGCAGCGGTGCCCGCAGGCGGATCTCGGCGTCGCGGACGCCGAGCAGGCGCGCGAGCGGTGCCGGCGGCAGCGCCACGAGCTCCGCGCTGAGGTCGTGCGCGGTCAGCCGTGTCGTCGCGCCGAGCGGGATCAGCCCCGTCCCGCCCGGCCCGAGCCGGACCGTGCGGCCGCGCTCGACGAGTTCGAGCGCCCCGTGGCGCACGAGGACGACCACCAGCTCGGGGCAGCGCTGCATCGTGATCCCGACCGCTCCGGTCGTGACGAGCCGGGCGAGGGTGATCCCGTCGTCGACGACCGCGTCGAGGCGCCAGGCCGCGTCCCGCTCCGGGAATCGGACGGTGCCGCAGCCGAGCACGGCGTTCAGCGAGGCGCTCGCGCCGGCGCCGTCGCGCTCCTCGAAGCGCCGGCGGAGGAGGCCGTCGGGCATCGTGCTCCCTGCAGGGGGACGCGGGGGCCCGTTCGAGCCCCCGCGTCCGATCCGGATCAGCGGTCGCGGCCGGTCCGCGTCGCGCCCGTGTCGGCGCCGTCGACGTCGACCTCCTCGTGGCGGACGTCGTCGGTGACCTGCTGCTCCTCGGTGACCGTCTCGGTGCCGAGCCGGACCCGCTCGACCGGAACCGTCTCCTTCTGCACGACGGGACGCTCCTCGGTCAGGACCACCTCGTGCTCCTCGTCGCTCAGGTCCGGCCCGTCGGTCGCGCGCTCCGCGTTCTCGTCCGTGATCGGCTCGCGCTCGAGCCGGACCTCCTCGTGGCTCACCGGCACGGTCACGGTGCGCTGCTCCGTCACGACGTGCTTCCGGAGGCGGGCGCGCCCCGCCTCCCGCCGCTCCACGCCCGCGTGCAGGCGCTCCTCGGAGATCGTCATCGCGTCGTCCGTGTCCGGCCCGCTCGCGTCGTGACCGGCCGTCCTGCGGCCGCGGTCCCCGCCGAGGTCGACGCCGGCGCGGTCGTCGTCCGTCCCGGCAGCCGCGTACCCGGCGTCGGCGCCGGCCGCGGCGTCGTACCCCGCGGCGGCCTGCGTGCGGTCCTGCCGGCGGTCGTCCGCGAGGTCCCCGCGGTCGTACCCGACGTCGGTCCGGTCGTCGGTCGCACCCGTGCGGTCGCGATCGGCGGAGGTGCCGCTGCCGCGGTCGTAGTAGTCGAAGAGCGTCTGCTGCTCGGCCTCCGAGAGCGCCTCGTCCGCGTCCACCCGCGGGGCGTCCTTGATGCGGGCCTTGTCGTACCGCACGTGCAGGCCGCCGCTCTCCATGTCGGCGCCGTCGAGCGGCACGAAGGTCTGCTTGGACCCGAAGAACCCGGTCTTGACGGTGACGAAGAGGGGCTCGCCCCCCTCCTCCGCCAGGTAGACCTCGATGACGTCCCCGACCCGGTCGCCGTCGTCGTCGAGCACGGTGGTGCCCGGCAGGCTGTTGATCTGCTCGCTCGTGATCACGTTCGATTCCAATCGTCGTGGGTGGTGCGGGAGCCTCCGGCCGAAGCCGTCGCCCGCCTTCCGAGGGGCGACGCTCGTCCGGTCACCGGGGAGCCGCGCGGGCGTCCCCCCGGTGACCGCTGGGAGGTGCGCGATCGGTCCATCGGCCCTCGGCGTGTCAGCGCCGGAGGACGCCCGTCACCCGGCGGCCGGCGCTCTGCAGCCGTCCCGCCGCCGGGCGCTGCTGCTCGCCCTGCTGGGCGCCGAGCACGAGCAGGACCCCGGTGAGCAGCGGGATCGCCCACTGCGCGACCTTCTCCACGCGCTGCGCGGTCGCGAGCTCGTCGGACTGCCCGCCGGAGGGCTCGGTCACCCCGCTCGAGCCCTCCTCCGCGTGGCGGCCGATCACGCCGCCGGCCAGCCCGGCGACGACGCTCGCCGCCCCCGCTGCGACGGTCAGGACGGTCTTCACCGCCGTGTTGCTCCTCGCCTCGCCCTGGACGGCGAGACGGCCCGTGTTCGCGCGGATCAGGCCGATCCCGCCGACGCCGTGCACCGCGATCGCGGCCAGCTGCACCGGGGTCCACCGGCCCCAGCCGATGGTGGAGATGCGGAGGCGCTCGCTCGGGTCCTTCGCCTTCGCCGCCCCGCCGTTCAACCCGACGACGCCCATCAGGCTGCCACCGAACCAGGCGGCGAGGCCGACGTCGTGCATGCTGCGGGTGAGGGTGCTGCGTCCGGACATGGGTTCCTCCCGTTCGTCGGCCGCCGTGATGCGGCGGCCACGGCATCAGGCAACGCCCGGCGCATCCGAGCGGCATGGGCGGGACCCGCGGCCCGGATGCGAGCCGGATCGGGGAGACCTGGGAGCGCCCGGAATCAATCCCTTGCGGATCCGCGCAGGGCGTGCGATCGCGCGGGAGGGACCTGCGGCGCGGGGCCGGGCGCGCCGGGCCTCCTCGCCACTAGGCTTCGGCGCGCGAAGGGGAGTATCCCGCCACCGCACGCCTCGTCAGCACGATCCGCACCGTGAGCGGATCCGGGGGTGCGGCGCCCGTGTCCTGGGCGAGGGAGAGACGTTCGAGGCCCAGTCCTGCCCGCGAGGAGCCCCGTGCCCGAAGTGCCCGTCCTGTTCCAGATCGTCTCGCTGTCGGTGATCGTCCTGATCCTGATCGGCGACATCGTGCTCGCGTACCGGCGGCCGCACGTGCCGTCGACCCGCGAGTCGACGCTCTGGGTGGTCTTCTACGTCGTGCTCGCGCTGATCTTCGCGGGCGTCATGTTCTTCGTCGCCGGCGGGACCGCCGCGACCGAGTTCGTCGCCGGCTGGCTCACCGAGTACTCGCTGTCGATCGACAACCTGTTCGTCTTCATCGTGATCATGACCGGGTTCGCCGTGCCGAAGACGCGGCAGCAGGAGGTCCTGATGATCGGGATCATCCTCGCGCTGGTCTTCCGCGGGATCTTCATCCTGGTCGGCGCCTCGCTGATCGAGAACTTCAGCTGGATCTTCTACCTCTTCGGCGCCTTCCTCATCTACACCGCGATCACGCAGGCGTTCGGGTCGGAGCACGGCGACGCGACCGACACGGCGCTCGTGCGCTTCGCCCGCCGGCACCTGTCGGTCACCGACGAGTACGACGGCGGCAAGCTGCGCACCGTCGTGGACGGCAGGAAGATGTTCACGCCGATCCTGATCGTGCTGATCGCGATCGGGGCGACGGACGTGCTCTTCGCGCTCGACTCGATCCCGGCGATCTTCGGCATCACGAACAGCCCGTTCATCGTCTACACCGCGAACATCTTCGCCCTGATGGGCCTCCGGCAGCTCTACTTCCTGCTCGGCGACCTGGTGGAGCGCCTGAAGTACCTGAAGTACGGGATCGCCTTCATCCTCGCCTTCATCGGCGTGAAGCTGATCCTCCACGCCCTGCACGAGAACGAGCTGCCCTTCATCAACGGCGGCGAGCACCTCGACGTCTTCGAGATCGGCACCGGCCTGTCGCTCGCGGTGATCGTCGTCTCGATGGCGGTGGCGACGATCGCGAGCCTGATCAGCATCCGCCGCGACCCGGACGCCTCGATCAAGGACGCGGTCGCGCCCCACGGCCCGGTCGACGAGACCCCGGACGGCCGGGAGGTCCCCGCGGACGAGGCGGCGGCCGCGGTCGCCGAGGGCGGCAAGCCCCCGCGCGGCGCCGACGACCGCTGACCCCGGTCGCCCGCGAGCAGGCACCGCGAGCCCTTGAGCAGGAACTGCGAGCGTCGGCAGGAACGAGACGGCCGCTGGTTCCTGCCGATGCTCTCCGTTCCTGCTGACGCGCTCGGGACTTCCTGCTGACGGACTCCTGCGCGGGCATTCCGCCCGGACGCGGCGACGCATACCATCGACCCGTGCTGCGGCGCATCGTGGGCCGGATCGTGCGGTCCTCCGGGCTCTGGCGCGACCGACACGACGAGCACCACGTGATCGGGCGCGGTCGTCCGGTGCGCCCGGCGGCCGTGAAGCTGCCCCGGCACCCGGAGCTGCTCCTCGGCAGCGATTCGTGGCGACGGCTGTCGCAGCTGGCCGACCAGCGGATCCGCGCCCACCGCGGCGAGCACCTCTCGATCGGCGAGATGGTCGAGACGGTGAGCCACGAGGTGGAGGACGCGGTCACGGCGCAGCCGATGTCCGCCTCGCTCGACCAGTGGCGCGCCTGGGCGGCGGCGACCGAGACGCCGTGGCCCCCGGGCTTCCACGAGCACCTGGTCGGTGCGAAGCACGCCGGCGCCGACGACGTCGAGATCGCGCTCCACGTGCAGACCGACCTGGTCGCGCTCGTGCCGCAGCTCGTCGCCGCGCGGATGAGCGAGAACCGCGGCTGACCGCCGCGGAGTCCGGGCCGCGCCGGCGCCTCCGGGCCGTTCCGACCGGTCGGAACGGCCCGGCTCCGCCGATCAGGCCCGGATCGCCGCGGAGGACGGCAGGCCTGCGGCGCGCAGCTGTGCGGCGAGCGCACCGCGCTGCCGGAGCGTCGCCCAGATCCACCTGATGCAGCGGTTCCCGGTCGATCGGAGGCGGTCCTCCCGGATCTTCTCGTCGACGAGGGCGTCGGCAGGCGTGCGCCCCCGGAGCATCGACAGGTCCGAGTACTTGACGAGCCCGTCGAACTCCCCGATGAGGGAGAAGTCGGGCCAGAAGAAGTCGACGAAGCCGATCAGGCCCCGGTGGTCGTCGAACCGCTGCTGCAGCACGGGCACCGGGAAGCCGTGCTCGGCCATGAGGGCCCGGCTGTACGACTCGCCGACCGACCCCGAGCGCCCGTCGCCGAAGGCGAGGACGCGCTCGGCCTTCGCCCGCCCGCGCATCGGGTCGAGCTCCTCGAGCGCTCGATGGAGCGCGTCCTCCGACGTGTGCTCACGGAGGGCCCAGTCGAGGGCGACGACGGCGTCGACGAACGGCTCGGTCATGGCGAGGTCGAGGACGGTCCGCTCGATCGACGTGCACGGGATGCCGTGGACCAGGACCCGGTGCAGGTCGAGATCGGCGACCGCGTGCTTCCGCAGCCCGTTCTCGGTGCGGGTGCCGTCCGCCGCGGAGGTGAGCGTGTGCACGAGCCCGTCGGGAGCGCCGATGCGAGGCACCTCCCAGAGCGCGGCAGCGGAGGCGTGGGAGGCGATGAAGCGGACACGGCCCGAGTCGTGCACGGCGGCGGCCTCCAGCCGCATCCGCTGCTGCGGGTCGAGCGACTCCCAGACCGCCGTGTCGACGAAGGCGCCGCAGCGCAGCTTGGTCATCTCGCCACGCAGCGCCTGGCGTCGCAGCGTGCGGGCGTCGACCCCGTAGCGGTTCCTGTGCCCGCTGTAGCGGACGTGCTCCCTGCCGGCGATGCGCTGCATGACCCCGAGGGAAGCCTGAGGCGTCCACCGGTGGCGGCCTGATCGCGATCCGATCCGAGATCGGCGCGGAAGTCGACCTGGGGAGGAGCGGAGCGGCGCTGGCCGAGCGATCCTCTCCCGGGTTCCGCCGCGGATCGCGACGGGCAGGAACGGCGCCCGCGGGCCGTTCCGACCAGTCGTTCCGGCCCGTGAACGCCGTTCCAGCCCGAGCGCCGTCAGCGGTAGACGCGGTCGACCTTCTCGAAGGCGCCGAGCGCGTGGTCCGCGCGGTAGGCCTCGTGGTCGCGGCGGTTGCGCTCGGCGGCCTCGTGGCAGAAGCGCACGAGGTCGTCGACGAAGAGCTCCTCCCGCCCCATCGCCTCGAGCACCTCGGGCTCGATGTCGACGTCGACCACGCCGAGGTCGTCCGACAGGGCGTGCGCGTGCGCGACGACGCCGCCGCAGATCCGCGCGTACTCGCACCAGTCGTCGAAGTCGAGGTCGTCGAGGTCGATGTCGTCCCGGAACGACGACCGCTCGCGCACGAGGTAGCTGACGCCCTCGTGCTTGAGGCTGCCGTAGAAGACGTCGCCGCTGACCGTCTGCACGCGCTGGCCGTAGGCGACCCGATCCGCGGCGCCCTCGACGTCGTACGGCGAGGGCGGCACCACGCCCTCGAGCGCGGACCGCCGCGCCTGCTTCAGCTCGAGCAGCACGTCGTCCGTCGCGTCGTGGCTCGCGCCCTCGAGCATCACGTAGTAGCGCGTGAGGCCGAGGGAGGCGGTGCCCTGCCCGTGCCGCTCGGCGACGTCCTTCACCCGCATGCCGTCGACCCGGTCGGGGACGTCGAGACCGCGGTGCTCGACGTACTCGTCGATCAGGCGCTGGAACTCGGCCTTCCGGCTGCTGACCGGCGTCAGCTTCCTGCTCGCCCTGAACCCGCGCTTGTGCTCGTCGAAGTACTTCTTCTCGAGCCACCTCGCGCGACCGTCCTCCGTGGCCGAGTCGATCAGGTCCGCGATCAGCTTCGGCGCGTTGTGCCGCTGCAGGTCGCCGGCCTTCTCGTTCTGGTGCTCCTGGTAGCCGCGCATGTGCTCGATGTAGCCGCGGACGAAGGAGCGGACGACCTCCAGCCGCTGCTTCCGCTTCAGCCCGCCGATCTCGTCGGCCGCGATGACGAAGCCGGTGCCGCCGCGCTTCAGGTCCCAGGTGAAGGGCGCGTAGAAGACCTCGTCGTAGTCGTTGATGCCGAAGGTCGGCACGTTGTCGGCGCTCGGCACCACGCCGAAGTTCTCGGGGTGGATGTCGCCCGCGACGAGCACCGTGGGCATCCACGGGTCCTCGCCCACCATGTCGCGGTAGAAGAGGAGCGCGGTGCCGCGGAAGAAGGAGAAGCGCGAGCCGGCGAGCTTGTCGAACTTGCCGACGACCTCCTCGTCGTGGCGGGCGATGCGCAGCTGGTGGTCCTCGCGGATCGTCTGGCGGACGTGCACGCGGCGGTCGTCGCCGGTCAGCGTCCGGGGCAGCAGCACCATCTCGCCCGCGGCGCGCGCCTCCGCGATGCGCCGGAAGGCGTCGACCCGCGAGGCGACGCGGTCGTCGGCGTCGCCCTCCGCGCCGTGCTCGTCGTGCCCCTCGGCGGAGACCCGGCCGCCCTGGTCCGTCGCGTCGGCGTCCTCGCCGTCGCCATCGTCGTCGCCGTCGTCCTGCCGGTCCGCGCCGTCCTGCCCGCCCTGCTGCCCGTGCCCGTCGGGGACGCCGCGGCGCAGCGCGTCGAGCAGCTCCTGCTTCGTGGCGCGCGCGCCGACGTCGAGGCCCACCGCCCGAGCGGCGCGGTAGAGGTCGTCCCTGGTCGCGGTGTCGGAGGTCATGGCAGGCGACCATATTCTTGCGATCCGTCAACGGCTTGACGTCCGCTGGGCGAACGCTGGGCGAGGTGGCGCGGACGGGGCCGCGAAACACGGTGGTAACCTCGCCCGCGTGCTGCGCGGCCTGCTTCTTCGCTGCCGCGACGAGGTCTGAACCCCCTGGCTCCCTCGTCGCGGAGGCTCCCCGCGCGCCAGGACACCGCTCGTGACCTGCTGAAGGACAGCCATGACCGAGACCGCACCCGCCCCTGAGACGCCCTCCCGCCCCGGCGCCCGCACCCTCGCCGAGAAGGTGTGGGCCGACCACCTCGTCGCCCGCGGCGAGGACGGGGCCCCCGACCTGATCTACATCGACCTGCACCTGCTGCACGAGGTGACGAGCCCGCAGGCGTTCGACGGCCTGCGCGCCGAGGGCCGCCCGGTCCGCCGGCCCGACCTCACGATCGCGACCGAGGACCACAACACCCCGACGCTCGAGATCGACAAGCCCATCGCGGACCCGACGAGCCGCACCCAGATCGAGACCCTGCGCCGCAACGCGGCGGAGTTCGGCGTCCGCCTGCACTCGCTCGGCGACGTCGAGCAGGGCATCGTCCACATCGTCGGTCCGCAGCTCGGCCTCACGATGCCGGGGATCACCGTGGTCTGCGGCGACTCCCACACCTCCACCCACGGCGCGTTCGGCGCGATGGCGTTCGGCATCGGCACGAGCGAGGTGGAGCACGTGCTCGCCACGCAGACCCTGCCGCTGAAGCCGTTCAGGACGATGGCGATCACCGTGGAGGGGACGCTGAAGCCGGGCGTCACGGCGAAGGACATCATCCTCGCCGTCATCGCGAGGATCGGGACGAACGGCGGCCAGGGCTACGTGCTCGAGTACCGCGGATCCGCCATCCGGTCGCTCTCGATGGAGGGCCGGATGACGATCTGCAACATGTCGATCGAGGCGGGTGCCCGGGCCGGCATGGTCGCGCCCGACGAGACGACCTTCGACTACCTGCGCGGGCGGGCGCACGCGCCGACCGGCGCCGACTGGGACGCCGCGGTCGAGTACTGGCGCACCCTGCCGTCCGACGACGACGCCGTCTTCGACGCGGAGGTGTTCCTCGACGCCGACGAGCTCGAGCCCTTCGTCACCTGGGGCACGAACCCCGGCCAGGGCACGACGCTCGCGGGCGCGGTGCCGGACCCGGCCGCGATCGAGGACCCGCAGGAGCGCGCCTCCGCCGAGCGCGCCCTCGAGTACATGGACCTCGCGCCCGGGACGCCGATGAAGGAGATCCGGGTCGACGCCGTCTTCATGGGCTCGTGCACGAACAGCCGTGTGGAGGACCTGCGGCAGTTCGCCTCGATCGTGAAGGGGCGCAAGAAGGCCGAGGGCGTGCGCGTCATGGTCGTGCCGGGCTCCGCCCGGGTCCGGCTCGAGGCGGAGGCCGAGGGCCTCGACAAGGTCTTCACGGACTTCGGCGCCGAGTGGCGGTTCGCCGGATGCTCGATGTGCCTCGGCATGAACCCGGATCAGCTGGCGCCGGGGGAGCGGTGCGCGTCGACCTCGAACCGCAACTTCGAGGGCCGGCAGGGCAAGGGCGGTCGCACCCACCTCGTGTCGCCGCTCGTCGCGGCCGCCACGGCGATCCGCGGCACCCTGTCCTCCCCGTCCGACGTCGCCGCGGAGGTCCTGGTCTGATGGAGCCGTTCACCACGCACACGGGCGTCGCGGTGCCGCTGCGCCGCTCCGCGACCGACACGGACCAGATCATCCCGGCCGTTTACCTGAAGCGGGTCACGAAGACCGGGTTCGAGGACGCGCTCTTCGCCCATCTGAGGCAGGAGCCGTCCTTCGTGCTGAACCAGCCCGCCTACGCCCGGGGCTCGGTGCTGTTCGCGGGCCCCGACTTCGGCACGGGCTCGAGCCGCGAGCACGCGGTCTGGGCGCTGCGCGACCACGGCTTCCGCGCCGTCTTCTCCTCCCGGTTCGGCGACATCTTCCGCGGCAACTCGGGCAAGCAGGGGCTGCTCACCGGGGTGCTGCCGGAGTCGGCGATCGAGACATGCTGGTCGCTGATCGAGGCCGATCCGGGCACGGCGGCTACCGTCGACCTGCAGGCGCGGACCGTCACCCTCGCGGGGGAGTCCTTCGCGTTCGAGATCGACGACTACACCCGGTGGCGGCTCCTCGAGGGCCTCGACGACATCGGGCTGACCCTGCGCGACGAGGAGCGCATCACGCAGTTCGAGCAGGGCCGCGCCAGCTGGCGGCCCACGACCCTCCCGGTGAGGCACGCATGAGCATCAGCACAGGACCCAGCACCGCGCAGATCGCGGTCATCTCGGACGCGGCCCGCGCCGCCGCCAGCGTCGGGCTCACGTTCGACCGCCTCACGATCGAGGGCGGCAAGCCGCTCGTCGGCGAGGTCGACGTGCGCGGCGCCAAGAACCTCGTGACGAAGGCGATGGTCGCCTCGCTGCTGTCCGACGGCGTCAGCGTGCTGCGCGACGTGCCGGCCATCAGCGACGTCCGCGTCGTGCGGGGGCTGCTCGAGATCCACGGCGTCAGCGTCAAGGAGGGCGTCGAGCCCGGCGAGCTGCTGCTCGACGCGAAGAACGTGCGGCGGGCCCACATGCGCGAGATCGACGCGCACGCGGGCTCGAGCCGCATCCCGATCCTGTTCTGCGGCCCGCTGCTGCACCAGCTCGGCGAGGCCTTCATCCCGGACCTCGGCGGCTGCCGCATCGGCGACCGGCCGATCGACTTCCACCTGGACGCGCTCCGCAAGTTCGGCGCGATCGTCGAGAAGCTGCCGACCGGGATCCGGCTGTCGGCCCCGAACGGCCTGCACGGCGCGACGATCCACCTGCCGTACCCGAGCGTCGGGGCGACGGAGCAGGTGCTGCTCACCTCGGTGCGCGCCCGCGGCACGACCGAGCTGCGGAACGCCGCGATCGAGCCCGAGATCATGGACCTGATCGCGATCCTGCAGAAGATGGGCGCGATCATCTCGGTCGAGCCGAACCGCGTGATCCTGATCGAGGGCGTGAAGGACCTGCGGGGCTACACGCACCGCGCGATCTTCGACCGCAACGAGGCGGCCTCCTGGGCCTCCGCCGCGCTCGCGACGAAGGGCGACGTCTTCGTCAAGGGCGCCGTGCAGGAGCACATGATGACGTTCCTCAACATCTTCCGGAAGGTCGGCGGCGAGTTCGACGTGCTCGAGCACGGCATCCGCTTCTGGCACCCGGGCGGCACGCTGCAGCCCGTGCTGATCGAGACGGACGTGCACCCCGGCTTCATGACCGACTGGCAGCAGCCGCTCGTCGTCGCGCTGACGCAGGCCGACGGGGTCTCCACGATCCACGAGACCGTCTACGAGAACCGGTTCGGGTTCACGGACGCGCTGCAGAAGATGGGCGCGGACATCCGCGTGCACCCGCGCGGCTTCGCGGCGCCGAACCGCCGCGTGGCCCGGCGCGAGCTGGAGCAGGCCGCGGTGATCACCGGGCCGACCCCGCTGCACGGCGCGGACGTCACCGTTCCGGACCTGCGCGGCGGCTTCTCCCACCTCATCGCGGCGCTGACCGCCCAGGGCACGAGCACCGTGCGCAACGTGGGGATCATCAGCCGCGGGTACGAGGACTTCGGCGGCAAGCTGAAGGCGCTGGGGGCCCGCTTCACGGTCGATGGCTGAGCGACGGCGGCGGCGCGGCACCGAGACGCGCCGCCCGTCGCTGCTCTGGCTCTTCGCCGCCCTGCTCATCCCGCCGCTGAAGGGCGTCGCGACGATCCGGATCCGGGACGGGCACAAGGTGCCCGCGACCGGGGCGTTCATCCTGTCGCCGAACCACATGTCGAACATCGACCCCGTCGTCATGGGGTACGCGGTCTGGCACGCCGGCCGCGCTCCGCGCTTCCTCGCGAAGGCCTCGCTGTTCCGGATCCCCGTCGTCGGTTCGCTGCTGCACGGCATCGGGCAGATCCCGGTGGAGCGGGGCGGGGCCGCCCGAGGTGCGCTGCCGCTGTCCGCCGCGAAGCGGCTGATCGAGGAGGGGCAGGGCGTGATCGTCTACCCCGAGGGCTCGCTCACCCGAGATCCGGACCTCTGGCCGATGCGCGGCAAGACCGGCGCGGCGCGGCTCGCGCTGGAGCTGGGGCTGCCCGTGGTGCCGGCCGCGCACTGGGGCGTGCAGGGCCTGATGCCAGTGAACTCGACCCGCTTCACGCTGTCCCCGCGGCCGAGCATCGACGTCGTCTTCGGCGACCCGGTCGACCTCGCCGACCTCGGCCGGGTCGGCGACCGCGCCGCGCTCAACGAGGCGACGGACCGGATCATGGCGGCGATCACGCGGCTCGAGGAGGGCCTCCGCGGCGAGACCGCGCCGCCGGAGCGCTGGGACCCGTCGAAGCACGGCCAGTCCGAGACGGGCCGCTTCTGATGCCCGTCCCGCTGGTCGAGGTGCGCCCTTCGAGGGCCTCAGGGACCGCGCTGCAGCGAGCCCTCCCGCTGGTCGAGGTGCGCCCTTCGAGGGCCTCAGGAACCGCGCTGCGGCGAGCCTCGAGACCACCCGCGCCCGCGTTCCACGGCACCAAGGGGGCGCGATGACCGCCGCGGTGCTGGGCGCGGGCAGCTGGGGGACCACGTTCGCGAAGGTCCTCGGCGACGCGGGGCAGGACGTCGCGCTCTGGGCGCGTCGTCCGCAGGTCGCCGAGGCGGTGCAGCGCCGCCGCCGCAACGACGACTACCTGCCGGGCGTCACGCTGCCCGACGAGGTGCGGGCGACGAGCGACCTGCGCGACGCCCTCGCGGGCGCCGACCTCGTGTTCCTCTCCGTCCCCAGCCAGACGCTGCGGGGCCTGCTCGCCGACGTCGACGGGCTGCTCGTGCCGGACGCGGCGGTCGTCAGCCTCATGAAGGGCGTGGAGGAGGGCACCGGCCTCCGGATGAGCGAGGTGATCCGGCAGGGCCTCGGCGTGCCCGCCGAGCGCGTCGCGGTCGTGTCCGGCCCGAACCTGGCGCTCGAGATCGCGCGGGAGCAGCCGACGGCCGCGGTCGTCGCGTCCGAGTCCCTCGACTGCGCCATGCGGGTCGCGGCCGCGGCGGCGAACCGCTACTTCGGCACCTTCGTGAACACGGACGTGATCGGCACCGAGTTCGGCGGCGTGCTGAAGAACCTGATCGCGCTGGCGGTGGGGATCGTGGTCGGCGTCGGCTACGGGGACAACACGAAGGCGTCGATCCTGACGCGCGGGCTGGCTGAGATGAGCGACTTCGCGGCAGCGTTCGGCGCGCAGCCGGAGACCCTCGCCGGGCTCGCGGGGCTCGGCGACCTGATCGCGACGAGCGAGTCGCCGCGCAGCCGCAACAACCGCGCCGGGCGGCTGCTCGGGCAGGGCTACACGAAGGACGACGTGCTGCGCACGATGGACCAGGTCGCGGAGGGACTCGCGTCCCTCGACCCGGTGCTCGCGCTCGCGGCGGCGCGCGGCGTCGAGATGCCGATCTGCACGCAGGTGCAGCAGGTCGTCGCGGGCGTCCTGGACCCGCGCGAGCTCGCGCCGCACGCGGCGCAGGACCCGGCCCCGGTCGGCGAGTAGCCCCTCGCACCGGCGCGCGGCACCGCGGACTTGCCGCATCTTGCGGCGACGCGCCGCGTCCATCCGCGATTCGCGGCAAGTCCGCGTTCCCGCGCCCGCGAGGACCGGGGCGGGCGATGGGTAGCCTCGAGCCCGTGGCGGAGAAGACGCGGGTCGCGCTGGTGTTCGGCGGCAGGTCCAGCGAGCACAGCATCTCGTGCGTCACCGCGGGCGGCGTGCTCGGGGCGATCGACCGGGAGCGGTTCGAGGTGGTGCCGGTCGGCATCACCCGCGACGGCGCGTTCGTGCTGGAGCGGGACGACCCGGCCGCGTATGCGCTCGACGGCCGGGAGCTGCCCGAGGTCCGCGACGACGGCAGCCGCGTCCTGTGGCCGGAGTCCACGACGACGCGCGAGCTGCGCGTCCAGCGGCCGGACGGCGCGCTCGAGTCGCTCGGCGACGTCGACGTCGCCTTCCCGATCCTCCACGGCCCCTACGGCGAGGACGGCACGATCCAGGGCCTCTTCGAGCTGATCGGCCTGCCGTACGCCGGCAACGGCGTCCTCGCGTCGGCCCTCGGCATGGACAAGCACTTCACGAAGACCGTGCTGCAGGCGGCGGGCGTCGAGGTCGCCCCGTGGATCACGGTGACGCGCGCCGACCTCGTCGACGACGCCTTCCTGCGGCGCCGCGTCGCGGGGCTCGGGTACCCCGCGTTCGTGAAGCCCGCGCGGGCGGGCTCGTCGGTCGGCGTCTCGAAGGTGGACGACCCGTCCGGGCTGGACGCGGCGCTGCGGATCGCGTTCGAGGAGGACAGCCGGGTCCTGATCGAGCGCGGCGTGCGGGGACGGGAGCTCGAGATCGGGCTGCTCGGCAGCCGCACCGGCGGCGCGCCCCGCACCTCCGCGGTCGGCGAGATCGTGGTGACGGGCCGCGCGTTCTACGACTTCGAGGCCAAGTACCTCGGCGCGCCCGGCATCGACCTCGTCTGCCCGGCGCCGCTCGGCGACGGGGAGCGGATGGAGCTGGAGCGCATCGCGGTCCGCACGTTCGAGGCGCTCGGCGGCGCGGGCCTCGCCCGGGTCGACGTCTTCTTCACGGACGAGGGCTTCGTCGTGAACGAGGTCAACACGCTGCCCGGCTTCACGCCGATCTCGATGTACCCGCGCTGCTGGCAGGAGGCCGGGGTGAGCTATCCGGAGCTGATCACCGAGCTGATCACGCTCGCCGGATGAGGCGGCTCGCGCTCCCGCTCGCCGCGTGCCTGCTGCTCGCGGGCTGCGCGCCGACCGTCTCGCTGACGCCGGCGCCGCAGGCGACCGCGGTCGGCTGCGCGAGCCTGATCGTGGGCATCCGCGGCATCGAGACCATCGGCGACGCGCAGCGGCGGCAGACGGACGCGCAGGGCACGGCCGCGTGGGGGACCCCCGCCTCGGTCACGCTGTACTGCGGCGTCGAGACGCCGGAGGCGAGCGCGCTGCCCTGCACCACGCAGAGCGGGGTCGACTGGCTCCTGTCCGAGTCGGGGGACGAGCGGATCGCGACGACCTACGGGCGGGCGCCGGGCGTGCAGCTCATCACCACCCGGGACGCCTCGGTGAACGACGCGCTCGAGACCCTGAGCGGCGCGGTGGCCACGAGCACGCGCGGGACGGACCGCAGGTGCCTCGCCGATCCCGGTGCGTCGGCGACGCCGTCGGCGATCCCGTGAGCGACGACCTCGGAGCGGTGGGGGAGCTGGCGGCGCTCGCCCGGATCCTCCCGCGACTGGGCGGTGCCGCTGCGCTGCTCGGCCCGGGCGACGACGCGGCGCTGCTCGCCGCGCCGGACGGCCGGGTGCTGCTCAGCACCGACGTGATGGTGGAGGGGCCGGACTTCCGCCGCGCCTGGTCCACGCCGGAGGACCTCGGGCGCAAGGCGGTCGCGACGAACCTCGCCGACGTCGCCGCGATGGGCGGCGCACCGACCGGGCTGCTCGTGGCGCTGACCGCGCCCGCCGACACCCCGGTGACGCTGCTCGAGGGGATCGCGGACGGCATGGCGGCGGCCTGCTCCGTCCTCGCCCCCGGGATCGGCGTGGTCGGCGGCGACCTGACGCGCTCACCGGTGCTGACGATCGCGGTGACGGTCGCGGGCGACCTGCAGGGGCGGGCGCCGGTGACGAGGGCGGGAGCGCGCCCGGGGGACGTCCTGGGCTACGCGGGGGACCTCGGCCTCGCCGGCGCCGCCCTGCGGCTGCTGTTCGCAGCGGGGGAGCAGGACCCGGCCGCGGTGGCCGCGCTGCGGCGCGATCGCCCGGGCCTGCTCGCCGCGCAGCTCGCCCCGACGCCGCCGATCGCGGCGGGGCCAGCCGCGGCGCTCGCCGGGGCGACCGCGATGCTCGACGTCTCCGACGGGCTGCTGCGGGACGGCGCCCGCATCGCCCGGGCGAGCGGCGTCGACCTCGACCTCGACGCGTCGGCGGTCGAGCGGGAGGCGGACGTCGTGGCCGCGGCCGCCGGCTGCTCGGCGGAGGAGGCGCTCGCCGCGGTGCTCGGCGGCGGCGAGGACCACGGCCTGCTCGCGACCTTCTCCGGCGCGCTCCCGACCGGCTTCCGCCGCCTCGGCCGCGTCCTCGAGGGCACCGGGGAGGTGCGCCTGGGCGGCGCCGTCGCTTCCGACGCCGGCTGGGACAGCTTCGCCGGCTGAGCCTCCGCTGGTCGAGGTGCGAGCGCAGCGAGTCTTTTCCGCTGGTCGAGGTGCGAGCGCAGCGAGCCTTCTCCGCCGGTCGAGGTGCGAGCGCAGCGAGCCTCGAGACCACCCGCGCCCGCGGGCCGGGCCCGGCGCTCAGCCCCGCACGAGCAGGTGCACCGCCGTGTCGCCGTAGGTCCGCGTGCGCTCCAGCACCAGCCCGTCCGGCAGCACCGGAGCGGGGGAGCGGACCGACCGCTCCAGCAGCACCAGCGGTTCCGCCGTCAGGTGCGGCAGCAGCGCGACGAGGTCCGCGGCGACGTCCGCCTCGGCCAGGTCGTACGGCGGGTCCGAGAGCACGAGGTCGAACGCGCCGCCGGGAGCCGCGAGGAACGCCCGCGCCGCCTGCTGCGCCACCCGGACGTCGAGGGGGGCGGGCGCGGCGCGGCGCAGCCGCGCGACGTTCTCCCGGATCACGCGCGCGGCGCGCGGCGCCCGTTCGACCAGCACCGCGGAGGCGGCCCCGCGGCTGAGCGACTCGAGCCCGAGCGCCCCCGAGCCCGCGTAGAGGTCGAGGACCGCCGCTCCGTCGACGGCGTCGCGGGCCTCGAGCATCGAGAACAGCGCCTCGCGGGTGCGGTCGCTCGTCGGTCGCGTGCCGTCGGGCGGCACGGCGAGCTGCAGCGAGCCGGCCCACCCGGCGACGATCCTCGGCACGCCACCAGCCTCCCGCACCGCTCGACCGGTGTCGGACCGACTTCGTACGATGGCGCCATGGCAGGGCCGCTCGACCAGCGACTCGCCTTCGTGGTGGGCGAGCGGACGGCGAAGACCCTCGAGAAGCAGCTGGAGCTGCGCACCGTCGGCGACCTGCTGGCGCACTACCCGCGCCGGTACGTCAAGCGCGGCGAGCTCAGCCGGCTCGACGCCCTGCCGCTCGACACCGACGTCACGATCGTCGCCGAGGTGCTGCGCGCGCAGTCGCGCACCCTGCGGCAGCGCCGCGGCTCGATGCAGGAGGTGCTGATCAGCGACGGCACCGGCACGCTGTCGCTCGTCTTCTTCAACCAGCCGTTCGTGACGGACGAGAAGAACGCGAACGCGCTCGTGCCCGGCAGGCGCGGCCTCTTCAGCGGCAAGGTCAAGCTGTACAAGGGCATGCGGCAGCTCGCGCACCCGCAGCACCGGCTGTTCGGCGAGGAGGACGACGCGCCGCCCGATCCGGAGACGGACCCGGAGGGCGCCGCCCGCTGGCTGGAGCAGCCCCTGCCGATCTACCCGGCGACGGCGGCGCTGCCCTCCTGGAAGCTCGAGAAGGCGGTGCAGCTGGCGCTCGACGCGCTCGGCGAGCCGGACGATCCGATGCCGCTCGAGGTCTGCCGGGTGGCGCGGCTGATGGGCTACGGCGCGGCGCTGAAGCGCATCCACCGGCCCGCGCACGACGGCGACTGGATCCAGGCGAAGCGCACGCTGCGCTTCCACGAGGCGTTCCTGCTGCAGACCTCGCTGCTGCAGCGGCGGGCGGTGCGCGCGATGTTCGCCGCGACCCCCAGGGCGCCGCGGCCCGGCGGCCTCCTCGAGCGGTTCGACGCGGCCCTGCCGTTCGAGCTGACCGCGGATCAGCGGCTCGTCGGTGCCGAGATCGCCGCGGACCTCGCGGGCGAGGAGCCGATGCACCGGCTGCTGCAGGGCGAGGTGGCGTCCGGCAAGACGCTCGTCGCGCTGCGCGCGATGCTCGCGGTGGCCGAGTCCGGCGGCCAGTCGGCCCTGCTCGTGCCGACGGAGGTGCTCGCCGCGCAGCACCTCCGCTCGATCGTCCGCTCCCTGGGGCCGGATCTCGCCGCCGAGCTGATGCCGACGCTCGTCACAGGGCAGATGCCGGTCGCCGAGCGCCGGCGGGCGGCCCTCCGGCTCGTCACGGGCCAGTCCCGGATCGTGGTCGGCACCCACGCGCTGCTGTCCGACTCGACCGAGTTCTTCGACCTGGGGCTCGTCGTCGTCGACGAGCAGCACCGGTTCGGGGTGGAGCAGCGGGAGCTGCTGCGGCGCAAGGGGACGGCGCCCCACACGCTCGTGATGACCGCGACCCCGATCCCGCGGACCGTCGCGATGACGGTGTTCGGCGACCTCGAGACCTCCACGATCCGCACGCTGCCCGCCGGCCGCGCGCCGATCGAGTCGCACGTCGTGCCGCTGGCCGAGAAGCCGCGCTGGCTGCCGAACGTCTGGCGGCGGGCGGGGCAGGAGGTCGCGGCCGGTCGGCAGGGCTACGTGATCTGCCCCGCGATCGGCGACGAGGGCGACGGCGGCGCGCCGCCCGCCGGCACGGACGACGAGGGGCCGCCGCTCTCGACCGTGACGGGGGTGCTCGCGGACCTGCGCGGGCAGCCCGCCCTGCAGGGCGCCCGCATCGAGGCGCTGACGGGCCGGATGAGCGGCGAGGAGAAGGACGCCGTGATGACGGCCTTCGCCGAGGGTCGCATCGACGTGCTCGTCGCCACCACCGTCGTCGAGGTCGGCGTGGACGTCGCGAACGCGACCTTCATGGTGGTGCTCGACGCGGACCGCTTCGGGGTGTCGCAGCTGCACCAGCTGCGCGGCCGCGTCGGGCGCGGCGGCCTGCCCGGGCTGTGCCTGCTCGTCACGCACGCCGAGCCGCAGACGCCGGCGCTCGAGCGGGTGGAGGCGGTCGCCGCGACGACCGACGGGTTCGAACTGGCGCAGGTCGACCTCGAGCAGCGGCGCGAGGGCGACGTGCTGGGCGCGAGCCAGTCCGGCGCCCGCTCGCAGCTGCGGCTGCTGCGGGTCACGCGCGACGGCGACCTGATCGAGCTGGCGCGGGAGACCGCCACGGCGCTGCTCGCCGAGGACCCGGCGCTCGACGCCCACCCGGCGCTGCGGCACGCGATCGAGCGCTCGTCCGACGAGGAGACGCGGGCCTTCCTCGACAAGAGCTGATCCGCTTCTTCGCCCGCGGGTGACGTCCTCGGCCCGCAGCAGCGCCGAATCCGTCACTGCGCGGCGAAGAAGCGGGCGCGCGGGCCGTCGAACCGGGAGGATGCCTCCGTGCGCATCGCCGTCGTCCCGGGCTCGTTCGACCCGGTCACCCTCGGGCACCTCGACGTCATCGCCCGCGCGGCGCGGCTGTTCGACCGCCTGCACGTGCTGGTGACCCACAACCCGGCGAAGCAGGCGCGCTTCACGCCGGAGGAGCGGATCGCGCTGATCCGCGAGTCCCTGGCCGAGGCGGGCGTCGACGGCGTCGAGGTGGACTCGTGGTCCGAGGGGCTGCTCGTCGACTACTGCCGGCAGGTCGGCGCCGAGGTGCTGGTCAAGGGGCTGCGCTCGGCGACGGACGCCGCCTACGAGACCCCGATGGCGCTCGTGAACCGGGACCTCGCCGGGGTCGAGACGCTGTTCCTCGTCGCGCAGCCCGCGACGAGCCACGTGAGCAGCTCGCTCGTGCGCCAGGTCTCCGCGCTGGGCGGGGACGTCGCGCCGTACGTGCCGGGCCCGGTCGCCCGCGCGCTGCAGCCGCAGGGGCCGGGTCGTGGCTGAGGTCCTCGCGGTGTGCGCGGTCCACGCGCTGCTGCCCGATCGCGGCGTCGGGGTGACCGCGATCGACAAGCGCCCGCTGACGAAGGCGGTGCGCGTCCGGCCGCTCGGGCTGCACGGGGACGTGCAGGCGGATCGACGGCACCACGGCGGAGAGGACCAGGCCGTGTACGCGTACGCGCAGGAGGACGCGGACCGCTGGTCCGACGAGCTCGGCCGCGACGTGGTGCCCGGCCTGTTCGGGGAGAACCTCCGCACCGCGGGCGTCGACGTGACGGGCGCGGTGATCGGGGAGCGCTGGCGCGTCGGCGAGCGGCTGCTGCTCGAGGTCACGAGCCCCAGGCGGCCGTGCGGCACCTTCGAGCGGCGCATGGGCGTGACCGGCTGGGTCGCCCGTTTCGAGCGGCGGGGAGCGCCCGGCGCCTACCTCCGGGTCGTGCGGGCCGGGGACGTGCGGGCCGGCGACCCGATCGAGGTCGTGGACCGGCCGGGCCACGGCGTGACGATCGGCCGGTGGTTCCGGCCGGGCGCGGCCGACGCCCGCACGCTGCTCGACGCGGCGGACTCGGGCGCCGTGCGGCTGCAGCCCGAGGTGCGCGAGCACGCCGAGAAGGCGCTCGCCGCAGGGAGCGGATCGGGGCGGACGGACTCTCCGGGCGTCCGCTGAGCCGCGGCTCAGCGTGTGATGGGAGCATGCCGGGGACATGAGCACGCTGCAGATCGGCTACGCCGCGATGCTCGAGCAGTTCCACCCCTCGCAGGTCGTCGAGTACTCGGCGTACGCGGAGTCGAAGGGCTTCTCGGGCGTCATGGCCGCGGACCACTTCCAGCCCTGGGTCCCCGACCAGGGCAGCAGCGCCTTCGTGTGGAACGTGCTCGCCGCGCTCGGCGAGCGCACCACCGGCGACATCGGGCCGGGCGTGACCGCGCCGACCTTCCGCTGGCACCCGGCGATGGTCGCGCAGGCGTCCGCGACCCTCGCGGCGATGTACCCGGGGCGGCACTGGCTCGGCCTCGGCAGCGGTGAGGCCCTGAACGAGCACGTCGTCGCCGGCTACTGGCCCGAGACGCCCGAGCGGATCAACCGCATGTTCGAGGCGATCGAGCTGATCGACGGCCTGTTCACGGCGTCGCTGAACGGCAAGGACGTCAAGTTCGACGGCCGCTGGTACAAGCACGAGTCGACCAGGCTGTGGACGATGGACGAGCGGCCGCCGATCCTCGTCGCGACCGCCGGGCCCGTCACGGCCAAGCGCGCCGGTCGCGCCGTCGACGGCCTGATCACGGTGGGGGCCCCGCTCGAGAAGATCGGCGGCCTGTTCGAGCGGTTCGACGCGGGGCAGCGGGAGGCCGGGAAGGACCCCGCCCAGGCGCTGAGGGTGCTGCAGGTGCACCTCTCGTGGGCGCCGACGGACGAGGAGGCGCTCGCCAACGCGATGCGCGAGTGGCCGAACGGCGGCATGAAGTTCCCGAAGGCCGACATCCGCAGCCCCCACGACTTCGCGCAGATGGCGAAGCTGGTCCGGCCGGAGGACTTCGAGGGACGCCTCGTGATCTCGAGCGACCCCGACGAGCACCTGCGCAGCCTGCAGCGCTACGCCGACCTCGGCTTCGACCGCATCTACCTGCACAACGTCGGGCGGAACCAGCGGGAGTGGATCGACGTGTTCGCCCGCGACGTGCTGCCGAAGCTGGTCCGATGAGCGCGACGCTCACCGCCTGGGCGCCGGACGGCGTGCCGGAGGTCCGCGCGGGCGACGACCTCGCCGCGCTGCTGCTCGGCGTCGTCGGCGCGCTCGAGCCGGGCGACGTCGTCGTGGTGTCGAGCAAGGTCGTGTCGAAGGCGGAGGGGCGCACGGTGGTCGCCGACGACCGCGAGCAGGCGATCACCGACGAGACCGTCCGCGTCGTCGCCACCCGGCGGCAGCGCGGCGGCGGTCTGACGCGCATCGTCGAGAACCGCCTCGGCGTCGTCGGCGCCGCGGCCGGGGTCGACGCGAGCAACGTGGAGCCGGGCACGGTCCTGCTGCTGCCGGTCGATCCGGACGCGAGCGCCCGCGCGCTGCGCGAGCCGCTCTCGGCCGCCGCGGGCGGTCCGGTCGGCGTCGTGGTCTCCGACACCCTGGGGCGTCCGTGGCGCACGGGGCAGACCGACGTCGCGATCGGCGCGGCGGGCCTCGACGTCGTCGACGACCTGCGTGGGCGCCCGGACGGCTCGGGCCGCACGATGGACGTGACGGTGGTCGCGGTGGCCGACGAGATCGCGGCGCTCGCCGACCTCGTCAAGGGGAAGGCGGAGCACCGGCCCGTGGCGGTGGTCCGCGGGCTGGGGCGCCACGTGGTCGACGGGGACGGACCCGGGGCGCGTGCGCTCGTGCGTCCCAGCGAGGACGACATGTTCCGCCAGGGGTCGGCGGAGGCGTACGCCGACGGGTACCGCGACGGCTACGCGGAGGGTTCGAAGGAGCAGTCGGGCGATCCCGACGACGGTGTTCCCGGAGGTGCATGGTGATCGACTGGGTGGTGCTGGTCCCGATCAAGCGGTTCGAGGACGGCAAGCAGCGGCTGGGCGAGCGGCCCGACCGCGCCGCGCTGGCCGAGGCGTTCGCGCGCGACACGCTCGAGGCGGTCGCCGGGTCCCCGCGCGTCAAGATGGTGCTGGTGCAGACGGACGACCCGGCGCTCGTCGGCGACCTGCGCCTGCCCGTCGCGGTGACGGTGCGCACGCAGCGGTCCGTCGGGCTCAACAACGCGATCGGCGAGGGGCTGCGGTACGCGCAGGACTCGTGGCCGGACTACGGCATCGCGGTGCTGCTCGGCGACGTGCCGGCGCTCTCGGCCGAGGACCTCGACCGCACGCTCGAGCTCGCCGAGGAGGTGCCGCTCGGCATGGTCCCCGACGCGGCCGGGACCGGCACGGTCATGATCACCGGGCAGCCCGGCATGCCGCTGCTGCCGGCGTTCGGCCCGGGGTCGGCGGACCGGCACCGGAACCTCGGGCACCGGATGCTGCGCGCCTCCGACCGCTTGCGCCGCGACGTGGACACCCTGGAGGACCTGGAGATCGCGGCGAGGCTCGGGGTCGGCACCAGGACGGCCGCGCTGCTGCGCCGCCCGGCCGACACGATCCCGCCCGTGCGCGCCGCCCGGTCCGCCTGACGCGTCGGCCCGGCGGCCGGGTCGGGCTCAGCGGTCGCCGACGCCCTCGAAGCGCTGCAGCAGGAAGACCGGCAGCGGCAGGCAGGCCGACAGCAGCAGGATGCCGATCAGGAAGAAGATCGGCAGCCATGCGCCGCCCAGCGCGAAGGCGATGGGGAAGCAGGCGATGCTCAGCACCAGCAGCACGATGCCGATGACGGCGCCGATGACGTTGTCCATGGGGTCGATGCTCCCAGGCCGCACTGGGAGCGCGCCAGCCGTCAGCGCACCAGCTCGAGCGCGGCGCGCGCCATCGCCGCGGTCGCCGCGTCGTCGGTCATCCTGAGCGGTACGGCCCGCGCCCGGATCCCGCCCGTCTCGAGGCCCGGCACGCCGTCGGCGTCGGCCTCGTCGACCAGCCAGCCGTCGAGCAGGCCGCCGTGCGCCCGGGCGCCGTAGTGCCGGGCGACGGCGGCGGCGTCGACCGCCACCCCGATGGTCGTGAGGCAGGCGTTCGCCATCCCGCGCAGCGCGGTGCCGCGGATGATCGGCGAGAGCCCGACCACCGGTGCCGCGGTCGCGGCGAGGGCCTGCCGGATGCCCGGGATGCCGAGGATCGTGCCGATCGACACGACGGGGTTCGACGGCGCGAGCAGCACGACGTCCGCCTCCGCGATCGCCTCGACGACGCCGGGCGCGGGCACCGCCCGCTCGACCCCGCGCTGCACGAACGCGGTCGCGGGCAGCGCGGCGCGCGTGCGCACCCACCACTCCTCGAAGTGGAGCTCGCGGTCCCGCCCGTCCTCCACGACGTGCACCCAGGTCTCCACCTCCTGGTCGGTCGCGGGCAGGAGCGTCACGCCGAGCGGCCAGCGTGCGGCGAGGCGCTCGACGACCGCGGACAGCGGCAGCCCGTCCCGCAGCAGCGCGGTGCGGGCGAGGCAGGTGCCGAGGTCGAGGTCCCCGAGGGTGAACCACGGCCAGCCCACCCCGTAGGCGCGCAGCTCGTCGCTGACCCGCTCCGAGTCGCCCTCGCGGCCCCAGCCGCGCCCCTCGTCGTTGACGCCCGCCAGGGCGTAGAGCAGGGAGTCGAGGTCGGGCGTCACCCGCACGCCCGACACCCACGCGTCGTCGCCGGTGTTGCCGACGACGACGATCTCGGCGTCGAGGTCGGTGATGGCGACGAGGTGCCGGAGCCCGCGGACGAACCGGGCCCCGCCCACGCCGCCGGCGAGGACCGTGATGCGCATCCCGCCAGCCTAGGAAGACCCCGCTGAGGCGTTCTTGCCATACTCGCGTCTCGGCGCGCCCGGCGCCGGGAGGGACGGTCGCGCCGTGAAGGTCAGCGTCGTCGTGCCGGTCTACAACACCGGGCCCTACATCCGCGACCTCCTCGACTCGCTGCGCGCGCAGACGCTCGACCCGGCCGAGTTCGAGGTCGTCCTCGTCGACGACGGGTCCACCGACGGCACGCCGGCCCTGCTCGACGAGGCCGCGGCACGGACGCCGAACTTCCGCGTGATGCACACCCCGAACAGCGGCTGGCCCGGGCGGCCGCGCAACCTCGGGATCGAGGCGGCCCGGGGCGACTACGTCTTCCTGTCCGACCACGACGACCGCCTCGACCCCGAGGCGCTCGAGCGGCTGACCGCCTTCGCCGAGGAGCACGGCTCCGACGTGGTGGTCGGGAAGATCGTCGGGGTGGGGCGCAGCGCGCCCGTCCGGATCTTCCGGCGCACGGTCGTCGACGCGCAGGAGGACATGGCGCTGCTCATGGACTCGCTCACGCCGCAGAAGCTGTACCGGCGGGCCTTCCTCGACGAGCGGGGCATCCGCTTCCCCGAGGGGAAGCGGCGGCTCGAGGACCACCTCTTCGTCACGAAGGCCTACCTGCGGGCGCGGCGGGTGAGCATCTACGCCGACCGGCCGGTCTACTACTTCGTGATCCGCGACGACGGGCAGAACGCGAGCCGCGGCTCGGTCGAGTGGAACGGCTACTTCGGCAACGCCGCCGAGGCGATCCGGGTCGTCGACGAGGAGGCGCCGGACGAGCGCACCCGGGTCGCGATGCGGCGGCGATGGCTCCGCGTCGAGGCGGTGTCGCGCCTGCGGGGCCGCTCCTACCTGAGGCGCACCGACGACCGGGCCCGGCTGTTCGCGGCCGTCCGCGACCTGCTGCGCGAGCACTACCCGGTGCAGGAGGTCGACGCGCTCGCGGTCGGCGACCGGCTCGCAGGGCGGCTCGCGCTCGACGACCGCGCGGAGGACGCGCTGGCCCTCGCCGAGTGGGAGGCGACGATCCGGGTGCGGCCGCGGCTCGTCGCCGTCCGGCTGGACCCGTCGTCGGCCCGGCTGCTGCTGCGGCTGACGGCCGACCAGCGCGCGACCGCGGCGCCGCCCGCGATCGTCTCGGACCCGCCCGCCGGCTACCCGGGCCCCGCGGAGACCGCGGAGCTGGAGCGCGTCCCGGCGTCGGCGCGGGTCGCGGTGCGGCTGCGGCACGCGGACAGCGGCACGGTGGTCCAGGCGGAGGTGGAGCAGCGCGTCGAGGACGGCGTGCTGCACGTCGCCGCGGTCGTCGACGTCGCGGGAAGGCCGGAGCTGCAGCGGCCGGGTCGCTGGACCGTCGTCGTCGCCGTCCGCGGCATCGGCAAGGTCGCCGCCGATCCCCTCGTGGTGTCCGCGGAGGAGCGGGCCCTCGTGGACCGGACGGAGGTCCGGCTGGGCGCGCGCCGCTACCGGCTGGCGGTCGGCGCGGCGCGACGCGTCGTCCTCGACGTCGACGCCGCGGACCGGTCCGCGCGCGTGCGGCGCCTCGGCGGCCGGGTGCTGCGCCGCCTGGGCCTGCGCGGCTGACCGGTCGGCTCAGCCCTCGTCCCGCCCGCGCCGGACGCGACGGCGGACCCGGTCGCCGAGGCGGCGCCCGGCGGCGACGAGCAGGTCCTTCGTGCCGAGGCCCTCGATGGCGGTCAGCGCCGCCTCCCGCCGGTCCTGCGGCAGGACGGGCAGGGCGCCGTTCCCCGCCGCGAGCATCATGCCGACCAGCAGGTTCGCCCCCGCCTCGGTGCTGAAGGCGGTCGGGGTGACGACGGACGGCACGGGCGCGCGCGACGGGACCTCGAGCGCCTCCAGGTCCCCGACGATCCGCACCCCGGCGTCGCGGAGCCCCTGGTTCATCTCCCTGGTCAGCGCGGCGGCGCGGTCGGCCGCCCACTGCGGAACCTCGATGCGCGCATCCGCCTGCAGCGCCGCCGGTGCCGTGCGCAGGTGCCGGACCGCGCCGAACTCGATCAGCGCGGCCTGCAGGTCGGCGCTCGTGCCCTCCATGCCCTTGAACAGCTCGTTGAAGCGGCGCACCGTCTCTGCGACCCCGAACCCGAGCGAGACGTTGTCGCTCGCGGGGTTCGGCACCAGCGTGCCGTCGGGCAGCCCCGTGAACTGCTCGAAGGTGCGCAGCACGAAGTCGCGCGGCGCCCCGGCGAGCGACACGACCGTCACCTGCTCGGGTCCGACGAGCGCGCCCCAGCGCCGCGCGAGCGCGTCGATCCGGGTCTTCCGCCAGAACTCGGGCTGCGGGCCGTTCACGGTGTCCGGGCTGTTCAGCATCCGGTCCAGCCAGTCCTCGTACCGCTCGACGCTGCCCGTCTGCACGAACTGCTGCCAGGACGACGACAGCATGTCCACGAGCGGGCGCATCGTGATCACGACCCGCGTGCGCTCCGCCCCAAAGGCCTCGACGACCCGCTGCGCGCCGTCGTCGCCGGCACGGGCGAACGTCTCGCTGCTGATCACGACCCGCTTCGCCGTGGACTCCCGGACCTCCTCGACGAGCCTCGGCCAGGCCTCGAGCCCCGAGCGGTGGCCGGCGATGCGGCGGCCGAGCGCGACGGCGCCCGCGGCGGAGCGGGGCTGCGTGCCGCGCCCGGCGTAGTGCACCCCGTGGGGCTCGAGCGCCTCGCGGTTGTAGTGGAACCCGCTCTGCAGGCTCGTCGTCCCGGTCTTCGCCGGGCCGATGTGCAGCAGTCGGGTGCCCTCCGGCATCAGCAGCGTCATGTCGGCCTCCCTCGCGTGAGCGGTCACCACGAGTATCCCCAGAAGTGGGGGCACACGGCGGGTCCCGGGCCGGGAACCCGCGGATCCGCGCGGTGGATCGCCTCCGGGGGAGGATGGCGGCATGGAGCCCGGGACCCTGGACCTCGACCGCGCCGTCCTGCACCCGTGGAGCGCGCAGGCCTCCTGGGCGCCGCTCGCGATCGAGCGGGCGTCGGGCTGCGAGGTGGTGCTGGAGGACGGGCGCGTCCTGCTCGACTTCTCCAGCCAGCTGGTGAACACCAACCTCGGGCACGCGCACCCCGCGGTCACCCGCGCGATCCAGCAGCAGGCCGCGGTGCTGCCGACCGTGAACCCCGCGCACGCGGTGCGGGTGCGCGGCGAGGCGGCGGCGCGGATCCTCGAGGTCGCGGGCGAACCCTTCTCCAAGGTCTTCTTCACGAACGGCGGCGCGGACGCGAACGAGAACGCCATCCGGATGGCGCGGCTCGTGACGGGTCGGGACAAGGTGCTGTCGGCCTACCGGTCGTACCACGGCAACACGGGGGCGGCCATCGCCGCGACGGGGGACTGGCGGCGGGTGCCGAACGAGTACGCCCGCGGCCACGTGCACTTCTGGGGGCCGTTCCCGTACCGCAGCGAGTTCTGGTCCGACTCGCCGGAGCAGGAGGCGGAGCGCGCGCTCCACGCCCTCCGGCGCCTGGTGGAGGCGGAGGGCCCCGCCACCGTCGCCGCGATCCTGGTCGAGACGGTGCCCGGCACGGCCGGCGTGATCGTGCCGCCGCCCGGCTGGCTCGAGGGGCTGCGGGCGCTCTGCGACGAGTGGGGGATCCTGCTGATCCTCGACGAGGTGATGGCCGGGTTCGGGCGCACGGGCGACTGGTTCGCGTTCCAGGACCCGCTGCTGAACCCCGCAGGCGTCGTCCCCGACCTGATCACCTTCGCGAAGGGGGTGAACGGCGGCGCGGTGCCGGTCGGCGGCGTGGTGCTCCCGCCCGCGATCGCGTCGGTGTTCGACGAGCGGGTGTTCCCCGGCGGTCTGACGTACAGCGGCCACCCGCTCGCGATGGCGTCGATCGTCGCCACGATCGACGCGATGCGCGCCGAGGGCGTCGTGGAGCACGCGCGCGGGATCGGGGAGGACGTGCTCGGGCCCGCGCTCCGCGACCTCGCCGCCCGGCACGACTGCATCGGCGAGGTCCGCGGGCTCGGCGTGTTCTGGGCGCTCGACCTGGTGACCGACCGCGCCTCGAAGGCGCCGCTCCCGCCCGCCGAGATGGCGCGCATCAAGCGCGACCTCGTCGAGGCCGGCGTGCTGCCCTTCGTGCAGGACAACCGGGTGCACGTCGTGCCGCCCTGCACGGTGACCGCGGAGCAGGTCGGCCGCGCGATCGCCGCGCTGGACGCCGTCCTGCCCTGAGCCCGTCGTCGGGTCGCGCCGGACGAGGTCTGCGTGCGGCGTACGATCGTCCGCCGTGAACGCGCGCAGCCCCTACGTCCAGAACGTGCGCGACCTGGTCCGGCACCCCGGCGAGATGCGGGAGCGCACCGTCGACCTCGAGGTGCCGGAGCGCCTCGGCGAGGGGCTCGTCGCGGTGCAGCAGGGCTCGCCGCTGCACGTCGACCTCAGGCTCGAGTCGCTGCACGAGGGCGTCCTGGCGTCCGGGGACGTCGTCGCGACGGCCCAGGGGGAGTGCGCCCGCTGCCTCGCCCCGGTGTCGCTGCCCGTCGAGGTCGAGTTCGCCGAGCTCTTCGGGTATCCTGCCGACGAACCGTTCGACCACCAGCTCGATGGCGACCTGCTCGACCTGGAGCCCGTGGTGCGGGACGCGGTGGTGCTGGCACTGCCCTTCCAGCCCGAGTGCGTCGACGGTTGCGAGGACCTCGAACTCGGTCCCGGCATCAGCCTGATCACGGCGGATGCACGAGCGGAGGAGCCTGCGGACCCGAGATGGGCCGCCCTGCAAGGCTTCACCGCGCAGGACCCCGACAGCAGAGAAGAGAAGTAGCCATGGCGGTTCCGAAGCGCCGACAGTCCCGCGCCAACACCCGTGCGCGCCGCTCGCAGTGGAAGGCCGACGCCCCGACGCTGGTCAAGACCATCGAGAACGGCAAGGTCGTCTACTCCCTGCCCCACCGCGCCAAGGTGGTCGAGGGCTCGGACGGCGTGCCCCTGTACCTGGAGTACAAGGGCCGCCGCGTCGCCGACGCCTGAGCCGTCGGGTGCGGCCGACACGGCCGCGCTCGAAGCCGCGCTCGGGGTCGGGATCGATCCCGGGCTGCTGACCACCGCGCTCACCCACCGCTCATACGGGTACGAGCACGGCACCGCCGACAACGAGCGCCTGGAGTTCCTGGGCGACAGCGTGCTCGGCCGCGCCGTCACCGCGATGCTCTACGCGCGCTTCCCGGACGAGTCCGAGGGGTCGCTCGCGAAGCGCCGCGCCGGCCTCGTGTCGACCGTCGCGCTCGCCGTCGTGGCGCGTCGCCTCGATCTCGGACCGCACCTGCGGCTCGGCCGCGGCGAGGTGCGCACGGGCGGTGCCGGCAAGGCCTCGATCCTCGCGGACGCGGTCGAGGCGCTGATCGGCGCCGCGTTCCTCGCCGCCGGCAGCGAGGCGGCGGAGGCGCTGGTGCTGCGCCTGATCGAGCCGCTGCTCGACGACCCGGCGTCGACCGGCGCGATCACCGACCCGAAGACCGAGCTGCAGGAGCTCGCGGCGCGCCGCGGGGCGCGGCCACCCGCGTACGCGGTGACGTCGGAGGGCCCGGAGCACGCCCGCGTGTTCACGGCCGTCGTCACCGTGCCGCCGCTCGCCGAGGGGTCGGGCATCGGTACGAGCAAGAAGCAGGCGGAGATCGCGGCCGCCTGGGACGCCTACCGGCGCCTCGCCGCGGATGCCTGAGCTGCCCGAGGTCGAGGTGGTCCGCGCCGGCCTCGAGCCCGCGGTCACCGGCGCCCTCGTCGGCGCCGTGGAGGTGCGGGAGGAGCGCTCGCTGCGCCGGCACGTCGGCGACGCCCTCGACTTCGAGGGACGGCTCGTCGGCCGCCGCATCACCGGGGCGGTGCGGCGGGGCAAGTTCCTCTGGCTGCCCCTCGCCCCGCTCGCGGACGCCGAGGGCGCCGGCGAGGCGGTGCTCGCGCACCTCGGGATGAGCGGTCAGCTGCTGCTGCGCAGCCCGGACGCGCCCGACGATCGGCAGTTGCGGGTCCGGCTCCATCTCGAGCATCCCGTGCACGGGCACCTCGTCGTCGTCTTCGCGGACCAGCGCATCTTCGGCTCCCTCGCGATCGACCGCCTCGAGCCGACGCCGGACGGCGCCGTCGGCGGGCGCGGCTCGGCCGCGGCCGCCGTGCCGTCGCAGGTCGCGCACATCGCCCGCGACCCGCTCGACCCCGCCTTCGACGACGCCCGCTTCGCCGCGGCGCTCGCCCGCCGGCGCACGGGGATCAAGCGTGCGCTGCTCGATCAGACGCTGGTCAGCGGCATCGGCAACATCTACGCCGACGAGGCGCTCTGGGCCGCCCGGCTCCACTTCGACGCCCCGACCGACCGCCTGCCGCGCCGGCGGGTCCACGAGCTGCTCGCGGAGGTGCGGCTCGTGCTCGACCGCGCCCTCGCCGAGGGCGGCACGAGCTTCGACGCGCAGTACGTGAACGTGAACGGCGCCTCCGGCTACTTCTCGCACTCGCTGAACGCCTACGGGCAGCAGGGCCGGGCGTGCCCGCGCTGCGGCACCCCGATCGTGCGGGAGGCGTTCATGAACCGGTCGAGCCACCGCTGCCCCCGCTGCCAGCGCAGGCCTCGGGCGCTCACCGCGATCGCCGGCGTCGACGCGTCGTGAGCGGGGTGCTGCGTCGGTTCGCGAGGGCGCGCGCCGACGCGCAGCGGGCGACTCGCGTGCCCTGGCTGCGCGTGGTCGCGCGCTCCGGCTACATCGCCTCCGGGCTGCTGCGGCTGCTGATCGGGGTGCTGGCGCTGCTGCTGGCCGCCGGGCTCGACGACGCCCCCGAGGTGAACGCCGCCAGCGCGTTCGGCCTGCTCCGCGCGGCGCCCGCCGGCGGGGTGCTGGTGGCGATCGCCGCCGGGGCCAACGGCGCCCTCGCGCTCTGGCTGGTCGTCCAGGGCGTCCTCTACCGGCCCCCGGCGCTCCTCGAGCGATGGCGCCAGCGCATCGTCTACTGGTCGCGCAGCGCGGTGTACGTGGTGATCGGCCTCATCGCGCTGCGCGTCGCGATCGGCGCGCGGCAGAGCTCGGTCGACGCCGACCGCGCCGCGGGCCGCCGGCTGCTCGAGGTGCCGGGCGGCTCCGTCGTGCTCCTGCTGCTCGGGCTGACCGTGCTCTCCATCGGCGTCGGCATGGTGTGGGTCGCGATCGTGCGCCGGTTCGTCGGCACGATCCACCTGCCCGAGGCGCCCTGGGCCCGGCGAGCCGTGGTGGTGCTCGGCATCGTCGGCTACGCGGTGCAGGGCGTGACGATCGCCGTCGTCGGCGGCTTCCTCGCGGTCGCCGCGGTCACCTCGGACGCCGCCCGCACCGGCGGCCTGAACGACGCGCTCGTCGCGGTCGCGGGCAGCGGCCTCGGGCGGGGGTTCCTCGTCGTGGTCGCGGTCGGGTGGGCGGTGGCCGGCGCCTACGCGCTGCTGCGCGCCCGGCTCGCCCGGCTCGACTGAGGGCGGGCCGGATCAGCCGCGGCGGGACGCCGCGACCTCGAGGGCGACCAGCACCGCGGCGGTCAGGGCCTGCGCGCCGGCGGCCTTCCCGTACCGCCTCGGCTGCGCGATCGCGAGCAGCACCATCGACGAGCCGTGCAGCAGGTCGACGGAGGCGCTGAGGGCGTGCCATCCGGTGCGCCCCACGACCACGCCCTGCACGACCTGGCGGACGCCGAGGAACCGCAGCACCCCGCCCTCGACCCCGCTCGCCGGGCGGCCGAACGCCCGCGACGGCCGCTCGGTCAGCGACCGCACCCCCAGACCGATCCGGATCAGCTCCACCGGTGCCATCTCGTCTCCCTCCGACGCGTTCAGCCTGCACCCATCTCGCTGGGACCCCGGCCCCAGGCTGCGGGAGCACGCCGCGCCTACTGTGCCTCCATGAACAGGGGAGTAGCAGTCGTCACCGGTGGTTCCGCGGGGCTCGGGAGGGCGATCGTGCGCGAGCTCGCCGCTCGCGGCTTCGACGTCGCGGTGCTCGCGCGCGGCGAGGACGGGGTCGCCGGCGCGGTCAAGGACGTGGAGGCCGCGGGGCGCCGGGGTCTCGGCATCCCGACCGACGTGGCGGACCACGAGCAGGTGGACGCCGCGGCGGAGCGCGTGGAGCGGGAGCTCGGGCCGATCGAGGTCTGGGTGAACGACGCCATGGTCAGCGTCTTCGCGGAGTTCTGGCACATCGAGCCGAAGGACTTCGAGCGGGCGGTCGCGGTCGACTTCATGGGATACGCGAACGGCACCCGCGCGGCGCTGAAGCACATGCGGCCTCGGAACCGCGGCGCCATCGTCCAGGTCGGGTCCGCGCTCGGCCACCGCGGCATCCCGCTGCAGTCCGCGTACTGTTCCTCGAAGGGCGCGATCACGCGGTTCAACGAGTCGCTCGTCGTGGAGCTGCTGCACGAGAAGTCGAAGGTCACCGTCAGCCAGGTGGACATGCCCGCCATGAACACCATGCAGTTCGACTGGGTCAAGTCCGACCTGCCGAAGCACGCGCAGCCCGTGCCGCCGATCTACCAGCCGGAGATCTGCGCCAAGGCGGTCGTGGACGTCGCGATCTCGCCGCGGCGCCGCACCTGGGTGGGGGAGTCGACGGTCTTCACGATCATCGGCAACCGCCTCGCGACCCGGGTCGCCGACTGGCAGCTCATCCGCAGCGGCTACAAGAGCCAGCAGGCGGACGACGTCGACCTGACGACGCTGCCGCCGAACCTCTACGACCCGGTCCCTGGCGACCACGGCGCGCACGGCGCCTTCGACCGGCGCTCGGTCTCCATCACCCCGCAGACCTGGGCGATCACGCACCGGCCCGCCACGGTCGCGATCGGCACCGGCGCGCTCACCGCGCTCGTCGTGTCGCTGCCCCGGATCCTGCGCGGCGGCGCGCGTGCCGCCGCCCCGCTCGCGAAGCCGGCGGGCAAGAAGGCGGTGCAGATCGCGGCACGCCGGGCGGGCCGCCGGCTGACCGGAGCGGTCCGGCACTGACCGGGCGGGACGCCGGCTCCGGCGTCGTCGACCACGCCGAGCACGACGCCCGCGAGGCGCGGCGTGCGACGTCCGTCCGCGTCATGGCGCGGGCGGGCTACGGCGGGTCGGCGGTCCTGCGCCTGCTGATCGGCGTCCTCGCCCTGCTGCTCGCGCTGCGGGCGCCGGGCGCGCAGCCGGACGTGTCCGGCGCGTTCGGCGCGGTCGCGCGGGTGCCGGGCGGCGTCGTGCTGCTCGGGCTCGTCGCGATCGGCGAGGCCGCGCTCGCGGTCTGGCTCGTGGTGGCCGGCATCCTCAGCTCGTCGTCGCACACGCTCGAGCGGTGGCGTCAGCGGCTCGTCTACTGGGGCCGCGCCGTCTTCTACGGCGTCGTCGCGACCACCGCCGCCCGATTCGCGCTCGGTGCGCACGAGAACTCGGCCCGGTCGGAGCATCGGGCCGAGCGCCACCTGCTCGACGCCCCCGGCGGCCCGGTCGTGCTCGCGCTGCTCGGGGCGACCGTGCTCGTGGTCGGCGTCGGGATGGTCTGGGTCGGCGGCTCCCTGCGGTTCCGCCGCACGATCCACGTGCCCGCTTCCCGCGGACGCCGGCGGTGCGTGCTCGTCGTCGGCGCCGTCGGGTACGTCGTGCGCGGGATCACGCTCGCCGTGGTCGGGGTGCTCGTCGCCGGCGGCGCGTTCACGGACGACCCGCACCGCTCCGACGGGCTCGCCGGTGCGCTCGACTGGCTCGCCGCCGACCCGGTGGGGCGGATCGTGCTCGCCCTGCTCGGCGCCGGATGGATCGTCTCGGCCGTCTACTCGGCGCTCCGCATCCGCATCGCCCGCCTGGGCTGACACGGGCCGCGGGCCGGGGCGACCACCGCCCAGCCCGCGGCCGGCCGTGCCGGCTCAGTCGGCCAGCCGGATCGCGCTCTCGAGCAGCAGGGCGTGGACGAACGCCTGCGGCAGGTTGCCCCGCAGCTGGCGCTGGGCGACGTCGTACTCCTCGCTGATGATCCCGGGAGGGCCGCAGGCGGCGCGGTTGCGCTCGAACCAGCGCGCCGCGGCGACCCGCTCGTCGGCCTGGTGCAGCGCGAGGCTCGTGATGAAGCCGCAGAGCAGGAAGGCGCCCTCCGCCTCGCCGAGCGGGCGCTCGTCGGGCCGGAAGCGGTACATGAACTCCTCCTGCGCGAGGTCCTCGAGCACCGCGGTCCGGGTCGCGACGCTGCGCGGGTCGTCCGCGGGCAGCGCGCCGCGCACCTGGCCGAGCAGCAGCGCGGCGTCGAGCCCAGGGTCGTCCGCGGCGCGTCGCCACCGGCCGGAGGGCTCGAGCATGGTGCGCGAGGCCTCGCTCACCATGGAGTCCGCGAGGTCCGTCCACCGGGCTGCGGTGCCGCGGTCGGCGTGCGGCGCCATCGCCCGCAGCCCCGCGACGCAGGCGAGGGCGGAGTGGGTCCAGCGCTTCGGGGACAGCTCCCAGATGCCGGCGTCCTCGTCGCCCCGCCGCTGCCGGATCGCGTCCGCGGCGACCTCGGCGGCGCGTCGACCGTCGTCGGTGAGCCGCCCGTGCCGAGCGGCGGTGGCGAAGAGCAGCAGGCTCTCGCCGAGCGCGTCGAGCTGGAACTGCGCGTTCACGTGGTTGCCGAGCACGTCGTCGCCGCCCGGGTAGCCCGGCAGATCGAGGTGCCGCTGGTCCGGCACCCGCCCGCCGTCGGTCGTGTACGCGGGCTTCAGGTGCGGCCCGTCCTCCAGCAGGCGGGCGCCGACGAACCGCACGGCGTCGTCGAGCAGGGGCAGCGCCTCGCCGGCCCCGGCCGCCTGCCCGGCGTAGCACTGGTCCCGGATCCAGGCGTAGCGGTAGTCGTAGTTGCGGCCCTGCTCCGCGCGCTCGGGCAGCGACATCGTCGCCGCGGCCACCATCGCCCCGCTGGACGACGTCAAGCCGCGCAGCACCGCGTAGGCGTGCCGCGCGTCCGCGGGGGCGATCGACTCGATGCGCTCGGGGACCGCGGCGCTCCAGGCCTCCTCGGTGCGCCGCCAGAGCCCCTCGGCGGACGGGCGCTCGTCCGGCAGGGCGCGCCGGCTCAGCTCGAGCACGACGTCGTGGAACTCCCCCTCGGGGACGTCGACCTCCCAGGCCAGCACGCCGTCGCGGTCGCTCACCTCGTCCAGCCCGGTCAGCCGGACCGACAGGTCGCCGCAGCGCCCGGTCCAGACGTCCCCGTCGTGCCGGACGTGCGTGAAGCGGCCGCTGCCGAACGACTCGCGCGGGTCGAGGACGACGCGGACCCGGGCGGTGCCGCGGTGCGCCTCGATGCGGCGCAGCACCACCGCGCGGTCCTGCTCGCCGGGGAAGGCGAGCGCGTCCCGGGACTCGATCACCGCGTGGTGGTCGATCCAGCGGCTGCGCCAGATCAGCGAGCCACGCTCGTAGTGCCCGCCCCAGGTGAAGGTCCCCGCTCGCGGCACGATCGCGAACGTGCCGCCGCCCCCGATGAGCGCGGAGAACACCGCGTCGGAGTCCCAGCGCGGCACGCACAGCCACGGCACGTCGCCGTTCGGGCCGATGAGCGCACCCCGCTCGCCGTCGGCGATCAGCGCGTACTCGCGCAGGGTGTGCAGGGGGAAGCGCGCCTCGCCGCCGGTCATGGCGAGACCGTAGAAGAGGCGTCCTGCGAGGCCGCCGACCCCGTGCCCTCAGCGTCCGCTGGACGTCTTCGCAGCCGGCTCGTGCCCGTGTCTGTGACGCTGTGCACACATCCCGGAAGGAGCCCCATGGCGGACACGACGATCACGACGCCCGAGGGGCGCACCGTTGGGCTCACGGCGTACGGCGACTCGATGTCGAACCGGCTCGTCGTGCTCTGCCACCCCACCCCGGGCACGCCGCTCGACCCCGAGCCCGTGGTGACCTCCCGCTGGGGCGTGCACCTCATCGCGCTCGAGCGGCCCGGCTACGGCTCCTCCGAGCGGCTGCCGGACGGTCTGCCGAGCACGGTCGAGGACCGCGCGGCGGACATCGACGCGCTCCTGCGCCGCATCGAGCGCAACGCGAACGCGATCTCGGACGCCCGCTTCGAGAGCTACGGCGTCATCGGCTGGGGGTCCGGGGCGCTCGTGGCCGCGGCGATGGCGGCGCACGATCCCGAGCGGGTCGACCGCCTGGCGCTCGTCAGTCCGCTCGCGCCGAGGACGGCGGAGCGCGAGGCGCGCGAGGCGCTGCGGCGGCCGATCGACGCCGCCGGCATGGGCGTCTCCGACGACGACCCGGACCTGGCGCGGCACCTGGGCCTCTGGAACCGGTTCGAGCGCATGGCGGAGGAGTCGGCCGTGCAGGGGCACGCCGGCGTGCGGCACGACACCGAGCTCTTCGAGCACGCGCGGTGGGACGGCGTGCTCGACGGGATCCGCGCCGACACCGCGATCTGGCTCGGCGACCGGGACCCGGTCGCCGACCAGCACGACGTCCGCTGGTACGCCGCCCGCATCCCAGGGCTGAAGGCGTACGGCGTGCGGGACAGCGGCGCCCTCACGATCGCGTCGGCCTGGTCGTCGATCCTCGAGCACGTCGACCCGACGCACGGCTCCGTCAGGCGGGAGGAGCGCGACCACGGCCGCGTCTACCTGCCCGACGTGGACTGGGTGCACCCCGACCAGGGCTGAGCCCGGGGCAGGGCCGCCTCCCGGCGGCCCGGCCCCGCTCGTTCAGGCGGCGGAGCGCGCCAGGCGGTCCGCTGCGCGGGCGGCGACCGCCATGATCGTCAGCGCCGGGTTCGCGCTGCCCTGCGTCGGCAGGACGCTGCCGTCCGTGATCATCAGGTTCGGCACCGCGAAGCTGCGGCAGTCCGCGTCGACGACGCCCTCCTGCTCGGTGGCGCCCATCCGCGCGCCGCCGACCAGGTGCGCGTAGCGCTGGAAGGTGATCGCATCGGTGCCGCCGGCCGCGTGCAGGATGTGCGTCATCGTCGTCGCGGCCGCCTCGATGAGCTTCTTGTCGTTCTCGCACTGCGTGTAGCTGAAGTGCGCGACGGGCAGCCCGAAGCGGTCGCACTCCTCCGACAGCGTGACCCGGTTGTCGGGCTGCGGCAGCAGCTCGCAGAGCGCCCCCAGCGTCGCCCAGTGGACGTAGTCGCTCATCTTCTCCCGGAGGTCCCGGCCCCAGTGGCCCTGCGCCGAGACGTGCTCCGCCCAGGTGATCGGCAGCGGCGAGACGGTCTGGATGGAGAACCCGCGCTTGTACGGCTTCGTCGGGTCGGTCTCGTAGAACTGCTCGGTCGAGACCTCGGGCGGCGGCGCCTTGTACATGCGCACCTCCGCGTCGAACCGGGCGGCGGTCTGGGGCGCGCCCTGCACCATCAGGTACCGGCCGACGAGGTCGAAGTCGTTCAGCATCCCGTTCGGGAAGCGGGTGTCCGTCGCCGAGTTGAGCAGCAGCCGCGGCGTCTCGATCGAGTAGCCGGCCACCGCCACCATCCGGGCTTTCTGGAAGTGCTCGACGCCGTCGGCGACGTAGTGCACGCCGGTCGCGCGGCCGGTGCGCTCGTCGAAGCCGATCCGGGTCACCATCGCGTCGGCGCGGATCTCGACGCCGTGCGCGAGCGCGTCCGGCAGGTGCGTGATCAGGGGCGAGGCCTTCGCGTTCACCTTGCAGCCCTGCAGGCAGAACCCGCGGTAGATGCAGTGGGCGCGGTTGCCGAACCGCCCGTTGCTGATCGCGACGGGCCCCACCCGCGTCTCGATGCCGAGGGCCAGCGCGCCGCGCTGGAACAGCTCCCCGTCGCCGCCGACCGGGTGCGCGCTCTGCGGGTAGGAGTGGGGGCGGCCCCACGGCCAGTCCTGGCCGGCGACCGGCAGCTCCTGCTCGATCAGCCCGTAGTACGGGTCGAGGTCGTCGTACGCGATCGGCCAGTCCGCCCCCACCCCGTCGTTCGTCCTCGTGGCGAAGTCGCTCGGGTGGAAGCGCGGGGTGTAGCCGGCGTAGTGCACCATCGACCCGCCGACGCCGCGGCCCGAGTTGTTCGACCCCATCGGCACGGGATCGGCGCCGCCGATCGTGCGCGGGTCGGTCCAGTACAGGTCGTGGGAGCCCGCCTCGTCGCTGACCCAGTCCTCCTCCGGGTCCCAGAACGGCCCGGCGTCGATGCCGACGATCTTCCAGCCCTGCCGCGCCATGCGCTGCATCAGCGTCGAGCCCCCGGCGCCGCAGCCGACGACGACCAGGTCGACCTCGTCGGTCTCCGCGTACCGCCGCATGCCGCGGCGAAGCGCCTCGTTCGTGCGGCGCTGATCGGCCGGCAGCAGCCAGGCGGACTCGTTGCGCTCGCGGACGGCCTTCAAGCCGCGGTAGGTGCTCACGGCGCGCTCGAGACGGTCGGGTCCATGTGCGGCATCGTGTCCTTCACCTCGAAGGGTTCGCGGGCGTCGAGGCCCGGGTTCTTGTAGCCGCGCGGATACGCGGGGCCGGGGAAGCCCATCTCGTCCCAGGCGGACGGGTGGGCGTAGAAGGCCGTGCAGACGTAGCGGGTCCACAGGTTCCAGACGCGGGCGGGCGGCATGCCGTGCCACAGGTCCGCCTGCGACGTCCGCACGCCCTCCAGCAGGTCGTGCTGCGCGTCGTGCGGCAGCGCCGCGAACGGCGTGCCCCCCGACGCCTCGGCGTCCGCGTCGAGTCCCGCCAGCGACCGCTTCCACGCGTCGTGGTCGATCGGCATGTCGTCGTAGTGCCAGCCGTCGGTCTCGTTGTCGGCCAGTCGCGCGTCGATGGACGAGAGCAGCCCGAACGCGAACGCCTGGTCGACGTCGATCAGCTGCGCGACCAGTGCGATCCCCGCCGGCCGGAGCTCCTCGGGCAGGTAGCGGATCGGCTTCGGGGGCTCGAGCCGGCCCAGCACGACCTTGCGCGTCGCCTCGTCCCAGTGCTGCGCCTGGCCGACGGCCGAGAACCCGGGGAACCGCCGCTTCCAGGCGTCGCCCCGGTCCGCCTCGGCGCTCACTGCTCGCGCCGCAGCACGGCGGCGAGCAGGCCCATGCCGCCCACGACGGTGACGAGCAGCGGCGCCAGCAGCGGCGGCCCCATCTCCAGGTTGTAGGGGATGTTGCGCCAGCCGCCTGGCTTCTGCGCGATGCCCTTCGCGTGGAGGTAGGTCCCCTGCAGCCCGTTGCCGACGATGGCCGCGCTGGCGAGCGGCAGCGCCGTCTTCGCGGCCGTGCGGCTCACGACGCCCGCGACGCCGGCGACCGCACCGACGGGCCCCAGGATCACAGGCAGCCACATCAGCGGCTTCCCGAAGCTGGCCTTGTCGTGCTCGAAGTAGATCTCGCCGGCCGTCACCAGCGCGCCGACGGCTGTCAGCCCGGCGAGCGACCGCTCGAAGTGCCCGGTGCGGATGTTCCGCACGATCCGGTCGATGCCGTGCAGCTCCTGCCGGCCGAACCGCCCTCTCGTGGCAGACATTTGACTCCCTTCAACGATCGCACGGTAGGGACGCCCGCCTGGGAACGGCCCCCGGATCGTCCGTGGTCGCCTGTGAAGGCTGCTGCCAGGCAACGGGGGTGCCACGCCCAGAGACGCCGACGTACGGTGCCGGTCGGGACGTCCACGACGAGGAGGCGGTCGGCATGGCGACGGTGAGCGAGTTCGTGATCCAGCGGATCCGGCAGTGGGGGGTGACCCGGGTGTTCGGGTTCCCGGGCGACGGCGTCGGCGAGCTCGACGGGATGCTGGGCAAGACCTCGCGGGCCGGTGACGGCGTCGACTACATCCGCCCGACGCACGAGGAGATCTGCGCCCTGATGGCGACGGCCCATGCGAAGTTCACGGGCGAGATCGGCGTCTGCATCGCGACCTCCAGCCCCGGCGCGTTCCACATGCTGAACGGCCTGTACGACGCGAAGAGCGACAACGTGCCCGTGGTCGCGATCGTCGGGCAGCAGGGGCTCGCGTCCTTCGGCACCTTCGTGCAGCAGGAGGACAACCTGGAGCGGGTGTTCGCCGACGTCGCCTGCTACGTGCAGACGATCGTGTCGCCGGAGCAGGCGCAGGCGGTCGTCGACACCGCCTTCCGCACCGCGAAGGCGCGGCTGCAGCCCGCCGTGATCGTGCTCCCGCACGACGTGCAGGCGATGAAGGCGGTCGAGCCGCCCGTCGAGCACTGGGTGTCCCGCTCCAGCGCCGTCGCCCCGTCGACCGCGGTCGTGCCCCCGCTGGAGGAGGTCCGCCGCGCCGCGGACGTCATCAACGCGGGCGAGAAGGTCACGTTCCTCGTCGGCGCGGGGGCCCGCGGCGCCACGGACGAGGTGCTCGAGGCGGCGCGGAAGGCGGGCGCCGGCATCATCACGGCCCTGCGCGGCAAGGACGTCGTGCCCTCGGACGTGCCGTTCCACACGCAGCAGGTCGGGCTGCTCGGCACCCTGCCGAGCCTCCACCAGATCGACCGCTGCGACACCCTCGTCATCCTCGGCAGCAACTACCCCTACGGCGAGTACCTGCCGAAGACCGGGCAGGCGAGGGCGGTGCAGGTCGACCTGAAGCCCGAGCAGCTGGGGCTCCGCTACCCGACCGAGGTCAACCTCTGGGGCGACGTGCGGGCGACGCTGACCGCGATGCTGCCGATGCTGGAGCAGAAGGAGGACCTCTCCTGGCAGCGGGGGATCGCCGACGAGATGCACGACTGGGAGCAGGAGATGGAGCGCCAGGCGATGCTCGACTTCCCCGACGGCGGCAACCCGCGCCGGGTCTTCCACGAGCTGAACCGGCGCCTGCCCGAGAACGCGATCGTCACCTGCGACGCGGGGACGACCGCCGACTGGTACGGGCACCACATCCGCCTGCGCCGCGGGATGAAGGGCGACCTGTCCGGCCGCCTCGCCAGCATGCTCGCGGCGATGCCCTACGCGACGGCGGCGAAGTTCGCCTACCCGGAGCGGACCGTGATCTGCACGATCGGTGACGGGGCCTTCCAGATGCTCGGCATGAACGAGCTGATCACGGTGAAGAAGTACCTCTCCCGCTGGGGCGCGACGAAGACCTTCGTCGTGGTCGTCATGCACAACGACGACCTCGCGCAGGTGTCGTGGGAGATGCGCACCGAGGACGGCAACCCGGTCTGGGAGGGCTCGCAGGACGTGGAGTCGGTCGACTACGCGGGCTTCGCGGAGCTGCTCGGCTTCCAGGGCATCCGCACGACCGAGGACGACGAGGTCGCGGACGCGGTGGAGCGCGCCCTCGGCTTCAACGGCGTGACGGTGATCGACGCGCGGGTGACGCGCAACGCCCCGCCGCTGCCGCCGAAGATCAGCGCCGAGTACCGGAACAACACCGCGAAGGCGTTCCTCAAGGGGGACCCGCTCGGCGCGGCCGCGATGGTCGACTCCGCCGAGGGCCTGGTCGCCGAGGGCGTGGAGCGCGTCAAGGGCGCCCTGCACGTCGGGGACAAGCGGGGCTGAGCCCCGAGCACCGGTCCGCATCATGGCCATCGAGACCTCGGTCGACGTCTTCGCGGTGCCGACGCCCGAGCCGGAGACCGACGGCACCGCGCGCTGGACCGCGACCACCGTGGTGGCGGTCCGCCTCGGCGCCGACGGCGAGGAGGGGCTCGGCTGGTCCTACACCGAGGCCGCGGCCGCCGCCCTGGTGCGCGACGTGCTCGCGCCGGCGTTCGGGGACGCCGACCCGGACGACGTCCCGCTGCTGCGGCACCGCATGCGGGCGGCGGTCCGCAACGCCGGCGCGACGGGCGTCGCCGCCGCCGCGCTCTCCGCGGTCGACGTCGCGCTCTGGGACCTCAAGGCGCGCCGGGCCGGCCGCTCGGTGGCGTCCCTGTTCGGGCGGATCCGGCAGGAGGCGGTCGTCTACGGCAGCGGCGGCTTCACCGGCTACGACGACGCGACCACCGCCGCCGAGCTGGAGCACTGGCTCGCGCTCGGGATCCGTGACGCGAAGATCAAGATCGGGCAGGGGTGGGGCACCGACGTCGAGCGGGACCTCGCCCGCGCCGCGCTCGCCCGCCGCGTGCTCGGCGACGGCCACGACCTCCTCGTGGACGCGAACGGCGCGTACTCGGTCGGGCAGGCGGTCCGGACCGGCCGCGCGCTCGCCGACCTCGACGTGACCTGGTTCGAGGAGCCCGTCAGCTCGGACCGGCCCGAGCAGCTGGCCGCGGTGCGCGCGCAGGTGCCGATGGACGTCGCGGCGGGGGAGTACGTGTGGCGGCTCGCCGACGCGCAGCAGCTGCTCGAGCACGGCGCGGTCGACTGCCTGCAGCTCGACGTCACCCGCTGCGGCGGGTGGAGCGCGTGGTTCGAGTGCGCCGCCCTCGCCGAGGCCCACGGGCTGCAGGTCTCCGCGCACTGCGCGCCGCACCTCGCGGTGCACGCGGCCGTCGCGACGCCGAACGCACGGCACCTGGAGTACTTCGTCGACCACGAGCGGGTCGACGCGGCGCTGTTCGAGGGGCTCCCGCCGGTGGTCGACGGCGCGCTCCGCCCCGACGTCGCGGCACCCGGGCACGGGATGCGCGTCGCCCGCGGTGCGGAGCGCTACCGGGTCGGGTAGCGGCGCCGCCGGCGTCCGAAGCCGCCGCTAGCGTGCCGGGGTGCTCGACGGACCGCTGCAGGACGTCGGGGAGCGCGCCTTCCGGCTGACGCTGGCGGGCACCCTCGTCGCGGCGCTCGGGCAGGGGCTCACCCTGCCGTTCCTCGTGCTGTACCTGCACGAGGTGCTCGGCGCGAGCCTGCCGCTCGCCGGCGCGGTCCTCGCGGTCGCCGCCGTGGCGGGGCTCGCCGCCACCACGGTCGGCGGCCCCCTCGGCGACCGCATCGGGCTCGGGCGGCTCGCCGCGCTGGGGCTCGTCGTGCAGGCGGCCGGCACCGCCCTCCTCGCGACCGGGGCGGGCGTGGGCGTCGCGACGCTCGGCGTGCTGCTGAACAACGTCGGCAACGGGCTCGTCTGGCCGGCGCTGAACGGTCTCGTCGCCGTGCAGGTGCCGGAGGCCCGCCGCAGCCGGGCGTTCGCGCTGCGGTTCGGGCTGCTGAACGGGGGGCTCGGGGTCGGCGGCCTGCTGTCGGGCTGGGTGGTGTCGCTCGACCGCCCCGCGAGCTTCCACCTCGTCTACGGCATCGACGCCGCGTCCACCGCGGTCTTCGCCCTGCTGATCGCGCTCGGCCTGCGCCGGACGCCCGGCTTCGCCGCGCCGGACCGGCCGCTGCACCGCGACGACGTGCGGATCGGCGGCTACGGCGCCGTCCTCCGCGACCGGCCGTTCGCGGGCTACCTCGCGGTCGCGGTCGCGCTCGGCGTCTTCGGCTACGCGCAGATGAACGGGCCGTGGGCCGCGTTCGCCGTGGCCGAGGGCGGCACGTCCACGCGGGTGATCGGCTTCGCCTTCGCGGCGAACACGGCGGTGATCGTGGTGCTGCAGCTCGCGGTCGAGCGCCGCACCCGTGCCTGGCGGCGCAGCCGGCTGCTGGTCGCGGCCGCGCTGCTCTGGACGCTCGCCTGGCTGGTCACCGGGGCGGCTGCGCTCCCGGGGCTGCGCGGGATCCCGGGGGACGTCGGCTTCGTCCTCGCGCTCGCGGTGTTCGGCCTCGGCGAGACCTTCTACAGCCCGGTCGGCGGCGCGCTGCCGAACGCGCTGGCGAGCGAGCACCTCCGCGGGCGCTACAACGCGCTCGCCGGTGCGACCTGGCCGGTCGGCGGATTCGTCGGGCCGCCGCTCGCCGGCCTGCTGCTCGGCGGCGCGCGGCCCGGCGCGTGGATCGGGGTGGTCGCGGTCGGCACCGCGGTGACGGCGGCGGCCTCCGCGGTCCTCGGCAGGCGCCTGCCCGACCACGTCGAGCGCCCCGCCGCGGACCGCTGACCCTCGTCGCGATGCGCCTCATGCGGCCGGCAGCTCCAGGGCGAACCGCGCGCCGCCGCCGTCGGCGCGCGCCGCGGTCACCCGGCCGCCCATCCGGCCCGCGAGCCGCGTCACGATCGACAGGCCGAGGCCGGTGCCCACCTGCCGCGACTCGCGGTAGCGCTCACGCAGCAGCCCGCGGGTGAACGCCTCCGCCAGGTCGTCGTCCGACAGGCCCGGGCCGGTGTCCTCCACGGCGATCCCGACCCGGTCGACCACGCGGACGCTCCGCAGCGTGATCGACCCGCCCGCGGGGGTCGCGCGCAGCGCGTTCTCGACGAGGCCGTCGACGACCTGCCGCGCGCGCCGGGGGTCCGCCAGCGCCCGCACCCCCTCCGGGACCTGCTGGCGGAGGTCCACCCCGGCGGCGTCGGCCCGCGCGCGCCAGGCGACGGCGGTCTCCTCGGCGACCTCCCGCAGGTCGACCTCGGCCACCGCGACGGAGAAGTCGTCCGCCTCGAGCCGGGCGAGCTCCAGCAGGTCCGCCGTGAAGCGCTCGACGCGGGCGGTCTCCGCCATCAGCACGGCGCCGACCTCGCGCACCCGGTCGCCCGTGACGACGCCGTCCGCGAGCGCCTCGCCGTAGCCCTGCAGCGCGGTGAGCGGGGTCCGGATCTCGTGCGAGATCGACAGCAGGAACTCCCGCTGCCGCCCCTCGCTCGTCGCGAGCGCGTCGTCGAGCGCGCGCAGGGCCTCGGCGACGTCGTGCACCTCGACGGGCGCCTGCTCGGGCACCGGCACGCGGCGCTCGCCGGCCGCGAGCCGTCGCGCCGCGCCGGCGACCTCGGCGAGGGGCCGCGTGATGCGGCGGGAGAGGAGGACGGCGGCGACCGCCGCGACGGCGGACACGGTTAGCAGGACCACGAGGATGCGGGCGACGAGGTCGCGGGTCAGCCGGGTGAAGGCGTTCACCGGACGCGCGAGCACGAACGCGCCGCCCGACGCCAGCGGGCGCGCCTCGACCAGCACCTCCTGGCCGCCGAGGGTCGTCGCGGAGGACACGTCGGCACCGCGAACGGCCTGCACCGCGGCCGAGCGGGTCGCCGCGACGAGCGCGCTGCCGGGCGGGGCGCTGGACGCCACCGGAGCGGCGTCGGCGTCCACCACCGCCAGCAGCGACCCGTCCAGGCCGGCGGCGACCCGCTGCAGGCCGCGACGGGTGACGAGCCGGGCGGGCTGCAGCGCCACCAGGGAGGCCTGCGCCTTCAGCTCCGCCCGCTGCTCCGACCGCGCGGCGGCCCGCGCGAACTGCACGGTCGCGATGCCGGCGGCGAGCGTCGTCAGCAGCACGAGGGACAGCGCGAGCGCGAGCACCCGGGCGGACAGCGCGCGCATCAGCCGCCGCCGGCGGCGTACCCGACTCCGCGGAGGGTGCGGATCGGGCTCGCGTCGCCGAGCTTCGCGCGCAGCTGGGCCACGTGCACGTCGACCGTGCGGCCGGCGCCGTAGTCCGCGTGGCCCCAGACGCTCGCGAGCAGCTGCTCGCGGCTGAAGACGCGGCCCGGCTCGCCCATCAGCTTCGCCAGCAGGTCGAACTCGGTCGCGGTGAGCTCGACGCGCCGTCCCCCGGCGAGCACTGTCCGCTGCTGCGGGTCCAGCTGCACCTCGCCGACGGCGACCGGGCCGGGGGAGGAGGGGAGGGCGGCGCGACGCAGCAGCCCGCGGACGCGGGCGACGAGCTCGCGCGGGCTGAAGGGCTTCGTCAGGTAGTCGTCCCCGCCGAGCTCGAGACCGAGCACGCGGTCGACCTCCTCGTCCCGCGCCGTCACGAACACGACCGGCGTCCAGTCGCCGCCGGCGCGCAGCGCTCGGCAGACCTCCAGCCCGTCCCGGCCGGGCAGGCCGACGTCGAGCACGATCGCGACCGGCCGCAGGCGCTCCACGGCGGCGAGGACGGCGGCGCCGTCGCGCTCGACGTGCACGCCGAAGCCCGCCTCGGCCAGGTAGAGGCGCTCGAGGTCCGCGATCGAGCGCTCGTCCTCCCCGACGAGCACCAGCCCCTTCGACTCCACGAGCGTCATTCAACTGCCCGCCGCCCGTGTCCCGGCGGGATCGGGGGCGCCTTACACGGCTCGAACACGGCCCGAACGCCAGGACGCGGATCGGCGCGCATCCTCGTCGGACCGGCCCAGGAAGGGCGCGGATCGTCCAGCACGAGAGGTGCAGCATGTTCTCCTCCATCCGTTCCACCGTCCGCCGCCGCGTCGTCGTGGCGGCCGCGGGCACCGCGGTGGTGCTCGCCGCGGGCGGCGGCGCGACCGCCGCCTTCGCCGCCTCCGGCGACTCGTCCCCGACGACGGCGACCCCGACCGCGGCCTGCATGCCGCACCTGCGCGCGGTGCTCCGCGGCGGCGTGCCGGCGCAGCTGCGCGCCGACCTCAAGACGCTGCGCGGCGAGCCGAAGGCCGACCGCGCCGCCGAGCGCGCGAAGATCCGCGAGAACGCCCTGTCCGGCGAGTACGGCACCCGCGTCGAGCGGCTCGCGCACATCGTCGCCGGCTCGTCCGCGAAGGGGCACGGCTGGGCGAAGGCCCTGCCCGCCTCGCTGCGCTCCGACCTGAAGGCGCTGCGCGCGCTGCCCGCGAAGAGCGACGCCCGGAAGGAGAAGGCGCAGGAGATCGTGCAGAAGGCGATCGGCGGCGGCTACGGCGCGACGATCCAGACGCGCGCGAAGGCCGTCCAGGCGAAGGTGCAGGCGCGCTGCGACGCGAAGGCCTCGCAGAGCTGAGCCCGCTGCTCCGCCCTGGAGGTGATCCGGCCCGCCGGATCACCTCCAGAATGGGACGGTGCAGGGTGATGCGGTCGAGGTCGCCCGCCGCCTCGCCGACGAGGTCCTGCGGCCCGACGCCGAAGCCGTGGACGCGGCCGACCGGGTGCCGCGGTCGCACCTCGAGGCGCTGGACGCGGCGGGCCTGACCGGGCACAGCGTCTCCGGGGCGGGCCTCGCCGAACGCGTCGACGTGACCGCCGCCCTCGCCGGCGGCTGCCTCGCCACCGCCTTCGTCTGGATCCAGCACCAGGGTGCGCTGGCCGCGGTCGCCCGCTCCGCGGGCCCTGCGGCCCGGTTCGCGCCCGCGCTCGAGTCCGGCGCGGTGCGGGCGGGCGTCGTCGTCACCGCGGTCCGCGGCCCCTCGCCACTGCGGATCGACGCGGACCGGCGCCTCACCGGCAGCGCGCCGTGGGTGACCGGCTGGGGCGTCGTCGACGTGCTGCGGGTCGCCGCGGTCGACGACTCGGGCGACATCCGCACCGTGCTCGTCGACGTCGGCCCCGGGATGACGGCGGAGCCCGCGCGGCTCGTCGCGGCGAACGCCTCCGGCACCGTGACGCTCACCTTCGAGGGCGTGGCGGTGCCGGCTGACCGCGACCTCGACGTGGTGACCGCGGACGACTGGGCCGCCGCGGACGCCGCCGGTCTCGCGCTGAACGGCGCCCTGCCGCTCGGGCTCGCCGCCGAGGCCGCACGCCTCATCGGCTCGTCGTCCCTGGGCGCCGACGTGGCGGCCGCGCGCGACGCGCTCCTCCGCGCACCGGTGGAGGAGCTGCCCGCCGCGCGCGCCGCCTGCGCGGCGCTGGCGCTGCGGGCCGCATCCGCCCTCGCGGTGCACGACGGCGGACGGGGCGTGCTCGCGGGCTCCCGCTCCGACCGGCTGCTGCGCGAGGCGCACTTCCTGCTCGCGTTCGGCTCCCGCCCCGCGATCAAGGCGTCGCTGCTCTCCCGCCTCGCACCCTCCTGACGCGCGCGGCGATCTCCGCCCCTGCGCTCCTGCGGCGCGCTCGGTCGCGAAGCCGGGATGGACGGCGCGGCTGCCCTCCGCGAACCCCTCCGCTGATCGGATCTCGGGGCGGTCCTCGCGGACTCCTCCCGCTGATCGAGGTGCGGAGCGCAGCGGAGCCTCGAGATCACTCGACGGGCCTCGGACGGAATCGGCGTCGCACATGCAGGAGGAAGTGGCAGACGAAGGACGGAGCAGCTTCATCCGCCCTTCGTCTGCGACATCGCCCTGCATCGGCGACATCGCTGCGGCTCCCGGCTCCCGGCTCCCACATCGCGGCTCCGTCGTCCCGCTGTCCGCCCCTCCCGCTACCGTCGGACCGGGGAGGCGCCATGCACCTGAAGAGCCTGACGCTGAAGGGCTTCAAGTCCTTCGCGCAGGCGACCGTCTTCGCGTTCGAGCCCGGCGTCACCTGCATCGTCGGCCCGAACGGCAGCGGCAAGTCGAACGTCGTCGACGCGCTCGCCTGGGTGATGGGGGAGCAGGGGGCGAAGAACCTCCGCGGCGGCTCGATGGCCGACGTGATCTTCGCCGGCACGGCCACCCGCGGCCCGCTCGGGCGGGCAGAGGTCGTGCTCACGATCGACAACGCGGACGGCGCGCTGCCGATCGAGTACGCGGAGGTCGCGATCAGCCGCACCCTCTTCCGGGACGGGCGCAGCGAGTACGCGATCAACGGCGACGCCGTCCGGCTGCTCGACGTGCAGGAGCTGCTGTCGGACTCCGGGCTCGGCCGCGAGATGCACGTCATCGTCGGGCAGGGGCAGCTCGACGCCGTGCTGCGGGCGGGGCCCGACGAGCGGCGCGGGTTCATCGAGGAGGCCGCCGGCATCCTCAAGCACCGCCGCCGGCGCGAGCGGACGCTGCGCAAGCTCGAGTCGATGCAGGCGAACCTCGCCCGCCTCACCGACCTGGCGGAGGAGCTGCGGCGGCAGCTGAAGCCGCTCGGCGCGCAGGCGGAGGTCGCGCGGGAGGCGGCGGGCGTGCAGGCCGCGGTCCGGGAGGCACGGACCCGCCTGCTGGCGTTCGACGCGGACCGGCTGGCGGGCGACGCCGAGCGCGCGCGGCAGGCCCACGAGCAGGCGGAGGCCGGACGGCAGGTCGCCGCCGACTCGGTGCAGCGGCTCGGCGCGCTCGTCGAGCGGCTGGAGCGCGACGCCGGCGGCGACCTCGACGCCGCCCGCCGCACCGCGCTGCAGCTCGAGGCCGCCCAGCAGCGGTTCCGCGACCTCGCGCAGACGGCGGCGCAGCGCATCGCCGTCCTCGGTGACGAGCCGACCCCGCCGCCCGAGGACACCGGCGCCGCGGAGCGCTCGGCGGCGACCGCGCTGATCGCCGATCTCGAGCGGAGGATCGACGAGGCGGGGCCGCGCCAGCGCGAGGCCGCGGCGGACCTCGAGCGGGCGCGGGCCGCGCTCGACGAGGTGGACCGGGCGATCGCGGATGCGGCGGCCGCCGTCACGCGGCATGACCGGGCGAACGCCCACGCCGGGCGGGGCG
>NZ_JBHUEA010000020.1:0-76085 GCF_042680685.1 Amnibacterium endophyticum | reverse complement strand
CGCCCGAGATCGACCTCGCGGCCGCTGTGATCCTTGTCAGCCACCTCATCGAACCCGCCCTCACGGCCACCGCGACCGGCCGCACCTGGAACCCCGACCCGCAGCACTGGCAGTAGGCGCTGCGCTGAAGGAGCAGGTAGCGCTCAGTGGCACTTCGGTCCCGGCGGGTACGAGATCACCCGCCCGGCGTGACCGCCGCCCGCTGGTCACTACTGGTCTCACTTCGCTCGCGGGAGGACGCCCTCCAGGTCGGCGAAGGCGACATCACCAGAAGGCCGACGATAAAGCGGGCAATCAGGATCCGGGCCGGAAGCGAAGAACTCCTCAGCAGGCAGAGGCTCGGGGTAGGCCGGCGCGTGAGGTCTCTGCCAAAGAACTTGCACTGTCCTGCGAAGCCACCTCGTGAAATGTTGTCCGCGGACACGGACGACGAGACATCGCTGACCGCCAGTCGCGCTCCGCTCTGCGCTCGTCACATGAACGGTCGATCGCAAGCTTTGGACCGGCGAGCCGTCTGACCGATAGGTGGTCTCGCAATCGCGGTGTACCGCGCCTCTTCAGCAACCGCGCGTCGAATCTCGGCTGCCGGCTACTGGAGCGTGCCCGGCGGCGATGCTGGGATGGCGGGTATGCCTGGTGCTTCCGGCGATGCCGAAGTCAGCCCTGCCCGGTCGGGCGATGTTGACGGCGTCTGGTCGCAGCCTGGCGCTCAGGTCTCTGCATCCGAGCCGTCTGCGTGATGCCGGTTGTCGGTACCGGTGCTGCTGCGCGTGGTGGAGCAGCACCTCTTCCGGAGCACCGGCGTATCCCCAGTGCTGCTGCAGGACCTGCGCGAGGTCGGCGACGGCGGCGGTGAGCGTGCGCCGGCCGAGCTCGTTCGCTGTCGACGCGTCGGCTTCGTCGAGGACCGCGGTGAGGGACAGGAGCCCCTCCGGGAGGTCGTGGTCCCCGTCGTGGAAGTAGAACGCCTCCGGGTGCTGGATGAAGTCCACCCGGACAGCAGCGAGGTCGGCCGCGAAGGTCATGAGCGTCGACTCGCTCGGCTCGCTACCCGGGTCCGGCTCAGGCATGGCGCGCCATGCGTCGAGCAGGTGATGCAGCCGGGTGGCGAGCGTCCGCCTCCGCGCGAGGGCGGGGTAGAGCTGCAGGATCCAGGTCACCGCAGCGGTGAGCAGCGCGAAGCCGTCGAATGCGGCGGCCGGAACGACGAGGCGCAGCCAGTCGGCCTGCGGCACGATGTCGCCGAACCCGAGGGTGCTCATGGCCACTGCGGCGAGGTAGACCGAGTCCACGAGCATGGAGCGGGTGGTCGGGTCCAGCCCCGAGGAGTAGACGAATCCGCCCGGCAGTGCGGAGCTGAAGATAAGCGCCCATCCGACGAGGCTGACGGCGATCCAGGTCAGCACGACGGTGAGCACGGCCAGCGGGCCGGCCAGTCGGAGACGCGTCGATGCCCACGGACCTCTGACCGTGCACACGCGCCACACCCCGGTCAGCACCAGATTGGTGAGCCGTCCGCTGCCGGAGGGGTGGACGAGGGTGTGGAACAGCTCCAGCCCGACGACGCCCAGGAGGGCGGCGCCGCCGGCCACCGCGAGAACCGGCGCGATCACCGCTCACGCCTCCTGGACTGTCCCAGGTGCGCGGCAGGTGGTCGTGTCGCGGGGGTGCTGCGGGTCGCGTCGCTTCGGCTGAACGCCAGGAGGCAGCTGTGGCTCAGCGTTGTCGGGGTGTCTGGCGAAGTCATGGTGGTCAAACCAGCGTCAGGTTCGGGCCGAGCAGCAGCACGGTGGCGGCGCCGAGGGCGAGGGTGGCGGCACCAAGAACGAGGGCGAGGCCGCCAGGGGCGCGCTTGGCTGCGTCAGGTGCAGCGTCGGTGCGGCCGACAGCGGCGACGATCCAGCGGAGGTAGTAGAAGAGGCTGACGACGGTGTTGATGGCGGCGATGGAGACCAGCCAGCCGTAGCCGGCGTCCCAGGCGGCGATGAAGACGGCGAGCTTGCCGAAGAACACCGCGGTCGGGGGTGTGCCGACCAGGCTCAGCAGCGCGATGATGAGCGCGCCGGTCAGGGCCGGGTGGGCGCGTGCTGCTCCTCGCCAGTGGTCGATCGTGGCCCGGTCCGGAAGGGCTGCGACGACGGCGAAGGCGGTGAGGTTGGTGGCGGTGTAGCCGGCGAGGTAGGCCAGCAGTGCTCCGCCGGCGGCGGGTGCGGCGGCGCCGGCGGTGACGGCGAGCAGCAGGTAGCCGACTTGGCTGACGGTCGACCAGCCGAGCAGCCGGCGGACGTCCTGTTGCCAGAACGCGGCGAGGTTACCGATCGTCATGCTCGCTGCAGCGACGACGGCGATGACCAGGGGCAGGTCGACTGCGGGTTGCAGCGTTGTCACCAGCCGCAGCAGGGCGGCGAGGGCGGCGAGCTTGGGGACGGTGGTGAGGAAGGCGCCGACGGCGCGGGAGGAGGCCTGGGTGGCGTCGGGCACCCAGAAGTGCGCCGGGGTCGCGCCGGCTTCGAACAGCAGCCCGACGGTGACCGCGATCGCGCCGAGGGCGACCACGACCGCTGGGGCGGCGGCGACGGCTGCTGTGAGGGAGGGGTAGGCGGTCGCGCCGGCGGCGGCGAACAGCAGCGCGATGCCGCCGAGCATGGTGACGCCGAACAGTGCGCCCTGCAGGTAGGTCTTGGTGACCGCTTCGGCTGCCGCGGCGGTGCGGGTGATCCCGATGAGGCCATAGAGGGGGATGCTGGACAGCAGGAACCCGGTGGCGAGCACGAGCAGGTCGTCCGCCCCGGCGACGACGAGCGCGCCGAGGGTCGCCAGCAGCAGCAGCGCGATCGTCTCGCTTTCCCGCGCGGTGCGGCGCAGCTCCGGCTGGCCCAGGACGATCACCGCGGCGGTCGCAGCGGGGGCGAGGATGCGGACCGCGGCGCTGCCGGCGTCGAGGGCGAAGCTGCCGGTGAAGACCGTGGTCGGCGACTGCAGGGCCTGCACGATGCCGGCCACGATCGCGCCGGTGAGGGCCGCGGCGGCGATCAGCAGCGTCGGCCACTGCCGCCGCCTGGGCAGGTAGGACCCGGTCAGCAGCACGGCGACGGCGCCGATGAGCAGCGCGATCTCCGGCAGCAGCGCGCCGTAGTCCATCCTGGTGCCCACCGGGTCAGCCACCCAGCCGGGCGATGACGCCGTCAGCGGCCGGTCCGATCAGGGTCAGCAGCGGTGCCGGGACGAGCCCGATGAACAATGACAGGGCCAGCAGCCCGGCCGCGGTGCCGGTTTGACGGACGGGCAGGTCGGGGAATGCGGCGGTGTCGGCGCGGTCGCCGGTGAACAGCCGCTGGTAGGCGATCAGCAGTAGCGCGGCCATCAGCACGATCCCCGGCAGCGCGGCCGCCGCCCAGCCGGTCGCCCCGATCGCGCCGGTGAAGATCTGGAACTCGGCGATGAATCCGGACAGGGCCGGCAGGCCGAGGGACCCGAACACCGCCACCGCGAACAGGCCCGCATACCTCGGGGCGGGCCCGGCCAGGCCGCCGAAGCGGTCCATCGCGTAGGTGCCGCGCCGCTCGAACAGCACCCCGGCGAGCAGGAACAGGGTGCCGGTGATCAGCCCGTGGGAGACCATCTGCGTCACCGCCCCGACGACGGCGAGGCGCTTTGCCTCGGCCGAGCCGGCCAGTCCTGCAGCACCGACGGCGACCAGGATGTAGCCCATGTGGTTGACCGAGGTGTAGGCGATCAGTCGCTTCAGGTCGTGCTGCGCCATCGCGACGAAGGCGCCGTAGAGCACCGACACGATCCCGACCACCAGCACCGGCACCGCGAACGCCCGCCATGTGTCGGGCAGTACCGGCATCGCGATGCGGACGAAGCCGTAGGTGCCCATCTTCAGCAGCACCCCGGCGAGGATCGCCGAGCCGATCGCGGGCGCGTCGGTGTGTGCCGGTGGCAGCCAGGTGTGGAACGGCACGGTCGGGGTCTTGATCGCCAGGCCGAGGAAGATCGCCGCCAGCACCACCGCCGCCCCGACCGGCCCGAGGTTCGGGACCCCGTTGCGGGTCAGCTCGACGATGTCGAAGGTGTGCGGGTCGGAGCCGAGGTAGAGGCCGATGAAGCCCAGCAGCAGCGCCAGCGACCCGACGAACGTGTAGACGAAGAAGGTCAGGGCGCTGCGGCGCCGGTCGCCGTGGCCCCACCCGGCGATGACGAAGTACATCCCGACGATGGACAGGTCGAAGAACAGGAAGAACACCAGCAGGTCCTGCGCGGCGAACAGGCCGAGGCAGGTGGTCTGCAGGAACAGGAACAGCGCCGCCTGCTGCCGGGGCCGCTGATCGTCGCGCAGCGCCCACACCGCGCAGGCGAGGAACAGCACGTCGCTGAGCAGCAGCAGCGGCAGCGACAGCCCGTCGACGCCGAGGTGGTAGCTGGTGCCGGCCGACGGCGCCCAGGTCACCTGCTCCTCCAGCATCAGCCCGTTCGAGTCGGGCCGCGCGAGCAGCGCTGCGACGGCGAGCAGCAGCAGGTCGGCGGCGGCGGTGCCGACCCACACCCAACGGGCGGCCGCGGTCGGCACCGGGGCCGCTGCCAGCACGATCGCGGCGACGACGGGGAGGAGGACTATCAGGCTGAGCATCGTCACCGCGCCACGATCAGGACGACCGCCAGCGCGACGGTGGCGACGACCGCGGCGGTGAAGTAGTGCTCGAGCCGACCGGTCTGCCATGCCCGCACCCGTCGGGCGGCGCGACCGGTCAGAGCGGCGATGCCGGTCATCGCTCCGGTGATGCCGCGCTCGTCCACGGCCGCGAACCAGCCGGCGGCGCGGGTGACGGCACCGGCGACCCCGCCAGCGGGGATGCGGGCGAGGATCCGGTCGTCGCCTGCAGCCAGCAGCGCGGCGACCCGCCCGGCGGGACGGGCGACCAGCAGCTGGGCGGCCGGCTCCAGCCCCAGCCAGCCGGTGGGCAGCCGTCCGGCGGCCCGCGCCAGCGGGATGGTTGAGACGGCCACCACGACGGCGATGCCGGCCGACAGCGTCAACTCCAACGGGGTCGCCGCCGGGGCGCCGCCGGCGCCCAGCAGGCCACGCCAGGCCGGCTGCAGGCCGGGCAGCCAGGCCAGCGGCAGCAGGACGGCGGCTCCGGTGAGCAGGACCATCACCGTCGAGGCGGCGCCCGGGACTCGGCGGCTACCGGGCTCTTCGCTGTCGAAGCCGGCCTCGGCCGAGGCCGGCGGGCGCCGCCAGATCAGCACCAGGATCCGGGCGGAGTACGCCGCGGCGACCCCGGCGCCCAGCAACCCGGCCGCATACAGGGCCGGGCTCTGCTCGGCCGCGGCGGCCAGCACGGTCTCCTTCGACAGCCACAGCGGCAGCGGCGGCAGCCCGGCCAGCGCGGCCGCCCCGACGGTGAAGGCGACACCGATGAGCGGGTAGCGGCGGCCGACGCCGATCAGCGCCGGCAGCTGCTTGGTGCCCAGTGCCGCGAGCCAGGCGCCGGCGACGAGGAACAGCAGCGACTTCACCGCTGCGTGGGCCACCAGCTGCGCGGTCCCGCCGGCGACGGTGCCGGCTCCGGCCGCGAGGACCACGAAGCCGAGCTGGCTGGCGGTGGAGGCCGCCAGCACCTGCTTGAGGTCCTGCTGCGCGATCGCGACCAGCCCGAGTAGCACCGCCGTGGCCGCTCCGATCCACGCCGTCACCGGGCCCGCCCATCTGGTCGCGGCCAGCAGCGGCTCCATCCGCACCAGCAGGTAGCCGCCCATCGCCACCATCGCGGCCGAGTGCAGCAGCGCCGACACCGCGCTGGGGCCCTCCATCGCCCGCGACAGCCAGAACGAGAACGGCAGCTGCGCCGCCTTGCCCAGCGCCGCCACGACCACCCCCGCCGCGACCACGTGCAGCCACGGGCCCTGGGCCGCAGCCAGGGCGTCCAGCTGCAGGCCCGCCCCGCCGGCGACGGCGGCACCGGCGGCGAGGTAGAGGCCGAGGTCGGCCGTGCGGGTCACGGTGAATGCGACGAACCCGGCACCGGTCTTGACCGGGTCCCGCCAGACGAAGCCGATCAGCGCGTACGAGGTCGCGCCCATCACCTCCCAGGCCAGCAGCAGCGCCGGCAGGCTGGCCGCCACCACGGTGAGCACGACCGCGCCGGTGAACAGCAGCATCAGCCCGTGGAAGCGGGCCGCCGGGCCGGTCCGCTCGGCTGCGGCGAAGACCAGCACCAGCGCCGCCACCACCGTCACCACCGGCAGCAGTACCGCCGACAGCCCCGGCATCGCCGCCTCGAACGGGGCCCCGGGCAGGAACGGGACGGCGACCCGCGGCCGCACGACCGCCGCTGCGATCGCGACGGCGACGGTGGCGGCTGCGACGGTGATCGCGACCGCCGGCGCTGCGCCGTTCGCGCGCCGCCCGGTCAGCAGCAGCACGCCGCCGGTGATCGCCGGCAGCAGGAACGCCAGCGGCAGCAGCGCGCTCACTGCTCCAGGTCCGTCGCCATGTCGGTCATGTCGGTGTTCCGCGCCCGGTGCAGCACCAGCGCGACGGCGAAGCCGGCCGCCATCTCGATCGTCATCGCCGCGATCACCACCAGCAGCAGCGTCTGCCCGTCCGGCACCGGCGCCAGGAACCACCAGAAGCCGGCCGCGGCCAGGATCACCGCGTTCAGCATCAGCTCCAGCCCCATCATCACCATCACCACGACCTGCTGGGACAGTGCCCCGTACAGTCCGACCGAGAACAGCGCCGCCGCGACCAGCAGCACCAGCTGCAGCGTCACCGCTGCAGCCCTCCTCGCTCCGGGTCGGCAGGACGCTCCCGGTCGAGGTCGTCACCGAGCCGTTCGTACCGGCTTCGCGGATTGGCCAGCACCACCGCGGTGACCATCGTGGCGAACAGCACCGGGCTGATCGTGAGCATCACGAGCATCTTCGAGCCCATGATCGACTGCCCCAGCGCCGCGATCGTGTCGCCACCGGGCAGCCGCAGCGACTCCCGCACCGGCCACGGCACCAGCAGCGCCACCGCGGCCAGCAGCACGAACACCGCCGCGCTGAGCACGACCGACGACCGCTTCGAATGGGTCATGTCCATCGGCATCAGCGCCGGGTTCATCCCCATCAGCATCACCATGAAAACGGCCATGATCGCCATCTCCATCACCATCATCAGCACGATGATCGGCCCGATGTAGGACAGGTTGAGCAGCAGCGCGATCCCCCCGACCGCCACGAACGACACCGCCAGGGCATAGCTGGCCCTCGCCATCGAGTCGGTCACGAACACCGCCACCCCGGCCGCCACCGCCGCCACGCCGAATACTCCGAACAGCAGCGCCGTGATCACGGCGCACCTCCCGCCACCGCGGCACCGATCGACACGGCCAGCAGCTGCAGCAACGTCGCCGGCAGCAGCACCAGCCAGCCGATCTCCGCCAGCCGCTCCGGCCGCACCGCAGGCACCAGCCGCCCGGCGACCACCAGCACCGCCAGCACCAGCACCGACTTCACCGCTACCCACACCCCCGCCGGCAGCAGCGGTCCCGCGCCGCCGCCGAGGAACAGCGGCACCGCGACCGCCGCCCCGGCAGCCAGCACCGCCCACCTGCCGGCCAGCACCAGCAGCCGGTCCGGCCCGGACAGCTCCGTCAGCACCCCGTCCGCTGCGTCCCGCCCGGCAGGGGTGGCGAAGGGCCCCCATGCCGCGAACGCCGACACGCTGAGCAGGTACACCACGAACCCGACCGGCATCAGCACCGCGAACCACACCGGCTGCTGCGCCGCCACGACGTCCGACATCCGCAGGCTCCCGGCCGCGATCGCCGGGCCGGTGAGCGCGAACATCAACGGCAGCTCGTAGGAGATCGCCTGCCCCAGGAACCGGTACGCCCCGACCAGCGAGAACGTGCTGTCCGCCCCCCAGCCGAGCAGCCACCACAGCGCCCACAGCAGCACGTCCATCGCGTTGAACCACACCACCCCGATGGGCAGATCCGCCGCGACCGCACCCCCGACCGGGACCACCAGCACCTTCAGCACCGCCGCGGCCACGAATCCGGCGCCGGCAATCCGCCACAGCAGCACGTCCGCACCCGGCAGCGTGCGACGCTGCTGCCGCAGCAGCCGCGCCGATTCCAGCAGCGGTGCACCCGCCGCCGCTACCAGCGGAGCGCCCGCCGCCCTGGCCGACAGCACCGCCGCACCCGCAGCCCCCGTCGCCGCCAGCAGCAGCAGCCCGAAGGGTGCCGCGACCGCCAGCAGCGCGGACGACACCATCTCAGGCATGCAGCACCAACCCCGCCTCGGTCGTGACGCCCGCCGCCACCAGCAGCCGGACCGCAGCCAGTGACCTGCCCTGCAACGCCGCCGCCAGCTCCTCCGACCGCAGCGGCGCCTCATCGCCCTGCCCGTGGCCGCCCGCTGCCGCGTCCAGCCAGCCGACCAGGCGGCGCCTTACCGTCTCCGCGTCGTACTCGCCCGCCGTCGCCGGCGACGCGCTGCGCAGGTTCCACGCCAGCAGGCGCGAGCCCGCGACTCGCCGACGGATCCGCTCAATCGCCGGGACCAGCTCGGCCAGCGACGCACCGCCCAGCAGTGCATCGCGCAACCGCCTCGTCCGCTCCGCCACCGCGTCCCAGCCCGCCAGCCGCAGCAGCACCTGCGCGCGATCCAACCGCTGCACCGCCGACCGCTCCGCCGCAGGCAGCGGATCGGGCGCAGCGACAGCAGCAGCCGGCAGTGCCCTGGCCGACGCCTTGACCACGACATCGCCCGACAGCGTGAGCGTCAGCGCCAAGCCCGCCGGCCAGTCGGTCAGCACCGGACCCAGCTGCAGGTGCAGCACGTCCATCTCCAACCCGTCACGGTCACCCTCGAACCCACCCGCCAACGGCACCCCGCCCGGCCCCGACATGTCCATCGACCCGTGATCCATGCCATGCGACCCATGACCCATGTCCATCGACCCGTGACCCATCCCGCCCGACCCATGCGCCCCGTGGTCCGACTCGTGCGAGTCGTGTGGTCCGTGGCTCATCTCGTGCGAGTCGTGCGCCATGCCGTGCAGACCAGACTCCATGCCGTGCGACTCGGCATGACCAGCCGCCTGATCGGAGTCGGACGCCTCGGGAAGCGGTTCCGGGTCGCCGCCGGCCTCCAGGGCCTGCTGGGCGAGGGTGAGCGCGCCGGGCAGTTCGACGGGATCGGTCAGACCCACCCGGTGCCGCGGCCGCGGCACCTGCTGCCAGACCTGGTTGATCCTCGCCGCGAGCTCGTCCGCCGGCAGCCCTACCGTCAGCAGCACGTCCGCCTCCGCCGGGGACGCCGCCAGCACCCATCCCCGAGCGGTCACGGCGGCCTCGGCCCGCATCCGCGCGAGATCGTGGCCGGGCACCCCGACCACCAGCACGTGCGGTCTCCGCGCCGCCAACGCCGCGATCCGACCGGTCAGACCCACCGCAGCGTCCCCTCACGCCACGCCCACACGACCCCGGCCATCAGCACGCCCAGGAACACGAACATCTCGATGATCGACTCCGCGCCGATTTGCCCGGCGACCACCGCCCACGGGTACATGAACAGCATCTCGACATCGAAGGCCAGGAACAGCAGCGTCAGCGGGTACCACCGGGCGTGGAACCGCGACAGCGCGTGCTCCTGCGGCATAAACCCGGACTGGAACGCCATCACCTGCGCCGCCGTCGGCGCTGCAGCGACCAACCGAGCCGTCCCGTAGACCGTCGCGACACCCAGCAGCACTACCCCGAGCGCGATACCGACCGGCAGATAGACCCCCACCAGCACCTCCTCGACGACATCCCGACCCACACCTATCAAGCAGCCCAGAAATATACCCCCCGGTGGTACCCCGCCTCAGCCGCGATTACGATGCCGTTCATGCGGGGACCGGTGCTGCGGGCGGCTGTCGTCGCCCTGCTGCTGGCCGCGGTGGTCGCAGCCCCGGCCGTGATGGCTGCCATGCACCTGGGCTCGAGCATGACCATGGCGATGACCGCCACCCGAACGCACACGAGCCAGCACAACCAGCCCGCGGTCGACCAGCAGGCGAACGTCTGCTCCCAGAACCCGCTCCTCGCCGTGGCGCACACCCCAGTGCTGCCCGGCGCTCTCGCCGCCTGCCTCGACGCCACGACCTCGATCGCCGCGCCACAGCCGGCCAGCACGCCGGCCGGTCAACTGCCGGCCCGCGCACCTCCGTCCCTGCTCGCGCTCGGGATCAGCCGGACCTGATCGTCGACCGCCGCGCCTCCCTGTGCGGCATCGACGACACCCTCCGACGACTCTTGAGCACGAACTGGACACCGATATGCGCGCACGCGCCCTTCTCCTGACCCTGACCCTGGCCGGCACGGCCACCCTCACCGCCTGCACCACCAGCAGCAACGGCGACAGCGCTGGCGCGCCTGCCGGCGTCCCCACGCCAGCCGCTTCGGCCACGGCGTCGGCGCACAACGCCGCCGACGCGATGTTCGCGTCGATGATGATCCCGCACCACGCCCAGGCCGTGCAGATGGCCGACCTCATGCTCGCCAAGCAGGACATCCCCGCCGAGGTGACCGCACTGGCGAAAGCGATCAAGCAGGCCCAGCAGCCCGAGATCGACCAGATGAACGGCTTCCTCACCTCCTACGGCCAGCCGACCGTCGACCCCACCGCGAGCCCGATGCAGATGCACGGCATGGCGATGGACGGCATGCTCACCGACGACCAGCTGCAGCAGCTCCGCGACGCCGACGGCGCCACCGCCACCCGACTGTTCCTCACCCAGATGGTCGGCCACCACACCGGCGCCATCGCCATGGCCAAGACCGAGATCAGCACCGGCAAGGACCCCGCCGCGATCGCCCTGGCCAAGAACATCGTCACCGACCAGCAGGCCGAGATCAGCCAGATGCGCACCCTGCTGAACCAGCTGTGATCGAGCCCGACAAAGACCGGCGGCGCGGGCAGCGGCGAGCGAAAGCCGCCGCTGCCCGCGAGGCCGCCCGCCGCGCCGAGCGCCGCCGCAGCATCCTGCTGCGGGCCGGACTCGCCGCGGCCGGCCTCGCAGTCCTCGGCGGCGTCACTGCGGGTATCGCCGCCGCCGCGCAGCCGCCGGCGCTACCCGCCCCCGCCGCCGCGACCGGCGGAGGCGCCCCGCCCTGGCCCGCACCCACCGATCCGACCGAGGGTATCCGCGCCGCAGGGCTGGACTTCTCCCGGATGACCGGCGACCACTTCCACTCCCATCTCAACATCCGCATCGATGGCGACCCCGTCCCGGTCCCCGCCAACCTGGGCATCGTGGCGGCGACGGGCCGGATGAGCGAGCTGCACACTCACGACACCAGCGGCCTGCTCCACATCGAGTCCGACTCCCGCGGCCACCGCTACACCCTCGGCCAGGTCTTCACCGAATGGGGCGTCCGCCTACAGCAGGGACGCATCGGAAGCCGCGCCGACGAGCAAGGCCGCACGCTTCGGGCGTACATCGACGGCAAGCCGACGACCGGGAACCCCGCCGAGATCGAGCTGCTCCCGCACCGGCAAGTCGCCCTCGTCTACGGCACCGCCCTCGACCAGCAGAACCCGCCCCCCACGTACCAGTTCGCCCCCGGTGACTGATCCGACCGCGACAGCGCGTGCGGGGGCCAGCACCTTCCGACCCTCGCGCTGGCGGACTGCGACGGCTCCCGCAGAACCTCTCACCGGACCCCCCGTCGACGCATCAACGAGGTCCGTACACTCACCTCCCGCTCACCTGAGGCAGGAGCCCGATGTACCCGACCCCCGAGGATCATCTCGACCGACACGTCCATGGCTACATCTCCGACAAGGACGAGTACCTGCGGCGGCTTCGCCGAATCGAAGGACAAGCACGCGGCCTGCAAGGCATGGTCGCCGATGAGAAGTACTGCATCGACATCCTCACCCAGGTCTCCGCCATGACACGAGCCCTCGAGTCCGTCGCACTCGGCCTCCTCCACGACCACCTTGACCACTGCGTCCGTGACGCTGCCGCAGCCGGCGGTCCCGAAGCCGACGCCAAGATCAAGGAAGCATCTGAAGCGATTGCCCGACTCGTCCGCTCCTGACCAGCGGAACTATCTCGACATCGGCGTCTCAATAGGTCTCGCTGCGGGCCAGCGGTCAGCGAAGGTGACGGCGAAGGCGTTCAAGGCCGGCTTCCACCGCATCACGAATCGATGCCCTGCCCCGGCCGGTCTGGTCCGGACTCCGGGAGACGAGGGAGAGGCGCTGACGTCCTGCACCAGCGGGCAATCACCGGCGCCGACCCGAGCCGCGACCAGTACGTCGAGCGCGGCCGCTACCAGCACTCCGATCGTGACGAACGCTGCGACGTCGGCCTCCGCATCGACCTCGCCGACGCCGGCATCGTCGGCTCCTCCGTCCACCGCCGCTTCTGCCGCAGCGCGCACCGACCCGAACGTGCCCGCCGGCCAGTGCGCCGACCAGGACCTGTCGGTGACGGTCAAGTACGACCCAGACGGCGCCGGGGCAGGCCAGCGGTCGTCGTGGGTGATCTTCCGCAACACCGGCTCGAGCTCCTGCGTCCTCGCCGGCACACCCGGCGTCAGCCTCGTCGGACACGGCGACGGCACACAGCTCGGCGCACCCGCCGATCGCTTCGGCGGCACCAGCAGCACCGTCAGCATCCCCGCGAACGGCTACGCCGGAGCGCTACTCGACTACACCTACGTCGACAAGAACGGCGGCAACTTCAACACCGGCACAGATACAAGGCCGCACGACCCCTCCTGCAAGGCTGCGGCCGCGGACGGCTACCGGGTCTACCCGCCGCACAGCTTCCGCGCCTTCTTCGTCAAGCAAGCCACCTACGCCTGCACCACCGACCGACAGTGGATCCATGTCGGCCCGGTCCAGCCCGCCAGTAAAATCGCCGTCGCGCCGTGATGCATGCCGCGCGGGCCGATGGAACTTCTACGAGGGACTGCAGCGCTCGACCATCGAAGGCACTCGCGCTGCCCGACCTTCGTGCCGTGTCCTTATCTCTGGCTGCCGACCTGTGAGTCCTGACGCGCGCGGCACGACCGGTGTGGACTGGCTGGCTCCGGTGACTGACCTGCCATCCGCAGAGCCGTTGGAGCCGCCGCTGCACGGGACGGAGGAGTGGCTGTCGACGTTGGATGATCCGCACGACACCACAAGATCCGAGCGGCACGATCTGCCCGGCGATGAGGGCCTGCTCGAGCACGACAACCACGACGGGTCGTGATCGGCATGGCCTGGACTCTGGCCGGCGAGGTCCCGCATCGCAGGGGCGTTTGATCCCGTCAATGCCGTGTGTTGTCGACAGCCGGCAGTCGTGGCGGTGCCTATAGGCGGACCGTCGTGTCCGCTTGCCCGCCGCTGCAGTCCGAAGGCGGTAGGCGGTGTCGATTAGGGGGCGGGATTGGTGTCGGCGCGGGTGACGGCGGAGGCCCAGACCCAGGCGTGGGTGGGTTCAGGGTTGGTGCCGGTCCAGCGGACGTGGACGCAGCGGCTGTTCCAGGCGATGGCGGTGCCAGCGATGCGGATGAGGGTGTCGCCGATCTCGACCCAGGCGTAGACAGGTCGGGGCTGCTGGCCAGGAGGAATAGCGCCGCCGGCGGCGGTGACGAACTCGATCGGCAGCGTGGTGGGCTGCAGTGCGCGGGCTTCGGCGCGGGCGTTGTCCTTCTGCCGGGCGATCGCGTCTCCGTGCCGCCGGTTCGACCCCACAACTAGAACATACGTTCACCCGGCGACGGCGGGCCTCGACCACACGCAGCACGGTTCGACTGCAGACGAGCGGACCGCTTCGCGGGCTGTGTCGACTGGATGGGCGGCCGCTGCGCGGCCGGCTGCGCTCTCCCCGCCCTGGCGGGGGCGGGTGCGTTGTTGTCGCCGTGAAGCCTGCGGCAGCGTACGGGTGGCTGTGCGGGCCGCAAGCAGCTGCGCTGCCGACTCGCCCCGAGCAGTCCGCGACGCGGTCGCTGCGCTCCCTTATTTCGCCGCGGACTGCTCTCCTCCGCCGCCCTTCGGGTTGACAGCCCGCCCAGCCGCCCTCCTCGGCACTTCGTGCCTTCACGGCAACAACAACGAGGAAGAAGAGAAGGGCGAAGTGATGAACACGCATCGAGTTGCAGGGCCTGCCGAGTTCTTGGCGCTGCTGCCGCACCTGACCGGGATGCCGATCGCCGACTCGGTGGTGGTGGTCCCGTTCACCGGCACCCGTGCGTCGTCTGCGATGCGGGTGGATCGGGATCGGTTCCGGTTCGATCCGGCGGCGGCTGCGGTGACGACGGTGGGGCTGGTCTGCAACCTGGAGTCGGTCGACGGGCTGGCGTTGGTGGTGTCGACGCCGAATCCGACGCGGGAGGCGGCGGCGGATGTGGTGGCGTTGCTGGAGTTGGCGCAGGCGGCGGACCGGGCGGGGCATCAGGTGCGGGATCTGCTGCTGGTCACCAGTGAGGAGTGGGTCAGCCTGACCGCCCGCACCCGCGGTCCGCTCCCGTTTGTGCCGGAGGTGCTGGACGGGCGGCGCCTGACCGACCCGGCGGTCGCGGGGCGGCTGCCCGAGATCGACCCGGCCGCACGTGCGGCGGCCGACCGGCGCCGCGAGGCGGACACCGCCAGCGTGCTGGCGGCCGTGCACGGGGGCGGCCCTGCGGCCGCGTTCGGACTGCTCGCCGCAACCCTGGCCGGGCGGGAGGGCGCGGTCGGGCTCGGGCCGGTGGCGCGGGTGGGGGTGCTGCGCACGCTGGCGCTGATCCTCGCCGGATGGGGCGAGGAGGCCGCCGCGGCGGTGTGGCCGGAGTTAGTCGGTGCGGTGCCGGTGGGGGAGGAGTCCTTCGGGGTGCAGGTGCTGCTCGGCGGTCCTGTCCGCCGCCCGAACGCCGCCGGACTCGACGCTCTGATTGAGGTCGCGATGGCTGCGGCTGCGGGTGCGTCGGAGGAGGAGCGGGGGGAGCTAGCGGCGATGCTTGCTTGGTTGCACTGGGCGCTCGGCCGCGGCAGCCTCGCCGCCCGCCTCGCCGCGACCGCGACCGGCCTGAACCCGGGCAGTGACCTCGCCGCCTCCGTCACCACGCTGACGAGTGTCGGGCGGCTGCCGGAGTGGGCGTTCCGCGTCGACCCGCGCCACTGACGAAGCCGCGGCAGGCCCCGCCCCGAGTCATCGGGGCGGGGCCTGTCGTGTGCGTGGTGGGCGAGGGGGCGGGCCCCCTCGCGCTCCCCCGGAAGCGGCTGCGGTCTGGCTATTGGCAGGCGTCGCAGCCGAGGTCCTCCATTGGATCCACCGGCACGAGATAGTCCCCGACCGGCACCGCCGACGGCTGCCCGGTCGTGGTGTCGATGGTGGGGTTGGTCGGGGTCGTGGACATGTCGGGTTCCGTCCTGTTGGGGGTGGTGCGGGACGCCGGAGGCGTGCCGTGCAGCAGCGCTGCAAGCGCCTACCTGCCGCCCGGTGCACGCAGTGCAGGGCCGGTCAAGAGGAGCCCGATAGGGCTCTCCCGTCAGGGACGCGAAGCGCCCTTGACCGGCACGGAACGAAGTGCAACCCCGCCCCACAGGCGCACGCGCCGACGGCAGTGCAGCCGCGGTCGACCGGCGCGTGCGGTGGAGGTGGGGCGTCGGGTTCAAGGCCGTACACAGGCCGCGCGCGCGTGACCGCAGCTGATGCGGGGAAGGTGACCTGCGGCCTGGGTGCGGGCGGACGGAGTGGGTCCCGCTGTGCACCTGTGGGCGGGACGAGCGCGCAGCGGACCGGCTCGTGCCGTCCACAGGGGTGCAGGGGGTCACCCACCCCAGCCCGCCCTCCGCCTATTAATCGGACGGCGCCTCGCCGCCGCCACCGTCCTGCCCGTCCGCGTCTACCGCCGGGGTGCTCGGCGCGGTGGCGCGAGGGCGCCGGCGAGTAGCACCGCTGCCGCCTGAAGCGGGTGCGGTGGGGGTGCGGAGGCCGATCTGCTTGAGGTCCCGCTCGCTCCACCCGGCCGCGACCGCGGCCGCCCACGCCGCGGCGTGCGCGGCGGCCGCAGCGCGAGCCGCGGCGTCGGCCTCGTCGGCTGTGCGGCCGGCTTCGGCGACGGTGCGGACGGCGTTGACGCGCCGCTCGGTGTCCGCCTCGAGCTGCCGCCTGGCGGCAGCAGCGACGTCGTCCGGGTCTGTGCTCGTACTCATACCCGCGACCGTACCCGCGGCCCCGGACCGCGCAGAGGGCGACCGGGAGCGGAGGATCCGCTGCGCAATCCGCCCGACGCCCGCAGACGACGTTGGGGGAGCAAGCAATAGCGTTACCCGGGGTAACGCGCTTATCGGGCTTCCGCTGCGCTTCGCCCGAGGGCACACTGGCCGTGTGGTCCCCGCGGTGCGGGGTCGCTGCGCTGGGCAGGGAAGGGCGGGGTGTCGTGGTCGACGAGGACGAGGCGGGCAGTCCGCGGCGGGCGTTCGGGCGGCGGCGTCGCGCGAACGTGCCGGCGGGGCGGCCGGGTCGGGCGCGCCGGTACGAGGTGTCGGTGACGCCGGAGGAGGACGTGCAGCTACAGGCGCGGGCGGCGGTACGGGATGTGACGGTGCCGCGGCTGCTGTTCGAGTCGGCGATGGCGTCGGGGGTGGAGATCGCGGCGGAACGGAAGCAGGCGATCGTGATGCTGTTCAAGCTGCAACGACAGATGGCGACGGTGGCAAACAACGTCAACCAGCTCGCCCGGTACGCCAACACGGACGGCCGCTTCCCGGCCGAAGCGGTCGCGGTCGTGGCGGAGTACCGCAAGCTCGCAAAGCAGATCGAAGCGTCGATGGCTGTGGTGAACGGCCGGTGATCGCCTCCATCTCGCGCGGCGGCGACCTGGGCGGCCTGCTGGCGTACCTGGCCGGGCCTGGCCGATCGAACGAGCACACCGAGCAACACCTCATTGCCGGCGACGCGGCGGTGATGACGATGTACGGCACCGACACCCTCGACCGCGCCGCGGCGACCGAGATCGCCGCCAGCCTCGACGCGCCCCGGCGGGAGTTCGGGGTCGAGGTCACCCGGCTCCTGACGCACGTGGACACGGAGTCGGGGGAGACAGTGCGATCGCGGGTGGACGGGTCGGTGTGGCACTGCTCGCTGTCGCTCGCCGCCGAGGAGGGGCAGCTGACCGACGACCGGTGGGCGGCGATCGTGGAGGACTTCGTCACCCGGATGGGCTTCGCTGGCGACAACGCGCGCGCAGACTGCCGGTGGGTCGCGGTCCGGCACGGACTTTCTTTGAATGGGAACGACCACGTGCACGTCGCAGTGTCTTTGGTGCGGGAAGACGGCACCAAGGCGTCGGTGCACAACGACTACCAGCGGGCCATGCAGACCGTCCGCGAGCTCGAGCAACGGCACGGCCTGCAGCCGCTCGTGCCTGTGCAGGAGCGGGCATTCCATCAGCGGGAGGAGACCCGCGCCGCCCGCGAAGCCGCGGCCCGGCGGGGCCTGGTCGAGGTAGACGCGAAAACGCTCGAGCGGTACGTCCGAGCGGCAGCGACCGCGTCGCTGGACGAGGCCGAGTTTGTCCGCCGGCTCCGCCGCGAGGGCCTGCTCGTGCACCCCCGCTACGCGACCGGCCGCGACGACGTCGTCACCGGCTATGCCGTCGCCCTGCGACCTGCGGAGGGTGAGAAGCCGGTCTGGCACGGCGGCCAGAAACTCGCCCGCGACCTCTCCCTCCCCGAGCTGCGCAAGGGCTGGCCCGACCGCCCCGACTCCGCAACCGAAGCAGTCGTGGAGTGGCGGGCGGTCCGCCGTGGACTGGGCCGGGTGCCGGCTCGTGCCGGGCGGGAGGCGGCCGAGCTGCACCCGGACCTGTTTGCTGAACACGTCGCCGACATCGCCAAGCTGCGCGACTACCTGACCAGGGTGCCGGTCGATGACTACGCGATTTGGGCGCATGCCGCCCGCGACATGGCCGGCATGTGCGCCGCCTGGTCACGGCGCATCGAACCCACGCCCGGACCGCTGGCGGACGCAGCCCGGATCCTCGCCCGCTCCGCGCAGCTACGACCGATCGAGTCCCGACCCCGCCCGATCGCGATGCCCTCTATCGCCAACACGGTTGCCCTGGTCAGCGCAACGGCGACCGCCGGTCGGAACGCGACCGCGGAGCTGCTGCTGCTGCGGCAGTTCGCCGTTACCGCCCGCTCCATCCACGCAGCGGCCACCGCGGCCGGTGACGCAGCGCGGGCCGAGCAGCTCAACGGGGCACTTCGGGACCGGCTCCGGCAGGTCCGCGACAGCTACCTCGCCATCGAACGCAGCAACGCGCTCCAGCAGCTCAGCCCCGAACAGCAGGCCACCGCCGCGCGCGCTGCAATCGCGACCAGCACCCGCGGCGGCCCTGTGCCGACCCCGCTCACGCCACATGTATCCGTCCCGACCACCCGAGGGGGCGGGCCCGTCCGGCCCGGGCAGGACCTTGAGCGATGACGAGCACGATGAAGGAGCAGGACCGATGAGCGACCAGCACCCCGGCGTCGAGGACGAAGTTGAGGCCGCCCTCCGGCTCGGACTCGCTACCGCGAGCCAGATGGCCGACCGGTACGCCCGCGCCCGCCAGGACTCCGCCCGTCAGGCGGAGCACCGTGCGCAGCAGGAAGTCCATCAGCTCGAAGCCCGCTACCGCGCGGAAGGCGCCTCCGCGACCGCACGCCTCGCCCTCGTCGACCGGCCCGAGTGGTGGGACCGCGCGGCGCCCGCCGACATCACCTCGATGTGGCAGCTCGCCGCCCAGTGGCAGCACGAGCAGCCCCGCGCCGCAGTCGCCGCCGACACGATCACGCGGCAGGTGCAGGACCGGTACGGCATCGACGTGCACGCCACCGGCGTCGACACCGACACCGTCCGAGCCGCGCTGGCCCGCCTCGACCAGGACCGGGCGGGCCGCGACGACCAGCGGCAGGGCCACGACGACACCGCAACCGCTGTCACCGCGGTGCTCCGCGCAGATCAGCGCGACGCCGCCCTGACGGCACCTGCGACTGAACCGGAACGAACGGCCGCTGCGGACGCATCAGAGGCCGACCGTGCCCTGCTGCTGGAGCTCGAGGCGGACCAGTACGACCGGCAGGTCGCCGAGGGCGGCACCTCGACGAGCACGGTGGAGGAGCTTCGTGCGCTCTCGGCGAACGCCCACGCGCAGGCAGCACTGCACTGCAGCGACGCCTCCGTGGGCGAACTGCAGGCCAACGCCGACTTGAGGCCGGCCTACGACTCGCGTGAGCGGCGCGAGCAGACCGAGTTTCGACTACGCGAGACCGGGCTCGCTGCCGACGCTGTCGCCGTCGCGATGCGGGCGGATGTGGCCCACGCACGACCAGCTGCTGAGGCCGTGACAGAGAACGCGAGGACGCCCCGCGCAACGGGTAGCAGAGCGACGTCGCGCAGCACACAGCGGCCCGAGCGCAGCCGTTGATTCAGCTTCCAAGAGAAGTTCGGTCAGGGACGCTCGGGTCTCCGAACCTCTGATCCGTCGGAGGCTCCACGTGTCATGCGACCGCAGGAGCCAAGGCTTTTAGACCCGGCCGATCAAGCAGCGATCGCCTCTAATCAGCCCTGAGTGACGGAGTGACGACAAGAGCGCGCAGGTCGCCCGGTGATGGCCGTGTGTTACAGAACTGTAATTCGACACGCCGGAAACCGTCTCCGGTTGTGGTGAAAGATCGGCTACTCGCTCACCCAGAGCTCCACTCCGCAGATCGCGCGTGCCCGGCGTCTCGGAATCTCGCCTCACCCAACGAGAGGAAGCCCAGTGTCGCAACACCGTCGCCCCCGCCGCCGGATCGTCGTCCTCGCCGTGGTCGGAGTCCTTGTCGCGGGCTCGGTGGCGGTTGCCGTGCCTGCGTACGCGGACCCGCACAACTACTGCGAGCAGCCGAGCGGAGCGCAGCCAGGCACAGATCCGCAGGGGGCTTTCACGGACGACGCCGACGCCTTCTACGCGCCTCTGCTCCGCGGGTTCGCCTCGTTCTTCCACCTGTCCGAAGCGCCGACGTGCGCGGTCGGATCCCAGGTGATCGACAAGGCGGCCGAGGGACTCGTGCTCAAGGGAGTCAAGGCTGGCATCGCCGGCGACAGCGCCAAGAGCGGCGCGGAGAGTAAGGCACTTCAGAAGGCCGTGAACGAGGGCGTGAAGCACGGTCTTGACCAAGACGGTGCCCAGTCAGCCCCACAACCGGCCCCCGCTCCGACGACTTCGTCTGCTGCCCCCGCAGCTCCACAGGCGGCGCCGTCTTCCGCGGAGTCGGCCGCGCCCGCGCCGGCTGTCACGGCGGATCCTCCGGGAGCTCCTGCTCCTCAGGCTCCGGCACCTGCGCCCGAGGCCCCCGTCGCGCCTGCGCCTGCGCCCGCGCCCGCGCCCACGGGGATCACGATCCTCGACGAACACTTCGGCGGTACCGCCGGGTACTCGCAGCCCACGTCCGATGGATGGGTTGACGCGTCGCATGCCGCAGCGGCGGGCCTCCACTGGTACCAGAACGGGGCAGCGTCGGCCGAATGCGTCTCGACCGGCCCTTCGTACCGCGCGTTCGATAGCAACGGCCAGCCCTACATCACCAGCTGGTGGGTGCGGACAGGTGACGGTCTGTGGATCAGGGCGGCAACCCTGGTTGGTGTCGAGTCGTCCGCGCAGCCGAATCTGCCCGCCTGCTGATTCAGACAGCAGCGATCAGCGTCCGGCTGAGCGGCGGCTGGGTGTCGGGCCAAGCGATCGTTCGTCGTACACCTCGACGCCGGTCGAGGCAGCTCCACTCACAACGGTAATTGCAGCGGGTGCTCACGATCCCGAGGACCGGTCGGGAGCGAAGAGGCCCGGCGGCGGTTCGGTATAGGGCAGGGGGTCGCCGGGGAGGTTCTCGTCGCTAGAGGCCGCGAAACAGCCATCAACGGCGAGCAGGGCGCTCATCTGTGGATCAGCGTGGTTGATCCACCAGGCGCTGACGCCGGTGCCGGGGTCGCGGCGGCAGGCTTCCCAGCTGCGCCAAAGAGCTTCAATGCGTTGCCGGGCTTCGTCGTTGGCCCACCAGTCGGCCCGCCACCGGCCGGTACCAGTGCCCTTCGGGGAGACGCGGCGTCGATAGGTATATCGCCAGTACCGGCGGAACCACTCGTCGGCGGACCCGTAGTAGGTGCTGACCGCGGCGCGCTCGGCTCCTTGATCGAGATCGGGTGACGCGGAGTCCCCGAAGGCGTCGTCCTCGTCGTCAGTCACCGATTGTGACCTGCTGAGTCGAGGGTGGTGCGGCGACGCCGGGCGGCGTGGGCGTCGCTGCGGTGGGCGCCGAAGCGGGGGTGGTGGTCACTTGAATGGCTGAGGCGTGTGCGGCGATCGATGCGGCGATGCGGTCGCGGGTCTCCTTTGGGCCGCGGTACCAGGGGGTGGTGCGCAGCAGCGCGGCTCGGGTGCCGGTGGTGAGGAGGATCGCGCGGCCGCGGGGGAGGGCGGCGAGTTCGTCGACGCCGAGGATCCTCTCGCGTTTCAGCGCGGTCGAGGTGGAACGGACGCCCTTGTTGAGGCTGGCGGTGGTGGTCTCGCGGTCATGGTCGCCGATGAGTTCGGCGAGGTTCTGCAGGAAGTCGTTCTCCTTGACGGACCCAAGGTAGAGGAAGGCGTTGGAGGCGGACCAGAGCTTCAGCATGCCTTCGCGGCCGAACACGGCGACGCCCTGAGACCAGGACTGGAACACGGACATGATCGGAATGCCGCGGGATCCGAAGTGGGAGTACAGGTCCGGCAGATCTCGCCACCGGCAGACGTTGGCGGCTTCATCGAGAATCGCGACCAGCGGCACCCGCAGCCGCCCACCGGTCGAGGTATCGGCGAGGTCCGTGGCGGCTTCGAGGGTCGCCGCGGTGAGAGCGGTGACGAGGGGGCCTGCGGTGCCGGTGCCTTCCTTGGACAGCGAGTAGAGCGTCCCGCCGCCGGTGACGAAGGCGTCGGGGTGGAACTGCGGGCGGAGATCGTGTCCGGGGCGGGGGTTGACCCATTCGTCGACCTGCGTGTTCTTGAGGCAGGCGGCCATCTCTTGAGCGGTGGAGTAGACCGAGCCGCGGAGCTTGTCGGTGGACTGGATCACCCCGAGGACGGCTTCGGCCGCGAGGGGGTAGCCGCCATCGCGCAGCGCACGGACGGGTGCTTCCTCGAGCGGGTTGGTGAGCCACGTGAAGACGTCACGGATCGGCCGGTCGGCGGTGGCGGCGGCCAGTAGCAGGCCGGCGAGGAGGTTCTGGCCGGCGGCGTCGAAGAAGGCGTCGGTCTTCGCGTCGGTGGCTCTGGAGCCGGTGGCGAAGTACTGGGCGAGCTTGGCGGCGCGAACGTCATCGGTGACGTAGGAGAGCGGGTTCCACCACCACGACGGTTGCTCGCGGGCGACGGCTTGGGGGTCGAACACCCAGACGGTGCCGTGATCGGCGCGCAGGTCTCGGGTGGCGTCGAGGACGTCGCGCTTGTTGGAGGTCGTCACCACCGCGCCCGGGGCGGCGATGATGGCGGGGATGACGAGTGAGGTGGACTTCCCGACGCGGGGTCCGGCGATGACGGTGATCATGTCCTCAAACGAGGAGTACAGCCTCTGGCCGCCCCCGACGAGGCGCCCGAGCGGGATGCCGGGAGCGCCCTCGACTCCGAGCCGTTTCGAGGTGGCGAGGGCCTGCTTGCGCTGCAGGTGCGCCAGCTGCCGGTTCGTGGCCATGAACCGCGCCGCGCGATCCACCGCAACGCGCCCCGCGGCCCCGCGTCGAAGGGCCAGTACGCCGACCATCACCATGACGATCAGGGCCACGAGGGCGACGGCGCACCACGTCGCCGACGCGGGCCAGGTGACGCGGCCGCGGGCGAGCCCGGCCGCGATCGCAAACGGGTCATGCGGCAGGCGGGCGTTGACGTGCTCGAGCCGCGATCCGACCGCGACGGAGACCCACATCACTGCGAGGGCCGCGATCAGCACGAGCGCGAGCCCCAGGAGGCCGTCGTTGCCGGCGCGGCCGGGTTCGCGGCGCCTGTTGTTCCGTGCTGTCACGACGCCGTCCGGGTGGGGGAGTGGGTGTGGTCGCGGCCGGCGCGGGAGGTGGCGTGCCAGAGCTTGTTGGTGTCGTTGACCGCCAGTTCCGCTTGGGTGAGTTCGACGCGGATGGGGATGCCGGGGCGGCCGCCGACCTTGATCAGGAACCGGCCGCGGCCTGGGGGTTCGGCTTCGTGGCCGGTGGAGGGGTCCCATGCGGGTGGGTCCTGCCATGAGGCGAGCATCGCCTGTTCCGCGGCCGACATCGGCACCGCCGCGGTCAGCTGCGGCATCTCCGCTCCCGGCAGGCCGCCGCAGATGACCATGCCGGCGCGTTCGACGAAGCCGCGGGCCTTCATCCGGTCCTCCTCCGTGGCGAGGGCGAGGAGGTCGGACATGGTGTGGCTGATCATCGCCAGCCCGACCCCGCGGGCGCGGTTCAGGCGGGTGAGGGCGTCGACCCGGTCGACCATGCCCCGGCCTGCACGCAGCGCCCGCCAGAGCTCGTCGAGGATGACGAAGTAGTGCCGCCGCGGTTCCAGGTGTGCGTCGGCGAGGGCGGTGGCGACGTTGACGGTGCCGAAGCCGGCGGACCAGCAGGCCAGCAGGATCGCGGCCTGCAGGTCGGACTCGGAGTCGTCGATGGAGGAGACGTCGTAGACCACCGGCCGGTCGCGTCGCATCGGCGTCGTCGTCGGACGCGAGAACACTTCCCCGAGCCGGCCGCCGGTGGTGAGGCCGATGAGGGAGGCTTCGAGGTTCTCGGTGATCGCCCGGTACCGGTCCAGATCACCGCGATCCAGGGCCACCTGGCGGAGCTCGTCGGGCGCGGCCTGAATGACGGCGAGGAGGTCGGCCAGGACGGGGATGCCGTGATGGTGCTCGTCGAGCCACTTCAGCGCCCGGTCGAGGATCGTCTCCTCCCGGTCCGTCGGCGGCTCCGACCGGAGGATCGTCAAGAGCGCGGCGATCATGGTGTGCCGGCGTCCGTGCGCGTCGGCGAGGACCTGCGCGCCGAGCCGCCGGATCCGTGCGGCTTCGGCCTTGAGAGCGGGCCGGTCGGCGCCCTTGCGGCGCATCGTCCGCTCGATCCGCGCCGCCTCGGCGGTGAGGCGGGTGGCGGCGTCGTGGGCTTCGCCGGGGTCGAGGATGTTCAGGTAGCCGCGTCCTCGGCCGAGGGTGATGACCTGGCCGTCGAGGGCCTCGATCAGGTCGACGTAGTCAGGTTTCAGGTCCCCGAGGACCAGCGGCAGCGTTCCGTACCCGGCGAGCCCGGTGGCCATGCGGCGGGTGAGGGACGACTTGCCGAGGCCTGGCTTACCGAGCACGAACACGGACGGGTTCGCGATCAGCTGCGCGCGCTGGAACCAGGAGATCGGGTCGCAGCACACCGACCCGCCGGTGGCGAGGTTCTTGCCCAGCGGGACCCCGATCATCGGGGTGCCGGTGCCGACCGAGAACGGGTACAGCCCGCACACCTGCACCGTCGTGGCCCGGAACTCGTCCGCAGCCTGGATGTTGACCGCCTGGCCGCCACCGCGACCGAACCAGCCGCGCAGCGGTGGCCGCATCGGCCGCACCACCCGCTCCCGCACCACCCACTCCCGCACCACCCGCACCCGCGGCTTTCGCCCAGACCGCTTCCGCTTCTTCTCGGCCGGCTTCGTGCGAGGCGCCCGCTTCGCTGGCTGCGTCGCCGAGTGCAGCTCGACCGGGGCGGGCGGTTCCCTCCGAGCGCCGGCGAGGGCGTCGACCTCGGCGGCGGTCAAGAACCGCGCCGCCCCGTGGGCGTCGCGGTCGGCCGCGGCGTGCCCGAGCGGCCGCCGAGGCGGCTCGGCTGGCTGGTCCTCGGGTGGGCCGCCCCACGGGCCGACGTCGGTCGGCTCCTCCGACGGTGCGACAGCGCCGGATCGGTGCGGGGTGGGGCGGGGTGTGGTGGTGGTCACAGGGCTTCCCTCACTTCGGTCGGTAGGCGCAGGTGGCGTGGCAGGACGAGCCCGAGCGGGAGCCCGGCTGCGAAGGCGGTGTCCTGCGACCCGTAGGCCGGCCGCATCCGCAGGCGGGCTGCCGCCGTGAGGGAGTCGACCGCGGCTCGCGCGTCGGGTTCGAGGTCCGGGTCGGTCGTGGTCGCGGTGACGATCAGCCCGAAGTTCACCAGCCCGGCCCCGGCGGCCTCCTCGGACGCGGTGGCTTGCGCACTGCGGGCGGAGAGGGTGGAGCGGGCGGTCGGCTTGGCGGACGCGGTGGAGTTGAAGCGGGCGGCGTTCAGGTCCGCCTCCACCAGGGCCGCGGCCCGGGCGGGGTCGATGGGGCGGTAGAGGAGGGTGACGCGTTTGCGGGCGATGTCCCGGTGCGGGGCCAGTAGTCGGGCGAGAATCCCGGACTGCACCACCCCGCGCGGCGGGGAGGTCATCGTCCATGTCGAGGACACCGCCGAGTCGTGCCGGTACGACCCCCACCGCGCCTCCGCCGCCGCAGGCCCGACTTCCGGCCAGGTCAGCGCCGCGGGCTCGCCGGCGGCGCGGGCCTCATCGATCAGCCGGCCTGCGGCGGGGTCGTAGGCGACGCGGATGACCTCGCAGAGCTCCTGCGCTGACAGCGGCCGCGCCGCCCCCGCCCCGGTTGCGGTCAGCGAGGTGGTGAGGCCGGGCAGGCGGGAGGCGAGGTCCGTGGCGACCTCGTCCGGCTTGCGTCGTTTACTGCGGTTTACCGATGCGCGATAAACCTCGTTGAAGGTGATGGCGATGTAGGCGCGGATCGTGGCGGATCCGAGGGGGTACTGGGCCACGACGTCGGCGAGGACTGTCTGCGCGAAGGGGGGAGCGTCGGGGTCGAGCGATCCCTCGACCTCCGCGCGGAGGCGGGTGCCGGTGTCGGGGGCGGTCTCAATGGTGATGGAGGCGCCTTCGATGCCGGGTTCGTCGCCGAGGTTCGCCAGCCAGATCCCGAACTCGGCGACCTGGTTGTCGATCTGCTCCTGATCCACCAGCGCCGCCCCGTCCGGCTCCGCCGCCAGCACGACGGTGTAGTGGCGGGTCGCGGGGGTGTGCAGGAGGGCGAAGGGGCGGCCGTGGGAGTCGGTCCACTCGCCCAGCTGCGACGACGCGGCAAGTCCCGGCAGCTGGAAGGTGCCCCACTTCGCCCGGCCGGTAGGGCCGGAGCGGTACAGGTGCGAGCCGCGGCGTCTCGTGCGGGTCCAGCCGATGCGGTTGAGGGTGCGGCCGAGGGCGGACTGGCCGTGCCTGTCCTTGACCGCCACTGTCAGCAGCACCACCCCGAACACCGACGCGACGATGAGCGCGGGACCGAGCCCGGCGGTCATCGAGGCGATGATCGCGGCGGCGATGCCGACGAACAGCACCGCGGTGGCGAGCATCCCGAGCCCGCCGAGACCCGCGGTGGCAGGGCGGCGCCAGTTGCCGTAGGTGCGGTGCCCGTCGGTGCGGGTCGCACCGGTGAGGCCGTTGGTGGTCATGCTGCTCCCTTCGAGCCAGACACATCTCCGGTCGCATCCAGGACCGCGGTCCCGGCGGCGCCTGCGGCTTTCGTCAACCCGGAGACCGCGATACCGGCTGTCGCGATCCCGAGCCCGACCGGCCCCGCCGCCGCGGCAGCACCAGCGGCAGCCCCGCCTCCGCCGCCCGCCGCGCTGCCACCGGCGGCAGCCGCGCCGGCACCCCGGCCTGCGGCCTGGGCGCTGCCGGTCGGCCCAGACGCGCCACCCCCGCCGCCGCTGCCGCTGCCGGTTCGGTTGCTGCGGATCGCGCCGGTGGCGAGCTCACCGACCCCGGCCGCTCCCGCCCCGGCCAGCAGCAGACCGCCGCCACCGGCGCTGCCACCGATCGCCGCGACCGCGGGGACGAGGAACCGCATCAACGCCGGCAACGCGATCAGCGCGATCAGCATCAGGGCGAGGCCGGCGAGGATCTGGAACAGGCCGGTCCCGTCTGCTCGGAAGGCGTTGCTGCCGGTGAGGCGGAACGCGGTGGCGTAGACGATCGCGGCAGCGGGCTTGTAGAGCACGAACGCGACCGTCCAGCCCAGCGCCTTGGTGAACCACTGCCGGCCGACCTGCGTGTTCGTGAACGACGCCGACACCGGCAGGACACCTGCCAGCAGCACCAGCATCGCGGAGCGCAGCACCATCAACGCGACCTGCACGTAAGTCATCAGCACCGCCAGCAGCCCCAGCAGGAACAGCCCAATCGTCCCGATCGGGGAAGCGGCGGTGAGCGCGATCAGGGCCGTGATGTTGCGGCCGAAGCAGTCCCCGGACCCCACCTCGCAGTCGGTGGAGCCGTTCAGCACCCAGACGCTGAACGCGTCCGCCGCCTGGGTCGCCAGCCGGATCGCGACCAGCCCCGCGCCCGCGACGGCGATGAGGGTCAGGACGGAGCCGGCGAGGTCGCGCAGCGGCATCGCCCGCTGCGTCCACGCCATCCGGGCAGCTGCGACGAGGATCGACAGCACCGCAAGTCCCGCGGTGTACCAGGCCAGCCGGTCCTGGACCCAGCCCGCGATGGAGCCGGCCTGGTTCCCGGCTAGCGTCGCCGGTAGGAACCCGGCCACCAGTGCGGATGCGGCTGAGATCAGCACGACCGAGCCGAGGATCACCCCGACGCGTCCGAGGTGGGCTTCTCCGTCGCCGTGGCGGCGGCGGGCGGCCATCATGGCCCCGGCCACGATCAGCGACACGACCGCGGTCCCGGCCGCGACCCACACCACCCAGCCCAGCAGCGTCGTGAACACGGCCGCCTGCGGCGGGGCTGTGATCGTCCCGCCGCCGCCGTCGCCGGTGGTGACGGGGGAGGGGACGTCGACCCAGATCGAGCCGAGCGAGGCGATCGCCTTCCCGTATGCCTTGAGGATGTCGTTGACGAACTGCTGCAACGCATCCGACGCCGCCGACGAGACGATCTGGCCGGCTGCCTGCTTCGCGATGCACAGCGGATCCGTCAGCGCGCAGCCGCCGCCTGCCGCGTCCGCCGCAGCGAGAGCAGCACTCATTCCGCACCTGCCCACGGCACGTAGCCGGCGAGGCTGGACAGGATCGTGGGTCGGAAGACGTTGGTGCCGTCGTCGGCGACCTGCACCTTCCAGTCCCCGTCCTGCCACACCACCGGGACCGGGAAGCCGATCTGCTGCCCGCTGCTGGATTGCAACGCGACGTCGACCGTCGCCGCGTTCGGCCGGTAGGAGTCGACCTTGAACCCGGCGATCTGCGCACTCGTCCCGGTGTTACTCGGCGCCCCCGACGCCCGCAACGCCGTATCCCGGCCAGGACCATCGGCGACGTTCGTCTCGACGATCTGGCGGTACAGGCGCGGGTCCGAGCCGGTGGCCCAAAAGTTCGCGACCGCAAAGAGGGCTCCGGTGACGGTGTGGGCGTAGCAGGACCGCAGCCCGTCCGACTGCTGCCGGCCAGGGCCGGCCGTGGCGGAGGACGGGGCGGCCATCGTGCCGACCGTCGTCCAGCGCGTCGGCGGCGCGATGGTCAGCGTCGCGTCGGTCCGATCGAGCCCGGTCAGCCCGCACGTACTGCCGCCCGCCACCGGTCCTGCGGCCGGGGATGCGGGGGCGGCAGCTTTAGTCGGGTGGGCGCCGAAGGCGGCGCCGAGGGAGACCGCGACGCCAGCCACGACCAGCACCGCCACGACCGCGGCGCCAGTGACGAAGCCGCGGCCCGGGCGCGACGACGAGCCGGTACTTGTGCGGGGCATGCCGGGTCAGGCTCCGACGAGGAAGCCGACGATGGTGAAGGCGGCGGAGATGATAATCACGCCGATCAGCAGCCGGCCCAGCCAGCCGCCGATCTCGCCGCCTTCGCCGCGGCGGGCGGAGATCGTCAGCGAGACGCCGAGCATGATCAGCCCGACCACCGCCACACCGAGGCCGATGTACTTCGCCCAGCCCATCACGGTGGTGAAGGCGCCGAACCCGGGCGGCATCGTGCCGGCGCCGGGGTCGGGAACCGCGGTGACCAGCTGCGGCAGGACCGCCGTGACGGTGGAGGCGAGGACGGACATGCTGCTCCTTCGATTCGGGGTGGTGGCCCCGTGACCGCGTCACGGGGAGACGGTGGGTGGGCTCAGCCGGTGAGGGTGAGAGGGGTGTTGCCGGTGAAGGCGACGTCGATGTGCAGGTGGTTGCAGGTGTCGGCGAACTGGGTCAGATGCACGAACGACGTCGGGGCGCGGCACTCGACCTGGCCGGCGCGGGCGCCGGCGGGGACGACCTGGTCGAGGACGTGCAGGAAGCGCATCGAGGCGGGGTCGCCGCCGGTGAGGGCCGCGCCGCCGAGGTTGTAGAAGTCGACTGCCTGGCCGCCGCCGTTGATCCAGTGCGAGGACTGGGTGCCGGCGCCCAGCAGGGAGCCGGTGCAGCGCCGGTTCAGGTCCGAGACCCCGACAGTGCGGAAGGTGCGCAGCGCCAGGTCGATCAGCTGCAGCGTCCGCGGGTCCAGCCCGCACGCGCTCGTCTGGGTGCCGGCGGCGACGTTCGCGATCTCCTGCTCGTACCGCGGCTCCAGCACCGTCAGCCGGCCGGCCTTGATCTGCTGCAGCAGCCCCTGCGCCAGCGTGCGCGCGTCCCCCGAGATCGCGCCCCCGCATCCGCCCCCGCCATCAGCGACGGCAGCGGTGGCCGCCGTCGGTGACGGGCTCGCGGCCGCGGCGGTGCTCGAGGCCGTCGCGGTGGGGGAGAGGGTGGCGAGGTAGTGCACGACGGCGGTGGCCTGGTCGCGGAAGCGGCTGTAGTAGTCGGGGTCCTGGTTGCCCTGGACCCGGTTGATCGCCAGCGTCGGCACCATCTGCTGCCAGCTCGACACCATCGCCAGCCGGGTGAAGAAGAGCGTCGCTGCCGTGCCGGGGTCGCGGCGTTGGTCGACGGTGCCCCAGCTCGACTGCTGCTGGAACAGGCCGAGGGAGTCCGCCACCGACCCGTCCGGGTTGATCGCCCCGTCACCGTGGTCGAGGTTCCGCAGCGTCGACTCACCGATCGCGGTCTGCACGCCCAGCAGCTGCGCGTCCCCGCCCATGCCGAGCTTCGCGGCCGCCCCGACGATCAGCGCCGCGTTCACCAGCTGCGCCTGCCCGAAGCCCGCCACCTGCGCGCCCGGCGGGATCGCCGCCGCATCAACCGACACGAGGTCGGGGGAGCAGGCCGCCACAGCCGGCTGCGCGCCGAAGAACAGCACCCACAGCAGCAGGCCCGCCAGCAGTACCGGCACCAGCACCACCGTCAGCACCCCGACACCCGCTCGCCCGTTCACCGCGTGCCTGACGGTGCGATGCGGAACACCAGCCACGGCTCCGACAGCGACGACCGCGACAGGGTGACCCGGTAGGGCGACCGGTCGGTCTGCACCGTCACGACCTGCGTGAAGCCGTCGCCCTCGACCAGCCGCGCGGGTGGCGTGACATGCGAGCACTGCACCCGCGCGGGATCCACCGTCGCGTAGACCGACGACGCCTCGAGCGTCAGGAACGGGTCCATTCCAGCGATCCACCGCGCTGCGCTCAACCGCGGGCGGCAGAACTGACTCATCGCCGTCAGTGCGATCTGCAGTACGCCGCCTGCCGTGGCCGAGCGGGTGGGCTCGAGGTCGTGGAGTCCCGACGACGACCCGGACGGCGATTCCAGCGGCTCCGCCTCCGCAGTTCCCGTGGAGGCCGAGCCCTTAGGTGCCGACTCGGACCGGTTCGCAAGGGACGGGGTACATCCGGTCAGCCCGAACAGCAGAACTCCGGCAGTGGCGATCACACGAACACCGCTCAACCGCGTGACCATGCGGAAGCTCTCGGTATGGAAGCCCCTAGCCCGTCCGCGGCGACTGGGAGCGACGCTAGTGCTCGTCACGCAGCCCCCCCTGACGGAGCCCGAATGCCCCAGTACCTATCACCTTACGATAGACCTACTGCAGAGCGATAGGAGAAGCGGTGTGAGGAGCTGCGCCAGGATGGGCGGGTGCCCGTCGATCCGCTGCCGCCCGACGATGGCGAGAAGACCGCGGGCCTGCTGGCGCAGGATGGGCTTTCGACAGCGGATGCCGTGCTGACGGCCGTCCGCGGGATCGGGCATCCCGCGGCGGCGGCGATCATCCGCTTCCTCGCCGGTCACGACCGGGCACAGATCGGTCAGATCATCGCAGGCGCGAGCCTGGTCCGGCCGACAGTGAACCGGCACCTGCGGGACCTGCGTGAGCTCGGGGTCGTCGAAGCAGAGGTCGCGGTCGGCAGCGTGCCGAAGTACACGCTGAATCGGACCCGGGTCGAGGAGATCACGCGGGCGCACTTGGCGTACATGCTCGGCGAGCCGCTCCCGGACGCGTAGCGGCCGGAGGTCGCCAGCGGGTCAGCGGGGACGTCGTGCGTGTACGGCGGCGATCCGGTCGCCGTGCTCGACCCACAAGGTCAGTGCGGGGTCGAGTGCGTCGAGCACGGTGACGAGGTCGTGCCGCACCGTCTCGACCGACAGGGCGAGCAGGGGCTCGTGGTGTGCGATCCGGTTCCTCAGCAGATGCAGGCGGGACACGGGCAGCTCGAGCAGCCGCCGATCGTGTCCCTGCAGGTGCGGGAAGGAGGGGCGGATCGCGGGCCAGATGGTGGTGTAGCGGCGGGCGAGGAGGAAGCGCCAGAAGCCGAACGGCAGCTCGGCGACGATCTTGCCGGGCAGCGGTACCGCGCCGGCGGTCCGGAGTCGGGTGAGCGCACGGTCGATGTCGGCGTGGGCGCGGCGGTCGAGCTCGCCGGCGGGGTCGTCGAACCATGTCCCGGCGCGGCCGAGACGGGCATGTCGCGCCGTCCAGCCCTCGTTGAGGGCGTTGCGGACTCCGACCTCGGCATGGCCGAGGGTCTCCGAGATGGCGGCGGCGAGCTCGACGTTCCACCGGTACAGCGCCACCGCCGTGTCCTGATCGAACGAGGCGGCCCGCAGGTACGGGTCGAACCGCTCGGGGGAGAAGCGCCGTTGTAGCAGCGCGGCGTCGCCGCTCAGCGGGCTCGACATCGAGGGGCCCTCCTGTATCGTGGTCGTCGAAGACCCCGGACCGATCCCTGATCTCGTGTCACATCGCCGGGGTTTCGTCTTTCCCGAGACGGCATCGGTGCCGGTCAGTCGGTCTCGGAGTCGCGGAGGATCCGGTTGAGTTCCTCGAGGGTGTCGGGGGAGACGCCGCCGAGCTTGCGGGTCGCGTAGAGCCGCACCTCGCGCAGGCGCACCTGGCGCAGCAGCTCGAGCTGCTGCTCGAGCGCCTCCGGAACCGGTCCTGCCCGGTCGAGCAGGTAGCTGGGGTCGATTTGGAAGAACGCGGCGATCGCCGTCATCAGCGCTCGTTCACCGTTGATCCGCTCGTACCCGCGGCCGCCACGCACCAGGTACGTCCATCGGGCCTGGCTGAGGCGAACACCCTGGCTGGCGAGGAACGACTGGATCTGCGCGAACGTCGCCCGCGAGCCGTCCTTCGGGATCGTGTCGAGCAGCAGGTTCAGCCGGCGGCTGCGTTCCTCACTGTCCAGCGGCGCGGACTCGCTCATCGACCGGTCACCGCGGACCCCTCCGGACGCGCAGGTCGGCTCGCTGGGGCGAACATCCGCTCCAACTGGCCGACGCGGGACCGCTCCTGCCCGGTCAGGGCGAGCCGGCCCAGCCGGACGGCGTCCTCGATCTCCACCCAACGACGGTAGAGCGTCGCCCTGCCGCCGAGCGAGGCCCGCGCCCCGGACCGCAGCGCCACCTCCGGTGCGGCCGCGACGGCGCGGCGCCACACCGGCCGGATCGCCAGGCCCAGCCGCAGCCCGTCGAGCCGGTCCACGAGGTGGGGCAGGTTCGTCGTCGCGAGCCCCGCGAACACGGCCCCGCCGCCGACCAGGGCCAGCAGTTGCCCGACCCGGTCGCCCGCGGCCGGTTCCTGACCGCGCAGCACCGCCGTCACCGCGATCGCGGCCGCGTTGACGCACCAGCCGAGCGATGCGACGCAGCCCAGCACGACCAAGGTCAGCCCGACCCGACCGACGCTCCAGGGCCGGCCCCGGGTCTGCGCCTGCTGCGTGACGATCGCCGCCACGGCCAGCCCGGCAAGGGCGATCCAGAGGATCGACGCGTAGCTGAGGAACACCGGACTGGTGACCTGGTCACTCAGGTGCGAGTCCGCGATCGCCCACTGCTCGGTACGGATCCCGACGATGAAGAGCGCCACCTCGACCCCGCACGCCACCGCAACTGCGCCGACGACGATCCGCGTCGCTCGCCGGGCATCCCAGCGGGGGTCGGCAGTCAGCACCAGCAGCAGGAACCCGCCGATGCCCGCCACCGTCAGCAGGTGGTAGAGCAGGTTCGTCAGGTTCCAGCCGCCCAGCAGCGGATCGACCAGCCGGTAGACCACCGGCGACTGCAGCGCGACACCTGCCCCCGCGGCGGCGAAGCCGCAGGTCAAGGTCCACTGCCGGCGCACCACCGCCGCCGGTACCACGACCAGCGCAGCGAGCAGGATGATCGCCGGCAACGCCACGGCCGCGCTCACAGCACCCGGCCGAAACCCCCGAGGGACTGCGCCGACGCCGCACGGGACTCCTCGGCCAGCAGCAGCAGGCTGATCGCGTCACCGACCGCTTCGGCGTCCTGCTCCTGCGGGGTCGTGAAGGACTCCCGCGAGAGCGCGAACCGGATCGCGCTCTCCGGCAGCAGCGGTGCCAGGCTCCGCAGCACCTCGACATCGTCTGCGCCGATGTCGTGCCCGCAGAGCATGTGCCCCCACTCGTGGGCGACGGTCTGCCGCCAGTGCGGAGACTCCAGATCGGTGAAGATCCGGTCGACCCGCTCGTGCTTCGACCCCAGCCACAGCCCGCAGACCGACGAACCACGGAAGTCGTGGTGCTCGATCCGGATCTCGCGGCCCAGCCAGGTCTGCATGAAGTCCTGCATCGCCTCGAACGAGCCGGACGGGAACCCGACGCGTCGCAGCATCGCGTTCACCTGCCGCCTGGAGCGGAACCTCGTCGGCATGGGTGCAGCCTTGAGAGATGGGTGTCTCATCACTTCGAGTATCGCCCCGCGACCGGACAGCCCGATCCGCGGCCCCGACCGGACCGCTGCCGGCACCCCCCGACGACTGGGCCCGGGTCTACCGGCGCCTCGTGATCCGGGAGCTGGCGTTCGACTTCCGCGTCGGATTCGCCGTGGAGTACTACCGCACCTTCTCCACCCCGTCGACCGCACGGGTGCTCGCCGCCCACGGCGAGATGCTCCGCAACCCCAAGAAGCGCAGCTACGACACCGCGCTGATCCTGATGGAGATCATCAACGGCGGCTTCGACTCCGACCGCGGCCAGCAGGCCCTGCAGCTGCTCATCCACGCCCACGCCCGCGTCACCGCGACCGCTGACGAGTACCGCTACGTGCTGCTGTCGCTCTGGATGATCCCGAGACGCTGGATCGCCAGTCACGGCGTACGCCGCCTCACCCCAGCCGAGGACGCCGCCGCATTCCGCTTCTACCAGGAGCTCGGCCACCGCATGCACCTGCAGATGCCCGAGACCGCCGAAGCCGCCACCGCCTTCTACGAACGCTTCGAGGCCGACAACGTCGCCTGGAGCCCGGAAGCAGCCCAGCTGTTCGACGCCACCATCGGCGTGCTCGCGGGCCGGCTGCCCGCCCCGGCGAGGCCGCTGATCCGACCGATCATGGCCACCCTCATCGACGACCCGAGAATGGCTGCGGCCCTCGGCCTGCAGCCACCGCCGCGACTGCTGCGCCACGCGGTCCACGTCGCGCTCCGCATCCGCGGCCTGCTCGCCCGCCCCACCACCGTCGACACCTTCCGACCCGGGCACAGCGGCCGCACCCAGTACCCCGACGGCTACTCCCTGCACGACCTCGGCCCCGCCGCGCCCGAGTAGCGCACCAGCACGACCCGCCATACGTTTAATCTAGCAACTGCTAGAAAGACGCCGGGCCACTCGGTGCACCAGCGGACGGGGGACCGGTCGTGTTCAGCCTCATCGACACCGACACCGCGCGAGTGCTGCGCGCACTCTCCCTCGCCGGTCCGACAGCCGCCGACACCCTCGCGCGCCGACTGCAGCTTCGAGAGCAACGCGTGCGAGTGATCCTCTCCGGTGCGCTCGACGCCGGCGTCGTTCACGCGGCCGCCGGACTTGACACGTTCTATCGGGTGGACGCCGCAGCCCTTGCCGCCGTCGTCCGACAGCAGTGCGATGACCTGCTTGGAGTCGCCGCGTGAGCCGCTCCCCCGCACGGATCGCCTGCGCCGATAAGGATTGTTATGTCAGAAGGCAGGTCGATGAGGCGATCCTGGGCCGCCATCCAGCCCGGTTCACACCTCCCCAACTGGGGCTGGAACTACACGCGTGCAATTTTCTCGCGCGACACGCCGAGGCAGCCCTTCCAATGAATGCATTGCGCCGACACCATGGCCGCATGAGCTTCCCCGCGAACCGCGCGCGACGTGTCACCAGCATGCCGACCGTGGTGATGCAGGGACGTGTCATCCCCCAAGTCCGAGACCAGGTGCAGGCCGCTGCCGAGGCCAGCGGCGTCACGATGTCCTACTACCTCGAGGCACTCATCACTGAACTTGTCCGAGAGCGTGGCGAGCTTCCCGTGGTGCCGAAGCCTGGCATCGCATCGACCCAGCAGGAGCTGCCGATCCAGATGGCGTCGTAGACCACAAACGAAGAAGCCCGCCTTGGCGGGCGGGCTTCTTCGAAGACTTTCGATCCGGGCTCAAGGTTTCGCAGGCCCACCCGGATCGCTGTGAAGAGGAACCGGTTGGCGCCGGGGCTTCTTCGTTCTCCCGTACAGGAGGAGGTGAGCCGATCGTAACGCACGACTCCACGCGTGCACCATCATCCCCACTAACCCGATATGTCGGCGTGTCGCCGACTACCGGTGTCGAGGATGCATGGGCACTGACGCGTGCCATCAGCCCCCGCGATCGCGTCCGCGTCGCCGCCACCACCTCATCCGGCGAGGTCCTGAATCAGTACAGCCGCACCTGGCTGCTGGACCAGATCCAGCCGCCGGCTGCGCCGTGGGCGGTGCCACTGGCCTCCCTGGACGGGTTCCGACTACTCGCTTTCGACTTCGACGCCAAGGGTGACGAAGCGGGCGCCGCACGCGACGCGGCCGCGCTATCAAGCCTGCTCGTCGACGCGGGCATCGCGCACCTGATTTGCCGCTCGGGGCCGAGCGGGGGCCGGCACGTCTGGGCCGCCGCCTCCCAGGCGCTCGACGTCGAGCTAGTGGGCACGGTGGCACGACTAGCTGCGGCAGTCCTGCCCACACTGGACATCGCTCCGTTACGGAATAGCGCCACGGGCTGCGTGCGTCCGCCCGGTGCTCCGCACCGCGACGGCGGCCGCTCCGAAATCCTCGAGGGGGACCTCGGATGCCTGCTGCAGCCGACCACCGACAGCGAGGCGCTCGTGCGCGTCGCGCGAGCCCTGGCAGCGCAGATCACCGGCGCCGCGATCGAGGATGACTCGCCCGTAAGCGCGACTGTCCGCGTCGACGAGCGCGGGCACCCCTACCTCCCCGGCGTCAGGCGACCGCTACCGGCTGCCAGCCTCGCCGCGCTTGAGGCAGCCGCGGCAGATCTGGACGCCTCGACCGTGCTGAACACCGTCCTGCTCGGAGCGGCCGCCAGCCACTGGCACATGGCCGACGTGGCCGAGCTCGCCGGCACCGCTCCCGGACTCGAACACCTCCGCAGCAAGCGCGGCACCCGCGGCCGCACCCCGCGCCGTCCGCGCGAGCAGGCCGAAACACTCGCCAGACAGTGGCGCTACGCCGTCAAGTTCGTCGCTGAGAACCCCCGCCGTGCCGGCCTCGACGCCACCTTCGACACCCGTGCCGGCGACCTCGCCGACACCGTCCGCACCCTGCAGGAACGCGCCGACGCCGCCCCCGGCCGGTGGAACTCCGGCGGCGGACCAGCCGACCGCCGGGTGCTGGACACCCTGCACCTCTTCGCCCTCACCGCCGTCAACACGATCGTGGAAGCCGACATTCGACGCCTCGCCCTGGCCTGCGGCATCGGCCGTGAGACCGCCCGCACCGCGCTCCATCGCCTCACTGCCGACGGCTGGATCCGACGGGCCGAAGCCGCCGCCGGCGTGCACGGCGCGCGCTGGCACGTCGACCCGCACCGCGTTCTCCCCAGCGGCGCAGGACAAGGTCGGTCACAAGCGGCCACGCGCCCCGAAGGGGCCGGGGCCGCTGAGCGCACCGCCCTCACCCAGCAGCTCCAGCACCGCCTCACCCTCGCGACTCACGACGTCTTCTCCGGACACCACGCACTCCCCCACGCAGCTGGCAATCTCTACGCTCGCCTCGCAGCCTCACCTTCACCTTCAACCACCACTGCAGATGAGGGCTTGCTGCACCGGCTTGCCACCTTCAACCTCGTCCACCTCGCCACAACCGGATGGCGTCCGGCCGACTTCGCACGCCGTGATTTCGTCGCGACTGAGTTGCAGGTCGACGGCAGGCTCGAGCGCCGCCGACGCCGGTACCAAGTCGAACGCGCAGTCTGGAGCTGGTGGCAGGCAGAACACGCTTGGATGTGCGGACCCCGCACCCGACGCGACGCTCGAGCTCGAGCGGACCAGGCCCCGCTCTGGCAGCCTGCCGGCATCACTCGTTACCCCAAGCACCCCCGCAGGTCCGACGGTCGCGCCGACTACACCGCCGCCAGAGCTGCCGTCCATGACGGAGCACTCACCGCGTCCGTGTTCCTGGCCGCCTAGCGGCAAATGCCACTGGCGCATCCCGGCGGCAGAACTTACCGTTTACGGTAAGTAGGAGGAGGTCTCGAGATGACAGTCGTTGGAGCGCTTCGCCGCACCCGCGCCCGCTCACGGCGCACGCTCGCAGCAGTTGCCGCTCGAGCCGGCATCACCGAATCGAACCTGTCTGTCATCGAGCACGATCGCCGCTCCCCCACCTCGGCCACCATCGACCGACTCACCGCCGCCCTCGGCATCACCCTGATCCCCGCCGCAACCGGAGGCCGCAACACCGTCGCGGAAGCCGGCGAGCACATCACCACCGCCTTGACCGCCGGTGACCCCGAGCGCGCCTACCGCGCCGTGCTGCAGCTCGCCGACGATCTCGGCACCGCCGGCCCCTACCTCCGCCTTCTCCTCGCCGCCGAAGCCCCCGCCACCATCGGACCCGGATGGGACGCGCTGATCGCTGCGGTGACGGATTGGCGACTACAGCAGGTCGGCTTGCCCTCACCGGACTGGGTACTCGACACCGTCGACGACACCCCCGCCCCCTGGGCGCCGCCAGGCGCGATCCTCCCCGCCCGCCCAGACCACGTACCCGAACCCTTCCGACGACGCGGGATCCTGATCGAGGAAGGCGAACTCGCCAGCGCATGACGCCCGACCGGCCACAAACCCTCACCCGAGCCGACCTCATTACCGGCCTGCGCGAACTCCTCGCCGAACTCCGCACCGCTGGTACTGGCGCCCGCATCCGCATCGTCGGCGGCGCCGCAATCGCCCTCACCCTCCAGGCCGAACGTCCGGCGACGGTCGACATCGACGGGCCGCTCGAACCGGCCGCACCCGTCCTCGATGCAGCGCGTCGCGTCGCCGGCCGCCACGGCTGGCGGACGGACTGGATCAACGACGCCGCGGCCGCCTTCATCCCTACCGGTTACGGCGACCGCACCGCCGAATGGACCACCGTGTACGACGACCACCAGGTTCTAGTCCAGATCGCCTCACCCGAGACCCTGCTCGCGATGAAACTGCACGCAGCACAACGACGCGGCAACCGCGACGCCCGCGACCTCGCCGTGCTCCTCCCTCACTGTGGAATCGCCACCACCGACGACGCCGAGCAGCTCTACGAGGACTACTACCCCGGAGACGCCCTCACCCCACGCACCCTGCAGCTCGTCGACCAGATCCTCGCCGCCGCCCCGACAACACCATCCACTCCCCCACCGCCGGACCTCAGCTGAGCACGAACTCCTGAGGCCGATCGGATGATTCGCTCCTCCCCCAGCCCGTTACCTCACCGACCCCGCCGCCTGGGGTATCCCCTCTGCCGCGTTGAACGCATCGCAACCGAGGTCAAGGTCGAGGTCGAGGCCGACGAGACGGATTGAAACGCGTCGAGGGTCCCTGCGCACTCAGGGACCCTCGGCGCCCGGCGTCGCCCGCCGCCCGCGCGTTGGCGGCGAGGGGACATCCCCCGCGCTCCCCGCAGCTTCGCCCCGGTGAGGAACTGCTTACAGGCAGAGTCTGTAAGTCCGGAAGTGGCCCCGATGTCTTTGGCCCTCGAGGCCTCGGAACTCGCGTAGTCGCGAACTACCGACCTACCGGAGTCCCCGGCTCCGTAACTCTGCAAACCCCGTAGTTCGAGAGTCTGTAACTCGCTAACTCTTGGAGAGTGGAACTCTCGCACTTGCGAATCTCGCAACTTCGGATGTTCGGCGCGCCGCGCGCGGGCTCGTCTGCGGCAGGCGTAACTTCCAGACCGACAGCCTCCGGCACTCCCGAAGTCTGTAATTCCCCACACTCCCAAGGAGCAGCCGTGCCGCGTCTCATTCCCGTCGCCGGCCAGAAGGGCGGGGTCGGCAAGACCACCACCGCGATGTCTCTGGCAGCTGTAACTGCCCGGTCATCCCGAGTGCTACTCGTTGACGTCGACCCGCAGCAGTCAGCCACCTGGTGGGCAGAACGAGCCGACGAAGACCTCCCCTTCGACTTCACCAACGAGACCGACCCCGGGAACCTCACACGGCTGCGAGAGCTGCCCTACGACGTCATCTTCATTGACACGCCCGGCTCGCTCGAGGGCCGAGACGTCCTCGCAGCCGTTCTCGACGCAGCTGACTTCGCCATCTTGCCCACCGAGCCTTCCCCGCTGTCTATCGCCCCGCTCATGCGAACCATCAGCGACGTCGTACGCCCACGCGGGGTCGAATACCGAGTCCTGCTGAACAAGGTCGATCCCCGCGTCCCACAAGACGCCACCGACGCCGAAGCCCTCCTCGACGGATCGGGCGTCGACCGCTTCCAGACCGTCGTGCGCAACTACAAAATCCACGCCATGTCACCCCTCGAGGGCAAGGTCGTCACCCAGTACTCCGACTCTCGGATCGCGGCCAAAGCGGTTGACGACTACCAGCGCGTCGCACTCGAGATGTTCGCGATCTGGGCGCACCGTTCGCCTGTAACCGTTGGAGCGCGCTGATGGCCCGCCGCGTCAGCCTCAACTCGCTGCTCGACGATGCCAAGACCACCCTGGACTCACCCTCTGAGACCACTGATAGGGCTCCGTCTCAGGCAGCCGCCCAATTGCCCGAGCCAAACCCTCAGACGCGACCAGCACCTGAGGCTGCAAAGCCCGTGACATCCCGCAGCACCGATAAGGCCGCTGGACGGCCGTCTCCGCAGCGCGCATCGACGAAGTCCAAGGCGGACGTGGTGCCCGAGCGAGTGCACTTCTCAACGCTGGTCCGCAAGGAGGCCAGGCTTCGCGATGACCAGATCGAGTCGCTTACGTTGCGTGCTCGGAAGCTGAGCCGGAACAAGGCCACTTCCGAGCAACGCATCACCGACAACACCCTCATCCGCATCGCCGTCGATCTCCTCCTCTCCCGCGAGGGCGACCTCGTCGGCACCTCCGAAGCTGAGCTACGCAAGTCCGTCGGGCTGTAACTCGCAAACTCTGTAAGTTCTAACCGGAGGAAGGCTTATGGCCGTCAACGAGCCGCAGCGTCAGGTGCAGATCGCCGTCGAGCTCGAGGAGACCGCCCGTTCCCTCGCGCATTCCACGCGCGAAGTCCCGAACCCGGCGGACTCGTACCGGCTCCTCGCCGAGCTCGGGCGAGCCACGGACCATCTGCAGCAGACGGTCCGGCAGCTGAGCGCCTGGCACCGTCGTGTCGTTGACGGGCAGGAGTACCGCGGTGAGGACGAAAACGGTGACGGTGTCACCGGCACTCTCGAAGCCGCCGAGCAGCTCGAGGCCGCCGCGGACGCGCTCGACCACGCCAGCGACGCCATCCGTGCCGCGCATGCCGCCAACGGTGTCGTGCGCTGGGTGGGGGAGTAGCCCAACCCGCAACGGCCGGCCGCTGCGCGCCCGCAGCCTCGACTGATCGGACGCCCGCTCCGCGGCCGCTGCGTTCGAACCCGCACGGGGTGCGGTTGTTCCTGCCGTGAAGCCTGCGGCAGCGTACGGTCGCCCGGCCGGGCCGCAAGCAGCTGACGCTGCCGGCTTCCCCCGAGAACTTCGGGACGCGGTCGCTGCGCTCCCTCTCATCGCCCCGAACTTCTCTCCTCCGCCGCCCTGACGGGTTGACAGCCCGTCCGGGCTCCCTCCTCGGCACTGCGTGCCTTCACGGCAGAAACAACGTGAAGGGGAGAGGCCGAGCAGGTCTCTGCAGACGGTGAGGCAGGGAGGGACCGGCGATGGTCCGCAAGACAGCAGGCAGGGTCAGTGTCAAGGAGCGGCAGGCGGCCGCGGCGGCGTTGCACGAGTCGATCGCGGTGCAGGTGGAGGCGTTGAAGGCGTCGGGGGAGTGGGAGCGGTTCCTCGCCTTCGCCGGCGCGTTCCACACCTACAGCCTGTCCAACGTGCTGCTGATCCTGTCGCAGCGCCCGACCGCGACGAAGGTCGCCGGGTTCCGGAAGTGGCAGGAGCTCGGCCGGCAGGTGCGGCGCGGGGAGAAGAGCATCCGGATCTTCGGCTACCGCACCATCAAGGCCGACCTGGACGACGGCGAGACCGCAGGGACACCGGCTGTGGATGCCGAGGGGAAGGCGGGGGAGCGGGGTGCGGCTCGGGTGGTGTACCCGATGCTGTCCGTGTTCGACATCGCCCAGACCGACCTCATCGACCCGAACAGCGGCGACCCCTCCGCCCTTGCGGCACGGCTCGAGGGCGACGACCCGGCCGGGATCGCTGACGCTGTCGCCGGGTGGCTGGAGGCGTGCGGGTGGACGCTGGAGCGGGAGGCGCTGCCCGGGCCGGTGAACGGGTACACCGCTACCGATGGCAGCCGTCGCGTCGTGATCGACGCGGATCTGTCGCCGGCGCAGGCGGCGAAGACGGCGCTGCACGAGGCCGCGCACGTGCTCCTGCACACCGACGAGGAGCCGGGAGAGTACGCCGCGCACCGCGGGATCAAGGAGACCGAGGCGGAATCCGTCGCCTACGTCCTCGCCGGCCTGCTCGGCCTCGACACCGCCGCGTACTCGATCGGGTACGTCGCCGGCTGGGCCGACGGCGACACCGACCTCATCCGTGGCACCGCCGCCCGGGTGCTGTCCGCCGTGCACACCCTCGCCGACAGCCTCACCGCCGCGGCGCCCGCGGCCGTCTGAGCAGGAAGGAGCTTCGCCATGAGCAACCAGCCCACCGCTACCTTTCAGACGCCGGCGTGCTTCGTCTGCGGTCGCGTCAGCCTCATCGAGCTCCCGGCCGCGACCGCCGCGGCGCTGTCCGCCGGCGTTGCGGTTCAGCACCTGCTGCCGGCCATGCCGCGTCCGGAGCGGGAGCAGCTGATCTCGGGAACGCACCCCGCCTGCTGGGCCGCGGCGTTCGGCGAGCCGGACGAGACGTAGGACCTGGAGTCCCTGCCGGTCGGCCGAGTGGTCGGCCGGCGAGGGGGGCAGGCCCCCTCGCGCTCCCCCGCCCGAATGCGGAGGACGGCACGCGGGTCGGTAGCGTCAGAGGGGTGTCGACGGTGATCGTGGATCTGGCAGAGGTCGCAGCACGACTCTCGGCACGGTCCGGGACTCGGGCCGAGGCGAACGTGCAGTCCGACCTGCGGATGCTGCTGCTGTCTGCGGGCCTGAACCTGCGCGAGGGGGACCTCGAGGATGTCGTGCTCGAGGCCCCGGTCGGGAAGCGGCGCCGCATCGACGTCGAGGTCGGCGCGACGGTGTTCGAGGTGAAGAAGGACCTCCGGACCGGCAACGTCCGCGACGACGCCGTCGAGCAGCTCGCCGGCTACGTCCGTGACCGGGTCGCGCAGACCGGAGCCCGGTACGTCGGCGTCCTCACCGACGGGGTCGAGTGGCACCTCTACCACCTTGACGGGACGGCGTTGCGGCTGGTGTCCAGCTACCAGCTCGACGGGCCTGCGGACCTGGACGGGCTGCTGCTCTGGCTCGACGGGGTCCTGGCCACCGCCGATCACGTCATCCCTACCCCGGCTGAGGTGACGCGGAGGCTGGGTGCGAAGTCGCCGGCGTTCGCGTTGGATATCGCCGACCTCGCCGCGCTGTACGAGCGCAACGCGGACCACCCCGGGGTGGTGATGAAGCGGTCGCTGTGGGCGAAGCTGCTCACCACCGCGCTCGGAACCGCGTTCGTCGACGAGGACCGCCTCTTCATCGAGCACACCCTGCTGGTCGTCACCGCCGAGGTCATCGGCCACGCCGTGGTCGGCTTCGACGTCGCCGACGCCAGCATCGGCGCCACCACTCTGGTCCGCGGGCAGCTGTTCTCCAGCGCCCAGATCCGCGGCGTCGTCGAGGAGGACTTCTTCGACTGGGTCGTCGAAGTCGACGACGGTGCCGCGTTCGTCAACACCCTCGCCCGGCGCCTCGCCCGCTTCGCGTGGGGCGAGGTCGAGCACGACGTGATGAAGGTGCTCTACGAGTCGATCATCGCCGCCAGCACCCGCAAGTCCCTCGGCGAGTACTACACCCCCGACTGGCTCGCCGAAGCGATCGTCGACGACGCCGTCACCGACCCGCTGACCCAGCGGGTCCTCGACCCGTCCTGCGGGTCCGGCACCTTCGTCTTCCACGCCGTCCGCCGCTACCTCACCGCCGCCGACACTGCCGGGCTCGACCTCGCCACCGCGCTGCGCGGCGTCACCGCGCACGTCTACGGCGTCGACGTGCACCCCGTCGCCGTCACCCTCGCCCGCGTCACCTACCTCCTCGCGATCGGCCGCGACCGGCTCATCTCCGACGACCGCCCCGCGATCACGATCCCGGTCTACCTCGGCGACACCGTCCAGTGGGGCCAGAACCCGACCCTGCTCGACTCCGACGCCCTCGTGGTCCCCACCACCTCCGGCGCCACCCTGTTCAGCGACGAGCTGCGCTTTCCCGACCGGGTCGTCGAAGACGCGGCCCTCTTCGACGGTCTCGTCAGCGAACTCGCCGATGCCGCCGCCCGCCCTGGCCGCCCCGATGCGAAGCACGTCCTCGCTACCGCGTTCCGCCGGTACCCGGTCCGCCCCGAGGACCAGGCGATGGTCGCCGAGACCTACACGGTGCTCTGCCGCCTGCATGACGACCAGCAGAACCACATCTGGTCCTACTACCTCCGCAACCTCGCCAGACCCCTCTGGCTCGCCCGCCCCGCGAACCACGTCGACGTCCTCGTCGGCAACCCGCCCTGGCTCTCCTACCGATACATGCCGGCCGCGATGAAGACCGACTTCCGCGACATGAGCACCGCCCGCGGGTTCTGGGCCGGCGCCGCCGTCGCCACGAATCAAGACCTCTCCGCGCTGTTCGTCGCCCGCGCCGTCGAGCTCTACCTCAAACGCGGCGGCACCTTCGCCTTCGTCATGCCGCTGGCGGTCCTCAGCCGCAACCAGTACGCCGGCTTCCGCACCGGCAACTGGACCGGCTACCGCGCCACCGCCACCAGCGGCGGCCACGGCGCCGACACCCACGCCGCCTTCACCACCCCCTGGGACGTCCACGCCGTCAAACCCAGCTTCTTCCCCGTCCCCGCCGCCGTCCTCCGCGGCACCCGCGCCGACACCCCAACCGCGCTGCCCGGTGCCGCGGAGCACTGGACCGGCCGAGTCAAAGGTCGAAACCCGAGCCTGGAAGCCGTCGCCGACTCGCTCACCCGCCGTGAGCTCGAGCCCCGCGAGACCGGCGGCACCGTATCTCCGTATGCGCCTCGCTTCGCCCAGGGCGCCACCCTGGTGCCGCGGTACATGGTCCTGCTCGAAGACGCCGCTGCCGGCCCGCTCGGTGCCGGCGCCAACCGGCGTTCAGTGCGCAGCCGGCGCAGCAACAACGAGAAGCCACCGTGGAAGACCCAAACCGACCTGTCGGGCAATATCGAGCGGCAGTTCATCCACCCCGTCTACGTGGGAGACAGCGTCCTTCCGTTCCGCACGCGTCCCGCTATTCCGGGTCTCATCCCCTGGGACGGCACCACGCTGAGTGCGACGGTCAGCAGTGCGCTCGATCAGTACCCCGGCCTCGCCGCCTGGTGGCGCGAGGCGGAAGCGCGATGGAACGCCGATCGCACGAGCAGCTTGAGCCTGCTCGACCGTCTTGACTACCAGGGAGGGCTGCGCAAGCAACTTCCCGGGCTCGAGCATCGGGTGGTCTATGGCGCGAGCGGCATGTACATCGCTGCCGCATACGTGCAGGACCCTCAAGCGGTCATCGAGCACCAGCTGTATTGGGCGGCAGTGTCGGGGCCGGACGAGGCGCACTATCTCCTCGCTGTGCTGAACAGCGACGCCCTCCTCCAGCTCGTCCAGCCCCTGCAGGCCCGCGGCGAGCACAACCCTCGCCACTTCGACAAGTACGTCTGGCGAATGCCGATCCCTCTCTTTGACCCGAGTGAGGATCTGCACAGGGAGCTCGCAGCCCTCGCAGTGCGTGCCGCGTCCGTCGCGGCCGACGTCGAGCTGACCGCACAGACCTTCCAGGTGCTACGCCGAAACATCCGCCGTGCACTCGTGGACGACGGCGTCGCTGCTGACCTCGACAAGGCCGTCACGGACCTGCTCACCTGACGAGCCATCGACTGACGACGCGTGCGGTGCGTCAGCGGGTGAGTTCGATGTAGGCGCGACGGGTGCGTCGGATGCACATGAGTACCACGGCGAGGAGATGGGAGGCGAGGAGCACGAGGCCGGCGGTGACCAGCGGGGAGGTAGGGATCACGGTGCCGGACTTGTCGTGCCCCTGCGTCGCACCGACGGCGAGAGCGGTGAAGGTGAGGGCGAAGGAGACCAGGACTGCCCAGAGCACGTTGACGAACAGCTCGTCGATCAGACGGGGGAGCAGCACTCGGCGGGGCTGATCCGGCGCCTGCGGATCGTGTGCGATCTGCACCCGGAGTTGGAAGACGTACAGGCCGAGCCCGAATAGGAAGCCCGAGAGGATCGAGGCGCCGTTGGTGACTGCTGATGCGTCGTTGATCCGCACGTGCCCGACTAGTGCTGCGCCGGCGATCACGACGGGCGCGACGACCTGCAGGGCGATCTCGCGCCACAGGAATCGGCCGTTGGTCGCGTTCCGGAGTGTGGACCAGTGGCCGAAAGTCACGCCGTGCTGTCGTCCTGCGGCCGGTGCGGGGCGAGGGTCCTCGACCGCTGCTCGTCCGTCCACGTCCCGACCGCCCACTCCTCGCGCCACTCCACACCGAGCGTCTCGTAGAAATCTCGCGCCTCGCTCTGACACCGCCGGATGAACGGCGTGTCGGTCAGCGGCCGTTCGCCCTCGCTCGTGATCTCGACACGGATCGAGGGCGACTTATCGTGGTCGAGCGCGAACGTCTTCTTCTGGCCGTCACGGCGAACGGTCACGAACGTGTCGTCGATTGTCTCCCCGTTCGGGAACGCGAGCAGTTGCGACGTCTTCACCTGGTGGGTGCGCAGTGCCTTATACAACGCGCTGGGCAGCACACCTCCGGCGCCTCGGGACGGGACCAGCGACTGCCGCAGCATGCCGATCGGTGCGCCCTTCGCCATGAGCCCGTCCGCGAGATCCGGCGCGTAGCTGTAGGCAACCGCCTCCACTTCCAGCAGCTCGGCGCCCTGCGCCCACGCGTCCGGATAGAGCACGTTGTCGGTGTCGAAGGAGTGCTGCGCGTACTTCGCGGTGAGGGCGCGCCGGAACTCGTCGATGAGATCGTGGCCAGCGCCGACGAGACCCTGACGCTCGACGAGGAACAGGCCCGTCTGCTGCTTCGGAGGGAGCACGAACATCAACCGTGTGCGCACCGTCGCCGACTCAGTGAGGCTTCGCGTGTGCGAGGTCTTGTGGGTCTTCACGTCGATGGTCTGGCCGGCATCGCCGTAGTACCCGGACTCCGCGACCACGGTCACGGCCCGGCCGTTCGCGAGGACGTCGTCGATCCGGATATAGCGGCTCCGGCGTTCATCGACGAGATGATCCGGTGGCATGCGCGCGAAGAACCCGTAGAAGAGCTGCAGCAAGTCCTCGCCTTCGAAGTTACTCAGGTCAGGCGCGAGCCGGTGCTTCCGGTTCCGGCCCGGCCGGACCTGGATCTGCTCGAGCCCGAGTGTGCGACGCGGCATTGCGGTGTCCCTTCATTCGGCCGTGAAGCGGGTCTTGCCCCTGAAGCCGCGACGCTCTCCCTACGTTCAGGACGTACGTGAGTCAGGGTGGGCGCAGTTTGAGGCGTTAGAGCTGCAGGCGGGGGCGGCGTTCGGTGCCAGCGGTGATGACCTGCCGGACCGCGGCAGTGGGCAGGTGGCAGGACTTGGCGATGTCGTCGAGGTCCCACCCGGCGCCCTCGATCAGCGCGGCTGCACGACCGAGCATCGCTGGTTCCTCCCGCGGGCCCAGCCCACCGCGTTCGCCCGGCCCTTCGCTGGCGAGGGTCTGCATCGCCCGCCGGTACTGAGCATCGCTCCACCGGCCGCTTCGATGCGCACGGAACGCGAGGGACTTCACGCTGACACCCCAGTGCCGCTTCAGTTCCAGCAGCGGCCCCCACTCGAACCGGGTCGGCAGGTGTGGGACGAGCTCGGCGTCGGGGGCAAGGAACTGTGCGGCGAACGCATGCGCGTCGTCCTCCATCAACTTCGAACCGGGTTCAGCGTCCGGGTGCATCACCAGGTGGCCGAGCTCGTGCGCGGCGTCGAAGCGGGACCGCGCCTTGTCGTGCTTGCTGTCGGACAGCAGTGCGACGGGGCGGGCCGAATGCCGGCTGGAGAAGGCGTCGAGCCCACGGGCGGTGTCGTACTCCTCGGGCAACTCGAGCACGACTATGCCGGCTGCCTCCATCGTGCGAACGACGTGCCCGATTGGACCGGCGCCGAGCCCGAGTTCGCGTCGTGCCTCTGCCGCCGCCGCAGCGATGTCGTCCGGGTTCTGCGGCTCCTCCACCGGGTGGGTGGGGACGCGGATGGCGGGTAGTTCGACGTACTGTTCGATCGCTTCCACGACCGCCGCGGCGAGTTCGGCGAACGCGAGGGCCTGGTCGCGAACGAGTGCCGAGGTGCTGCGCAGGGACCGGAAGTACGCAGCGCTCGTGGGGATGCGCTCGATCGTGGCGCCGCGGAGGAAGAACTCCCGTGGGAACTGCAGCGCCAGCGCGATTGCGGCGAGCACCGGGGAGGTGGGGCGGGCATCGCCGCGCTCGAACTGGGTGATGGCAGCGGCGCTGACCTCGGCCTGCTCGGCAAGTCGGGTGCGGGGCATCCCGCGCAGGCGTCGGCCGAGCGCGAGGCGGGCGCCGTCGAAGTCGGACACCACGCCGGCGGCGCGGCGCGCGCGGGCACGTTGACGAGGGTCGACCGGGATGCTCACGCCGTGCCGGTCGCGGGGCGCTGCCGAAGCGTGAGGGTCAGCTCCGGCTCGGTGTCGGGGCGTGGCTGCGGCGCGGCCGGCACGGCCCGGTCGGTGTCGTCGCCCGAGTCGAGCCATAACGGCTCCACGGCCAGGAAGTTGGGGGCCGCGGTGGTGGGAGTAGCCAGCCACCCTGCCGTGCGCGGCGGAGAGCCGGGGATCCCCGCCCAGACGAACAGATGATCGTGCAGGTCGCGGGCGTCGCGGACGAGGCCGACCTCTTCGGCGCTCAGCAGCGGCTCGAGGTCCGGGAAGCCGGCCACCGCCGGGTAGATGCGTGCGTTGGTCTCGGCCATCTCGAAACGCAACGGGCGGCGAGGTGTCCACCGGAAGTCGCGCAGCCACTGCGGGTCCAGGCCCGACCCAGCCGGCGCCTTGATCACTCGGAACCGGTGACCGCCGACTTCGATCAGCAGCGCCCCCTGCGTCAGGGTCGCCTTGACTCCCTCGATCCGAGTAGCGGGTTCGGTCAGCGCGGCATGCAGCAGCTGGGTGAGGTTCTCCGAGCAGTTCATGCCCAGCAGTCGGGCCGTGTCGCCCAGTGCCGGCTCCCGGCGGTCCAGGTTCGAGCGCCACACGTGCCGCGCCAAATCCCGCAGCAGCCGGTCAAGCCCCGCGGCCGACACCACGTCGCGGAGCTGCTGCAGCACGACCGACACGTCGGCGTCGTTCTCCATGAGCCGATCGTGCCATAAGCAGCACGCCGCTCGCATCGACCCGCTGAAAAGCAGGCTTGCGCAGAACTGTCTTGGAAGTTAAACAGGGTGGGTGGCAGTGGTCGGCTGCCAGAAGGGGAGGGCTACTGCCGTGGCGGGAGCGAACAGCAGGCACATCGAGCCGGGCAAGAACGGCGGGTGGGACGTGGTGAAGCCAGGTGCGACGCGGGTTAGCGCGCACACGGACACGCAGGCCGAGGCTCAGGCCCGAGCCCGCGCGATCCTCGGCAACGACGGCGGCGGCGAGATGGTGACGCACGGCCGCGACGGCAAGATCCGCGCCAAGGACACGATCCAGCCCGGTAACGACCCGCGCAACATCCCCGGCTGACACGATCGGGCGAGGACAGACCGGCTCTGCGCGAGACGACCCGCGCCCTGGACGGGGACCTCCGCGCCCTGGACGGGGGTGTCAAGCCGTTTGACTCCCGCAGCGCAGAGTCCGATACTTGCTTCGTTGCTCCCCGCCGTCTCCGGATTGGCGGGGATTTTTCTTGCAAGGAACGTTGATGCTCCGTACGTCGCTCGTGATCGACTACCAGAACGTTCATCTCACGGCGCGTGACGTGTTCAACCCGCGCGGTGAGGCTCACGACTCGCTCATCCACCCCATGCTGTTCGCGCGGCGAGCTCTCGCTGAGCGCAACGCCCGCCAACGAGCGGGCCACGAGCACGCATCCCTAGCTCGCGTGACCGTGTTTCGAGGACTGCCCCACGTCGACCATGACTGGGAACAGCACCGTCGTTGCCTCGACCAAGCAACGGAATGGAGGCGCGCCGGCGCCAACGTCGAGCTGCGCGACCTCAAGTACCGCTTCCAGACCGGCGCAGACGGCCATCCCGTGCTCGACATCAACGGGAAAAAGATCCCGGTCGGTAGGCCGAAGGAGAAGGGCATCGACGTCCTCTGCGCTCTCGCCTGCGTCCGCGAAGCGGCCAGGCCGGACATCGACCTCGTCATCCTCGCGTCTCGTGACACCGACCTCGTACCCGCGCTCGATGAGGTCTACGACTTCCGCGGGTTGGATCCCGCCCGCTACGCGCGCATCGAGACGGTCTCCTGGTTCAACTCCCGAGCTCGCGAAGAGCGAGCCGCGTCCGGCGGCAACCTCCGACCAACCGCGCCGCGCCGGATCTGGAACACCAACCTCGACCGGTCCTGCTACGACGCCTCACTCGATCGGACGCAGTACCGCTGAACGCTGGCCCCGACTCCACTTGCCGAGCGCAGAGGCTTACGTCTCCGAAGGAGGCTCGCCGAGACGCCCTTGCACCATGGCTCGAGCACTACAACACTCGACGACGCCACTCAGCCCTCGGAGGTCACCCACCCGTCAGCCGCCTGACACCAACGTCCTGACCGGGTACAGCTAGAGCGGTTGTCGGACGACCACCGCACCGTCGTTCGACTGCTCTTTTACGACGGGTGGAGCGTCGCGGAGACCGCAGTCCTGCTGGGCATCCCGGCCGGGACGGTGAAGTCCCGCAGCTATTACGCGTTGAAAGCCCTCAGGGGCGTGCTCAACGAACTGGGAGTGACTCGATGACCCTGGACGATCCGCACCACGACCTCGGCGCGTATGTGCTCGGCGGCCTGGCCAGCACCGACCGTGCTGCCTATGAGGTCCACCTGGCCGGTTGCGGCCGGTGCCGCACCGATTTGGCGGCCGTCGCCGGCATCCCAGCGCTGCTGCGCACTGCGGACCTTGAGCCGAGTCGCGCACCGAATCCGGCGGCCAGAGCCCGGCTGCTGAAGGCAGGGCGCTCCGTTGGTCGGAAACGGTGGCAGCGCCGTGCGGGTGTCGCCGCCGTGAGCACCATCGCGTTGGCTGCAGCCGTGACCGGAGCGGTCGTGCTCGGCAGCGGTACGGCCGCTCCTCGGACGGCGTTCACCGCCACGGGCGCCTCGGCCGTCACCGGCGACGCAGTACTCGTGACGAAACCCTGGGGCACCGCGATCAACCTCGAGCTCGACGACCTTCCGACCGCCGGGACCTTCGTCCTTCAGATCGACAGCAGCGCAGGCCGCTCCGAGACCGCTGCGACGTGGTCCGCGGCAGCACGACCGCAAGTGCGAATTACCGGCGCGACGTCTGTGAGTGTCACTGACATCCGGCAGATTCGTGTCGTCCGCACCGACACCGCAGCAACGACGATCGCGACAGCTCCCGGCCTCCGATAAGCCACACTCGCGACGCCGAGGAAGACCCACGACCTACTCGGGTGCCGGTAGCGCCTTCTCGGGACGAGATAGTCCTCCGCCACTCGTCGAAGCCGCGTGCGCGTACGAGGCTCCACAGTCCGCGCGTCATCGTCTCCTGCCCTGGGCGCCGGGCAGGGGCCTGAGCGAAGCACTGTTGATGTTCTGCAGCTCCTGCTCGCTACTGCAAAGGATGCCCGCGGGCGCGGTCGAGGTCATCCCGCAGGGCGAGTCTTGGCCCTGCTGACCGCAACGCACGTTCGAAGGTTCCGGGCAGGCGAAGTCGCGCTGTCCCGTGTGGGAGAAGCGAGAAGTCGTGGGTGACGGTAATGAGGATCTGCTCGTGAAGGGCGGCAGTGAGGTCGTGCACGAGGGCCTCGGCGCCGAGCCGATCGAGATGAGCGGTGGGTTCGTCGAGCAGGATCGTGTCCGCGCCGGTGAGGATCGTGCGAGCGACGGCTAGGCGTTGACGTTGGCCGCCCGAGAGCCAGGACCCTCCGGGACCGACGGGGGTGTCGAGGCCGGCGGGAAGGGTGTCGAGTAGGTCGGCGAGTCCGGCGCGCTCGAGCACGCCGATGAGGGCGGTCTCCTCGACGTGCTCGCCGGGCGGGATGCCGAGCAGCAGATTGCCGCGGATGGTGGAGTCGAAGAGGTGCGCCTCCTGCGGGCACCAGGCGACTCGGCGCCGGATAGCGTGGGGAGCGATGCGCCGTTCGTCGATGCCGTTGAGCAGCACCGCCCCCGCCGAGGGGTCCAGGTAGCGCAGCAGGAGGGCGAGCAGCGTCGATTTGCCGCTGCCGGACGGACCGGTGACGACCAGGTGCTCGCCGCGACGGACCGAAGCTGAAACGTCCTGCAGGACCGGCTCGCCGCCCGGGTAGGTGGCTGAAAGGCGTTCCAGCCGCACCTCCTCCACGGGATCCAGCTGACCCACCGGACCGCTATCGGGTGCCCATGCAGGCACGGCGGAGGCCGCATCAACGCGTGCCAGTGTGCGAGCGAGGAGGGGCCAACTCGACGCGGCTGAGGCGAGTTGTTGCAGCGGACCCGTCAGCCCGAGCGGCAGCAGGGCGAGCACTGCGACCCCGGCCGGGGGAACCGTGCCGGCGGCGACAGCAGAGAGTAGAAGACCGATCGCCGCCGTGCCGGTGATCAGGACAGCGATCGCATTTAGGACGCCGCCGAGGCGTCGAAGACGCGCCGAGGCGCTGTCGGCAGCAGCAGCGCTGCTCAGAGCGGTCGCGACGGCCCGACGAGCGGCCCCGTTGGCTGCCAGGTCGTCGGCGGCCGCCAGCAGCCCGGCGGTGGCGGCGACCGCTGCCGACCGGGCTGTCGCGGCTGTCCGCTCGATCGTCCCCGCCCTGATGAAGCCCCAGACGGCGAGCAGCCCACCAGCGACGAGCAGCAGCGCGCCGACGAAGCCGGCTGCAGGGAGCAGGGCCGTCACAGCGACCACTCCTCCGAGAAGCGCGGCGGCGGCGGTCAGGGCGGGCACCGCAGTGCGAATCACACCGTCACGGGCACGGTCTGGGTCGAGGACCAGTATCTGAATCGCAACGGTCGGCGCGGTGGCGGCGCGGCCGATCGGACCTTGGCGCGCGGTGGCGAGCCACAGCCGGTTGCGGAGCCGGCTGACAGCCAGCAGCGCGGCGTCGTGGGCGGTCAGCCGTTCGGCGTAGCGCAGTACGGCGCGGCCGATGCCCAGCCCACGCACCCCGACGATCGCGATTGAAAGAGCGGTGATGCCCGGCTCCTCCGCAGCGCGCACGATCAGCCACGCCGAGACGCCGAGCAGTGCGACCGAGGATGCGGTCGCCGCTGCCCCGAGCAGCGTCGCCGCGGCGAATTGTCCAGCGGCCGACCGAACGATCACCAGCAGTGCCCGCCAAGCGGACCCGGTGGCGACGGGCACGGCTCGATGTTCCCGCGCTGTGGCCGCCGCGCCCTTGGGCCCGTGTTCCGGCTTCTCGCCCGTGCAGTGCGTCGCAGCGAGGTCGACGCTCCTGTCCGCGAGAGCGCCGGTCAGAGGGTCGTGGCTGACGAGGATCACAGCGCAGCCTCGGGTCCGTGCGAGGTCGACCAGCAGCGTTCTGACCTGCTCGGCCGAGGCGGGGTCGAGGTGCGCGGTGGGCTCGTCGAGCAGGACGGTGCGGGCGCCGGCTTGGACGCGGACGAGGACCCGTGCGAGTGCGAGCCGGCGGACCTCACCCGGGCTGCAGCTAGCGGGATCGGCGTCGGCGAGAGCGGCGAGCCCGAGTGTGGAGAGCACCTGCATGGCGGTGGTGGGGTCCGCGCCGAAGCCTTCGAGCTCGCCGCGCAGGGTGGTCGCCGACCAGCGGGGATGCTGGGGCAGATAGGCGACATCGTCGGCTTCGACCTCGATCTGCCCCAGAACCGACGCCTGCGGGTCGAGCGCGGCACCTCGGCCGGCGAGCACGTCGATCACGCTCGACTTGCCCGAGCCGCTCGGCCCTGCCAGCAGCACGATGGAGCCGGGCGCGACGTCGAGATTCAGCTCGCGGACCGCAGCGACGGCACGGCCGGCGTGGGTGACCGAGAGGCGAGTGGTGCGGACCCGTGCCCGCTTCCCGTGGCGCAGGTCCGGGCGGGGACTGGTGTCGATCAGGTGCTGGGCTCGACGCTGGGACTCGAGCCCGGCTTCGGACTGGTGGAAGGCGGCTCCGACGTCGCGGAGCGGACCGAAGACCTCCGGCGCCAGTAGCAGCACCGCCAGCCCGACCGCCAGCGTCAGGTCGCCGCTGAGGAGCCGGAGGCCGATCACCACGGCGATCACCGCGACGGACAAGGTGGCGACGAGTTCGAGGGCGAGGGCGGACAGGAATGCGGTGCGCAGCACGGCGCTGGTCTTTCGGCGCTGGTCCTCGGCGATGTGGTCCAAGGCGGCGGTCTGCTGCTCCAGACGGCTCAGTCCGACCAGGACGGGGAGTCCTCGAGCGAGTTCGAGGAGGTGGTCGGCGAGCCGGTCCAGGGCGTCCATGGCGGTGGCGACCCGGTCGCGGGTGTGCAGTCCGATCAGCGCGGCGAAGATGGGAACCAGCGGTACGGTGCAGACGAGGATCAGCGCGGACAGCGGATCCGAGGCCAGAATGACCAGCCCGACCAGCGGCGGGACGGTGACGGAGGCGAGCAGGGCGGGCAGGTACTCGGCCGCGTAGTCGTCGAGGTCGTCCAGCCCGTCGGTGGCCAGCATGGAACGGGAGCCCAGCCGTGTGGCGGGACGGCGTACGAGCGCGGGCAGCAGCTCGGCGCGCAGCCGCTGCTTGGCGGCGGCGGCGGCCCTCGCCGCGATCGCCGGGGTGGCCCAGGCCGCGAGGACACGCAGGAGCACGCCCACCCCGGTCATCACGAGGGCGCCCCTCGATGGGGAGCCGTCGGCGGTGACGCCGGCGATTGCCGACGCGATCCCCTCGGCTACCAGGACCAGGCCCGCGGCCCGGACGCTTCCGGCGGCGCCCAGCAGGTACCGCTCCAGCGGCCGGAGCGTGCGCAGCGCGGCCAGGGGCGACGGTTGAGCACTCATCTGCGCCGTACAGCGGCGGCGAAGACGTGTGCTTCGGGAATCGAATCGGCGCTGAGGCGGCGGCGGAACACCCAGTAGCTCCACGCCTGATAGCCGATGACAAGCGGAACTCCGAACGCCGCGACGGCGGTCAGCACGCCGAGCGCGTACGGCGAGGCGGCGGCATTCCACACGGTCAGGTTCGCGGCGGGATCCACGGAAGAGGGCAGGACCACGGGGAAGGCGCTGCCGAACACCGTCACCGTCGAGGCGACGAGCAGCAGCGCGGTGCCGAGGAAGGCTGCCGCCTCGCGTCGTCGCCCTGCAGCCCACCAGGTGCCGACGCCGGCGAGCAGCGCCACGCCGAGCGTCAGCCAGGTCCAGCCCCGTCCATGAGCGAGTTGCACGGTCGCCGCCCACACGAGCATGGGTACGAGCAGGCCGGGCGCAATCCGGGCCGAGAAGGAGCCGGCGCGGTGCCGGACCGCGCCATCGGTCTTCAGGGCGAGGAAGTTCGACGCGTGAGCGAGCGCGAAGCCGACCGCGGCGAGGCCGCCGAGTAGGGCCGCCGGTGTCGCCCAGGCGAAGGCGCCGCCGACCCGTTCGCCCGCTGCGTCGATCGGCAGACCGAGCGTGGTCAGGGCGAGCATGGCGCCGATGCCGAAGGCGACGATGAAGGAGGCCAGCGACATCGCAGTGTCCCAGCCGCGGCGCCAACGGTCGGTGCGCCCCTTGCCCGCCCACTCGATCGCCACCGCGCGGACGATCAGGCCAAAGAGCACGACGAGCACCAGCAGGTACGTGGACGACAGCAGCGTGCTGTACCAGGACGGGAAGGCGGCGAAGGTGCCGCCGATGGCGGTGATCAGCCACACCTCGTTGCCGTCCCAGACCGGACCGATGGTGTTGAGCATCGCGCGGCGCTCCTTACCGGACCGGGCGGTGAGCAGCATGTGCATGCCCACGCCGAGGTCGAAGCCCTCCAGCAGCAGGTACCCCGTCCATAGCAGCGCGATGACCCCGAACCAGATGACGGGCAGTGCGGTCTCCACGAGAAGGCTCCTAGCCCGTCAGTAGGCGAACGCGAGCACGTCGTCGCGTCGCGGTTGGTCGCTGTCGTCGTCATGGTCGAACTCGGGCAGGGCCGCGGCGACCCCGCCACGGACGTATCGCACCAGCAGGACGACCTCCACGATCAACAGAACCGCGTAGATCGCGCCCAGCGCGACCAGGGAGGTGATTAGTTCAGCGGCGCTGACGCCGGGGGACACCGCTGCTGCGGTGAACATGAAGACCCCGTCGATGCCGCCGGGCGTCGGGTTGGGCGCGACGACGAAGGGCTGCCTGCCCATCTCGGTGAAGACCCAGCCGGCGACATTCGCTGCGAATGGGGCCAGGATGCCCGCTACCGCCAGTTGCATGACCGGCTTCGCGGCCGGCACCGTGCCCTTTCGGGTCAGCCAGAGGGCCACCGCGGCCGCGAACGCTGCAACCCCGCCGAAGCCGATCATGAGACGGAAGCCCCAGTAGGTGACCGGCATGATCGGCACGTAGTCCACCGGGGTACCTGCTGCGGCGCCGTAGATCGGTGAGTCCGGGACCGTGGTGCCGTAGTCGCGCTGGTACTGGGGGAGCAGTTCGTCGACGCCGCGGACCGGGGTGGTGAAGTCGCCGTTGGCGAGGAAGGACAGGACCCCCGGCACCTCCAGGGAGTAGGTGATCCCGGAGCAGTCCGTGGCGCCCGGGTCGCCGATGGTGAGCACGGAGAAGCTCGTGCCGCTATGGCAGGCAGCCTCGGCTGCCGCCATCTTCATCGGCTGCTGGACGAACATCAGCTTGCCCTGCGCGTCCCCGGTGATCGCCACCGCCCCGAACCCGAGCACCGCGATCACTGCGCCGATCCGCAGTGAGGTGATCCAGACCGCGTGGTCGGCGCGATCCCGGCCGCGAATCGTCGGATCCTCCCCGACGACCACCCGACCGTCCAGCCCCACGGAGTCGATCCCGTCCCGGCGTCGCTGCCACAGGTGGTACCAGGCGATGCCCAGCAGGAAGGCGCCGCCGACGGCGAGGGATCCCGCCATGGTGTGCGCGAATGCGGTCAGGGCCGTGTTGTTGGTCAGTACCGCGACGACATCGGTCATCACGGGCCGCCCGTCGACCAGCTGCACGCCGACCGGGTGCTGCATCCACGAGTTGGCGACGATGATGAAGTACGCCGACAGCACCGATCCGGCGACCGCCATCGCGAGGGTCGCCAGGTGCACGCGCTTGGGCAGCCGGCCCCAGCCGAAGATCCACAGGCCGAGGAACGTCGACTCGACGAAGAAGGCGAGCAGCCCCTCCATCGCCAGGGGAGCGCCGAACACGTCCCCGACGAAGCGGCTGTAGGCGCTCCAGGCCATCCCGAACTGGAACTCCTGCACGATCCCGGTCGCCACGCCCAGGATGAAGTTGATCAGGTAGAGCTTTCCCCAGAACTTCACGGCGCGGTACCAGCGGACATCGCCGGTTCGCACCCACCGCCACTGCAGCAGCACGAGGATCGGCCCGAGGCCGATTGTCAGCGGCACCAGCATGAAGTGGTACACGGTGGTGATGCCGAACTGCCACCGTGCGATCAGAAGTGGATCCATCACCGCGCTTCCCGTGCCAAGATTTCTACCGCTCGTAGAATACCTCTTTTCTACGGCGCGTAGAAGAGGGGGTGGTGGGCGTGGCGTCGCTGGGTGATCTTGAGCGTGAGGTCCTCGAGCAGCTGTGGAGCGCACCCGGGCCGCTGGAGGCCAAGGAGTTGCGCGACCGACTCGGCGCACAGCACGAGCGTCCTGCGCTCGCGCTCACGACCGTTTTGACGGTGCTGACCAGGCTGGAGCGGAAGCAGTTCGTGCGCCGTGACCGTTCCAGGCGCCCGCACCGCTTTTTTGCGGCTCGATCGAGAGATGAGCACGTCGCCGACCTGATGCACGAGGCCCTCGGCTCCGCACCGGACCGACAAGCCGCCCTCGCCCGCTTTGTCGGGCAGGCCGGGCCGGACGAGACGGCGCAGCTGCGTCGCCTCCTCGGCACGGACTGACCAGCGGCGTGCTGCTCGCCTCGGCACTGCTCGGGCTGCTCGCGGTCGCGCTTGCCTGGCCCGTGCCGTTGGCGCTGGCCCGGGCGCGATGGGTCGATGTTGCTCCGGTCGAGGCGCTCGTGCTGTGGCAGGCGATTGCTCTGGCGGGCGTGCTGTCTCTGATCGGCGCCCTGCTCACCGCAGGGCTCGCTCCCTACGGAGACCATCTTTTGCAGGCGGCATCTGTGCTGGTGCAGTCGGTCGTCGTCGGGGCACTGCCGAGCGGGGCGAGTCTGCTGTCATTGGTCGGCGTGAGCGCGGCGCTGCTGCTCGGCGCGCACTTGCTGCTCAATCTGCTCGTCACCGGCGTGCAGGTGCAGCAGCAGCGGCAGCGGCACCTCGACCTGCTGCTGCTGCTGTCGACCCCGTTGCCGGACGTGCCGCGCACTCGTCTGCTCGACACGCCCGCCCCGGTGGCGTACTGCCTGCCCGGCAGCGCGCAGCGGGTAACCGTCTTGTCGGCGGGGCTGCTCGAGCTGCTCGCACCCGAGGAAGTGGACGCAGTCGTCCTGCACGAGCGGGCACATCTGCGCCAGCACCACGACGTCGTGCTCGTGGCGTTTCGCGCGTGGCGCGTCGCTCTGCCGTGGTTCCCCGTCGCGAACCGTGCGCAGGACGCCGTGGGGCTGCTCATCGAGATGGTCGCGGACGATCGGGCGCGAACCACCGCCGCGACGACGACGCTGGCGCACGCCATCGGCGTCGTCGCCGCGGGCACGCGAGGGGATACCGCTCCGCGTCCACCTGCGCTGCCGGCAGCCGACCCGGTCTCGCTGCAGCGGCGGATCTCTCGGCTCGAGCAGCCGGGCCGGACGCTCTCCCCGCTATTTCGGTACGGCGTCGGGGCTGGAGCGGTCGGCCTTGTGGTCGTGCCGACGGTGCTGCTTCTGCTCCCGGCGTTGCTTGGCGAATGAGCGTCACTTCGCCATAACCCGATGATGGGTTACTACGCGGAGCAACCGCGCCAGACGCCCCTTCACGGTCCCGCCGGCGCGTCGGCCAGCCCGCCCCGTTCGTCGCCGCCATGATTCTGAATCCTCGACTGCGCCGGACTCCCATGGCGCGGCTCCTCGTCGTCCACCGGGGTCCGAATCATGAACTGCCGCAGCGCGGTCGCTTCGCCTACCCGACGAGATGCTGGCGAGATTGCCGCGCGTCCGTCACGATCCACGCCTTGCCGTGCACCGGGTCGGACGGTCGCAGCATCGCGGTTGCTTCAGCGGACGACGCGGTCCGAGGCGGGCCGCACAGGGCAGGCGACCTGCCCTGAGAGCCGCACCACGACGGCAAGGCCTGCCAGTACGAGTGCGCCGATCGCGAGTAACGGCTGGATTGGAGCGAACCAGGTGATCGCTCCGGTGTAACCGAGTGCCAGCAGAGCGAGCTTGTTGCAGACCGGGCATCCGACGGCGAACCAGGCAAGCAGCCCGCCCGCCATGCCCAGTCGCCCGCCGCGAACCGTGCGATCCGGCTCTGCTGCGGGAAGTTCAGCCGCGTCGCCGAGTCGCACATAAGTTGCGATTAGCAAGCCGGAGAGGGCCGAGGTGACCAGCCAGACCGGGTAGTTCCACCAGACGGGCGCGATCTCGCGGGAGAACAAGGGGTTCGGGACCAGGGGAGTGAGACGTCTCACGAGCAGGGGCTTGAGACATGAGCGGCAAGTCAAACTCCGGGGAGTTCGTCTGCGTCTGGTGGCTCGAATCTCGGTAGGTAAGTGCGGAGCTGATTGGTACGTCCAGTGGCTGACCGGAGCGTTTGCGCGCCTCGAGTCGACGCTCGAGCTCTTGGGGTGGAGCGTCGAGGAAGCAGAACTCGGCGGGCGCCCCGAGCGCCTTCGCTCGTGCCCGGTAGTCGTCGCGTTCTGCTCGTGCCCAGAGCCCGTAGTCGAGGACCACGTCCACGCCGAGCGAGAGCAGGCGGGCTGCGAGGTCCCAGAGCAGTCTCTCCACGGCCAGTCGCTCTTTGTCGAGATCGGCGGTGCCATGAGCGTCATCAGCCAGTCGTCCTTGGTGAGCCGGACGGCGTTGTATTGGCGTTCCAGTTGCTTCGCCAGCGTTGTCTTCCCGGAGCCGGGCAGTCCGACCATGACGTGCAGGGTCGCCTTGGCGCTCGGCGGATCGTCATCGGTCACGGGCCACTCTGCCCCCGCGATCTCGCGACGTGCCAAGCGTGCAGATTGAAACCGCGTTGGGCGCGGCAGCAGGCTCGAGGAGGTCGTCGTCGACCGGGGTCGCCGCGCCTTCATAGGTGGAGGTCCCGCGTGCTGAACGAGCGAGGTGTCTCGCGAGCAAGGGAGTGAGACGGACCGCATGCCGGGACCGGGGTCATCGCCCGTCCGGAGCGGAGGGGCTGAGGGTTAGGTGGAGTCGATGCGCAGTCACGACCGTCGCGAGCCACCCGGCCCCGGCCGCCCAACCGGTGAGCACGTCCGTGAACCAGTGGGCGCCCAGGAGCACTCGACTGAGACCCACCGAGGCGGTCACGGCGGTCGCCGCGGCGGAAGTCAGGATCTGCGGGGCGTTCTCGCGCTGCTCGAGCATGAGCAGGTAGGCCACCGTGCCGGCGACAACCGTCGCGTTCAACGTGTGGCCGCTGGGGAACGAGGGGGAGTGCTCGAAGGGCGGGATGGCGTCGCGCCGGGGCGGCCGGTGCCGGTCGACGACGCCTTTCCCGCCCAGGGTCATCAGCAGGGAGCCCGCGCCCGCGGCCGCCACGGTGATCAGCGGAAGCGGGTCGCGAGCTCGCAGGGACAGCGCAGCGCCGGCCACGGCGGCGAGGGCCGGCATGCCGATCGGACCGAACAGGTGCGCGGTGAGGGCGGCGGCGCCGTCGGGCAGCGGACCGCGGAGCCGCTTCGCCATGGCCAGGGCGGGACGGTCGAGTCGGGCGATCCCGTCCTGGTCGGCGACGGCGTCGTACAGGAACGTCGTCGCCCAGACTCCTGCGACCGCGGCGGCGCCGCCGATGGCGAGCGTCGTCGCGATGGCTGCGGGCTCGTTGCGGCGAGCCGCCAGACGTCGTTGCGCCTCGAGCAGGCGCTGGCCGCTCCGCGAGCGCCACTCCGTGACGTCCCTGCGACCCAGCGAGCGTCGCGAGGAGGACGGGGAGGCGGGCGGCGTGCGCATGCGCCGAACCTCTCATCCCCGTCCTGTGCGTCGCGCGATGCAGTCCTCGCGATGGCATTCCGCCATTCCGCTGCGGCGTCGAAAGGACGATTCATACCGTGGCCGCGAATTCGTTCTCAGAGATGCGCAGTATCGAGCAGCCCCGGACAGGGACCTGTTCCTCGTTCGACATGTTTGAAATCGTGGGAATAACGGTATTCCCACGGGTGGGGTTGGTCGATGGTCCTTGCAATCGTGCGCCAGTTGGCGAAAGCACATCATGGTCAAGTGATGACCGCGTTCGAGGTGCACGCGTCGGGCGCGACGGTCGAGGCGAGCGGGCACGTCGGTGCCATGCGGGTCCTCATCGTCGGTTCGGGGATCACGACGGGGTGGGGGGTGCAGACGCACAGCCTGGCGCTCATGGGGTCGCTGCGTCGTGCGCTGCAGGCTCGCATGGAACGACCGGTCGACATCGAGCAGCTCAGCGAGGTGGGGGCCACCATGTCGCGCGCGAACGAGCTCCTCGGCACGCGCGCGACGGACCGCTGGGACGCGATCGTGGTCGCGTTCGGTCTCAGCGACGCCATGCGGCTCACCCGTACGAGCTCCTGGGTGCGGGCCACGAGCCGCCTGATGGCCAAGCTCGACAGCGATATGCCGGACGGCCTGCTCGTACCGATCGCCGTCGTCGGCATCCCGCCGACGGATCTGCTCGGCGCTCTCCGCACGCTGCTGCCGCTGCGTCGTCTCATCGCCCGTCACGCGGTTCGACTCAACGAGCTGACGGCGCAGACCGTCGCGCGCAACCGGCGAGCCGTGTTCGTGCCGATGCCCGGCATGGTCAACAGCAGCAGTCGTCCCACGGGGTCGCCCGAGGCGTACGCGGCGTGGGCCGAGGTGATCGCCGCAGGGCTGCAGGAGCGGCTCGCCGAACAGCGCTCGGACCGGTCCGCCGAGATCCTCGACGACGACCTCCTCCGCGAGGCCGCCGAGGTGCTGGAGCGCCTCGCGATGCGATCGGCCGAGGACGACCTCGATCCGTCCCGCAGTGCAGAGCCGCCTCCTCGTGGGTCGAGGCGTCGTGCCTCCGGCTGGCTCGCTGAGCTCAGCACGCGTCGCGGACGTCGATCGTTGCTGCGGACCGAGGGCAGAGCGCTCACCCAGGTTCCGACGGCGCGGGCCGTGCCGGAGGAGTCCGAGGTCCGAGTGCCTGGCAGCGACCCGATCCGCGTGCTGCTGGTCGGCGGCGAGTACTCGATCGGGTTCGGCGCCGCCTCTCGAGCGGACGCGCTCGACGGAGCGCTCGCTCGCCTGCTGCATGTGCGGACGGGGCGCGGAGTGATCGTCGAGAACCGAGCCCAGCACTCGGTGCGGCTCCACCAGCTCGCCGGCTCCCTCGGGCCCGCAGGAGCGCACACGTTCGACCTCGTCGTCTGGACGCCGACGTTCATCGAAGCCGCGACGATGCTGCTGCGCTCGCGCTGGACCGCGGGCATCGAACTCATGCTGCGCAGGATCGAGTCGACCTCCGACGCCGGCGTCGTGCTCGTCGGGGTGCCGCGGCTGCTCGGCATGCAGCCGCTCGCCGTGCTCGGGCGCTCGCGGGCTGCGCAGATCGCGCGGCTCCTCCGCCGGATCGCCGACCGGCACGACCAGGTCCTCGTCGCCGAGCCCCCGCCGGTCGCGCTCCAGGACGTCGACGCCGCGGACGGTCCCGCGGTCTATCGCGAGGCCGCAGCGGAGCTGCTGCCCGTGGTCCTCGAACTGCTCGAGCGCCGAGCCGATCGAGGACGAGACGCGGCGCCCCAGGACGCGCTGCTGACGCAGGCCCTCGAGCCCGCGCTGCACTGACGGTCGACCCGGAGCTCACCAAGGAGTGACGGAAGCCCAGGAGAACGAGGCGTCTCATACCCAGCAAAGTGAGACAGGCCGGTGTTGCACGCACACATCCTTGATGTGTCTCCAGGTCATGGGCTTGCTTGGTGGGCGGGAGAGTTGCTGCGGGTGTCTGTGAGGAGGGTGTCGTGACCAGGAAGGCTGGGCGGTTCGTTGTCGTGCTTCTGGGTCTGATTGCGGTTGCCGCTCTGGTGGTTCTGGGCTACGCAACTGGTCGGGGTAGCCGGCTGGAGGTGGCGTCAGTTGAGGTGGTGGCGCCGGTGAGGGGAGGGGATTCCTCCGCGATGACGGGCCGCTTGGGGGCGAGCCGATCGCAGGATCACGCGTGCTTCTGGTTAGACCCGAGCGGCAGCCAGAGCGAAGACCGGATCTACCTGCTCTTCGCGGAGCGGTACTCCGCCAATGACGCCCTTGCCCTACTGGATGAACAGGGTCGGCTTATCGCCAAGCCTGGCGATGTTGTGACCGCTGTCAATGCCGAGCCGCGTGACGGTGCAGCGCCCCAGTTCTGCCCTTCTGGCCCTGGGATGACCGTCTATGCGGTGCATCGGGCGGGATCCTGATCCAAGCCACGAGCGCGCGAGAGAACCCTCCTGACTGCGCTCCGTGCCAGAGGGGGAGGTCTCAGCAGCAGGTTCGTGAGACGTCAGTCGTCACCTTCTTTGTGGAGTGCCTCGATGTTGTTGCCGTCAGGGTCCCGAAGGAAGGCGCAGTAGGCGCGGTACTCGGGCCAGAACCGGGGCGCGTGCCTGGAGACAGCGCCGGCCGAGACGGCGGCTGCGTGGAAGCGATCGACTCCCGCCCGATCCTCCGCGGCGAAGGCGACGTGAACCCGTCGGGTGACGGAGGTGTCGTGGCGCGCCCGCTCGAGCGAGAACGAGAGCCGGTCCTCCTCCGGGCGCCAGTACTCCGCAACTCCGTCTGCTCGGTGAAGCGCCTCGACCCCGAGTGCTCCCAGCGCGGCGGTGAAGATCCGTTCGCTCGCCTCAAAGTCGGAAGCGATCACGGCGAAGTGATGAACGAACGGGACGGCGTTGGTCACAGCCGAAGCGTAGGGAGCGTGAGGAGGTCCGGCTCGTCCAACCCGAACCTCGGCTAGCTGAGAATCTGTCTCAGCGGTATGCATCTGAGACGAGGAGTGCTCGGCGCAGTTGCTGGCCTGTCTCGCTGCCTGTCTCAAAACCTCCGTCTCCGCGCGCTGCAACGAAGTCAGCAGTGACCTCGCGGTCGTCCACTAACGATCGTTTGTGACCTCCCGCTCGAGCTGCTGTAGCGGCCCCCGGAAGTACGGGCCGGGCCGTGGGCCAAAACCCGTGACCGGAATCAAACCGGCCAGAACCCGTACCTGTACCTTTGCGGTCGAGCAGTCGGAGTCGGTGAGACGGGGGAGTGGCCGGTGGGCAACGTGATCGGGTACGCGCGGGTGTCGACGGTCGATCAGAACCTCGACTCGCAGCTCGACGCCCTCCGGAAGGCGGGGGCTGCTCGGATCTTCACCGACAAGCTGTCGGGCTCCACGACCGCGCGGCCGCAACTGCAGGCCTGCCTGGCCTACTTGAACCCGGGCGACGTTCTGGCGGTGTACTCCACCGATCGGCTCGGCCGCTCGGTGGGGGACCTGATCGAGATCGTGGGCCGGCTGCGGGAGCAGGGGATCCAGTTCAAGTCCCTGACCGAGCCGTTTGACACCACGGATCACGGCGGTGAGCTGTTCTTCCACATCGTGGCGGCGTTCGCGCAGATGCAGCGGCGACAGATCAGCGAGAAGACCCGCGCCGGACTCGCGGCTGCCAAGGCGCGCGGGCGGCTCGGTGGTCGTCCGACGGTCATGACGCCGGACCGGATCGCCCATGCGCGGCAGATGCGCGCCGAGGGCAAGCCCTACGACGACATCGCCGCCCTCCTCGGGGTCGGCGCCTCCAGCGTCAAGCGCGCCTTGCGCGACTCGATCACTGCCAGCCCTGGTGGTGAGCGTGCCTGACGAGGACGAGGCGTGGATCACCCCGTCGTCCATCGAGCGTTTGAGCGGGGAGGAACGCTTCACCGGGCTTGAGGCATCAGTACGGGAGTTCTGGCGCTTCGCCCTCGGAGACCCGCGGATGAACAACGCCCGCGGCTACCTGGCGGAGTTCCTCGTCGCCCGAGCCCTCGCCATCAGTAATCCGCAGCGGATCGAGTGGGCCGAGTACGACGTGCTGCTCGACGACATCCGGATCGAGGTCAAGAGCTCCGCCTACCTGCAGGCCTGGGAGCAGCGTCACCTGAGCCGCATCACGTTCTCCGGCCTCAAGGGCACCCCGTACAACCCGCGCAGCGGCTACGACCCCGCTGGTCGGCAGTACAACGCCGAGGTCTACGTCTTCGGGGTGCAGACCGCGCTCACCCACGACGCCTACGACCCGCTTGATGTCTCCCAGTGGGAGTGGTACGTCCTTCCCCGCAGCGTCCTCGCTCACCTGGGCCAGGCCACAATCTCGCTCACGACCCTCCGCGCACACACGCACCAGGTGGAGCTCCAGACGCTCGAGGTCGCCGTCCGCGCGGCCGCCTCAGCTGATCGCGAACCACCCTCGCCTCACCCGTCCTGAGACACCTCGGGGCACGTAGCTGTCGGACACGGGTCCGAGGAACAGCACGCGCCGCTCTACCAGCGGCCGCGGCAAAACGATCGATACCGAGACAACCCGTGGGGCCACGGCTACCCAGATCGGTTTGCTCCCGCTCGGCTTCCTCCGCGCAGACGGCAGCATGATTTCGGCCGCGTGGGGCCCGACGATCTCACCTGTCTTCAGGCCTTCGCTGCGCCCGCTCCCGAATCGATCGGCTGACCCGCGCGACCCCGCTCCTAGCCCGGTCTCGAGCGGGTCTCGGGCCGTCGCCCGCTCCCCTGACCAGACCACGGACCCCGTCCCGACCTTCGCCTCGGGATCGCGCCGCCCCGCTCGGGCGCAGCAGTACGCCCAGCTGCCGCAGCAGCCCCGCCAGCCGGTCTGCATCCTCCGCCAGGCGCTCCAACGACTGCTCGGACTGCGGATCCCAGGGCTCCTCGCCGTCGAGCAGCCGCTGCAGCCAGCGGTCCGGCCCCGGCACCCCCGCCGCGAGGACAGCCGTAACCCACGGGGCCTCGGCCCCCACCGCCTCGGCCGCCGCCGCGACCAGCAGTTCGCGGACCACGTCCCCCGACAGCCGGTCGATGCCCTCGGCGCAGCGCAGCAGCGGCGCCACCTCGAGGTCGTCCTCCTCCGGCGGGCGACCGCCCCGGAAGCCGCCGTGGAACGCCCATGGGGGACGTTGCGGGTCCAGCCGCTTGAGGGTCCGCTCGATCGCATCCAGGGCAGCAACCGGGTTACCGCCGAAGAAGCCTTGAGCCCGCTGCTGCCAGAACTGCAGGACGAGCCCGGCGACCTCGGCCTCGGCCGCGGCCCGTACAGCGCCCTCCAACTCCGGCAGGCCGTGCAGGCGTTCAGCGAGGTAGTGCGCCATCCACCGGGCCAGCACATCGTCGCCATCAATTGTCGCGGCGATCCGTTCACCCAGCGACAGGATCGCCGCGGTAGTCCCGCCAGCCGTCCCCGGGGGTGTAGAGGAAGAAGCGGACGTACTCATCGTCAGGTCCCCGATCGTCGTCGCGGTCACGGCCGCGCATGGTGGACGAGTAGTCGTGGCGCGCGAACCGCACCTCAGCCAGCAGCGCCAGGTCACCGGCGCCGACCAGAAGGTCGACCAGCTCCTGCGTCGCGACGGCGCGGTACCCCGACGGGCCGTTCGGGTCCCGGCCCGAACGCTCCTTGCCCGACCAGGTCTCCACCCGCATCGTCGCCGCCGGATCCTCAACGGCGTGCCAGTGCGTCCCGACTCCGTCGTGCCGCAGCCGTAGCCGCAGCCGCGCGGCGAGCCGCCCGTCGACCGCTGGCAGTGGGCATTGCAGGTCGGCGGCCAGCTCGTCCCGCCGGTCCTGACCGGCCTCCCCGTACGGGACGTCGATGCAGACGTACGCCCGGAATGGGCCGATCTCAACCGTGGGCTCGTTCGGCTCCTCCCCCGGGATTTGGAAGCCGGCCGCCAGTGACGGCGCGGTCTGCAGGGACCGCACGAGCGCTGGACCGGTGCGCCGATCTACTAGCCAGCTGTCGACCGCGACCCGGTCGTGCTTGCCGTACCGGACGTCCATGGCCGACAACTGCATCGTTACCGATCCCTGAGTCGGCAGCAGGGTCCGGACGAAGTCCCGCGACTGCACGTTCCAACGCCAGACACCCGACTCCGGGTCACCATGACCGACCGGCGGCACTGGCCGCCTCGCGTCCGCGGCCCAGAACCCGTCCCGCCGGGCGAGGTCGAAGTGCTCGCCCCACCGGTCGAACTCCGTCGCCGGGTCGTCAGGGTCGCGCCACCTCGTCGCCGTCGTGGACAGGCGGCCCGCGACCGTCATCAGCGCGTGGTAGCTGAGGTAGAAGTGGAGATCGTCGACCTCCGGCCAGTTGAAGTGGTTTGGCCAGCTCGCCTGCTCCCGGAACACGCCCGCCGCCCGGCGCGGATCGGACTTCAGCGCCGGGTTGCCGCGCCAGCTCCACTCGGTCAGGATGACCTCGCTGGCCTGATGGAGCACGGTCGCCGGGGGCACGTCGAAGCAGCGGATCAGCTCGCCGAACCAGTACTGCTGCAGGTCCCAGCCGAACGGGAACTCCGGCGCGGCCGCACCCGGCTCCCACGGGAGCGTCACCGGCGGGCGCTGATGCGACGGCACGTCCGCCACGACACCACAATCTGACTCCGACCCCTCCGGGCCCTCGGCCGGCCAGCCTCGCTCGTCCCGGCAGCGTTGCCGGATTCGCCGCCACGCCAGCTGCATGCGCCAGTGATCCCCGTAGCGACCCGCCAGCAGGCGCAACGTTTCGGCGACCGGTAGCACCGCTGCGGGGTCGGTCAACGACACCCGCTCGACCGCGACCAGCAGCGCTTCGGCCGCATGCATCCCATAGAACGGGAACCGGTCGTCGACGAACCCCGCCGGCAGCTCATCGGCTGCAGCGGTCCGAGCCAGCGCGGCAACGAACTCGGTCGCTCCCGCAGTCAGCAGCAGCCGAACCGCGTGCGTCGCCCGCCATCGCATGGCCGGAACCGGGTCGGCCAGCAGCGCCCACAGGTAGCCCGCCACCAGCTCCGGCTCGCCCGACCCCTCCGGTGGCGTCACCTGCCGCCTTGAGAATGCCGGCAACCCCAGGTCCACCTCGAGCTCGGCCAGCCCACGGGTCAGTGCGACCGCGGCTGCGTCCGGCTCGGTCATCGCCGCCGCCACCGCCGCCAGCCGGTAGCAGCGCTGCGCGCTGGATACCGCGACCGAAGCGTCGGCGGACCGCAGCGCCCGCAGCAGCACCTCCTGCGGCGTCACGTCTAGCACCGCGGCGAATCGTTCTGGCTGCAGACCGTGACCGAAGCCGGATACCACCTCCGTGCCGTGCTGCTCCAGGAATCGCGAGGCGAGGTCCTGCACAGCCTTCTTCGCCGCGAGACTCGGACCCGGCAGCCCCGCGGCCGCCTGCACGAACGCGACCCGGTCGCTGGCGCTGAACGTCGGCTCCCCTTCGAACAGGTGCACCGCGGCCGCACGGTGGTGCACCGGCAGCTGCGCGATTCGCTCCACCAGCGGCGCGACATCGAACCAGGACTTCTCCGCCTGTAGCAGCCGCGCTGCCTCAGCCATCCCGTCCGGACGCCACACCTCCACGTCCGACAGCGCGGTCACGACCCGTTCCCGGCCCGCGGCCATCCGGTCGCGGAACCCGTCGTCCGCCTCCGCCGGGTCAGGCTCGGCACCGCCGTCCTGCCGCTCCCCCTCCGGCAGCGACCTGCCTCCGCGGGCCCACTCCAGCTCCTGCAGCGCCGCCAGCCGCCGCGGCGACGCCGCACCGGTCTCCTGCAGCCGGGCCAGCAGCGGCGGCAGCGCGATCCGGTCCGAGCACGCTGCCAGCGCCGCCGCCGCCAGCGGGGCTGTCTCCCCCAGCCGCAGCGCTCGCACCGCCAATCCCAGCTGCCATGCCGTCGAGCCGAAGAAGCGGGACCGCCACTGCGCCGCCTGCGCAAACACCATCGGACCCGCCAGGCCCGCCAGCGCCGGGACGAGCTGCTGTTCGTCGATCTCGTCGTTCAGCCGTGGTGCGATCCGCTCGGCCACGTGGGCGAGCCGCAGCGCCAACAGGACGCCGTCATCATGGGCGGTGCCGCCCGCAGCTCGGGCGGCACCCAGCAGCGCCTGCCACCGCTGGTAGGCGTCGTCCCCGATGCGGGACGCCACCGTGATCCCGAGCGAGGCGTACTCGCGGCCCTCCGCGGCGTTGAACGCCCAGATCGCGCGAGCGAGCCGGATCAGCCCCTCGGTGGCCTCGTCGGCGGTCCACGCCGCGTCGAGGGCCTGCTCCCGGCACGTCGCAGCCGCGGTGAAAGCCGCGTCGGCGAACCGGTCGTCGCCGTGCAGCGCCGTGATCATCGCCGCCACGCCCCAAAGCCCCGAATGCGCCGGCGCGGACGACAGCACCTCGATCGCCGCGTTCAGCACCGCCGGATCATCGAAGGACGTCGCCAGTTGCATCACGATCGGACCTGCGAATCGGCGCAGCACCGTCTCGTCCCGCCACTGCTGCAGCTGCATCGGGAAGGTGCGCAGCAGCTCGAGCGCCTCCTCCTCCGAAAGCCCGCCTAGCGCCCAGCAGGCCCAGCCGTCCAGCCACGGCAGCAGCGGCGTCAGCCGGTCACGTGCCCGCTGCCGCTCCGACGCCCGGTCGATATCGGACTCCTCCCCCAGCAGCTCCTCCACCGACACCGCCCCGCCCACCAGCCGGGCCCGCAGCCCGTACAGCAGCAGCAGCCCCGTATCGGTGCGGCCGCGGTCGCCCAACGAGAACGGCGCCCGCGCTGGCAGGTAGGCAGCGACCATCTCGACCGCTGCGGCCGCCGGCACCACCTCCAGCCGCACCGCCGCCGCGCAGATCCAAGCCACTCCACGGTCGACGACGTCGGCCTCGTCGTGGCGCGAGAAGCCGACCCGGTCCACCTCGAGCCGCTCCGCATCCAGCAGCGACCACAGGTGCTCGACCAGACCAGTGTCCGCTGCGCACCCGGTGCGCTCCAACGCCGCCGCGACCGCGACGCCGACCGCCGTCGACGCTGTAGCGGCGGCCATCTGCTTCAAAGGATCCAGCTCCTCCCTGCCCACCAGCCGGGTCGCGAACACCGACGTGCACGCCAGCACCCACTCCGGCGGACGCCAGCCCGCTAGGTAGCGTTCCGCCGCCGGGAAGCCGTCGAGGCGGTACGCCGCGAACGCGACCGCCGCGACCTGCTCCGGTCGCACCTCGCCCAGACGGTCACCCGCGGTCTCCTTCGGACGGGTCACTCGCGCGTGCAGCGCCGCCCGTGCCGCCCGCAGCCGGCTGCGGGCCTCGCCCTGGCGATCCGGCTGCATCGCGAGCATCGTCGCCTCAGCGCCCAGCGCGCTCCCCGCCCAGTCCGACGGCAACGCCGACGCGGCGTGCAGATCGTCCAGCGTCGCGGCAGCGATCAGCTCACCGGCCAGGTCCGCCTCGTCCCGCAGCAGCGTGTACCGCCGCTCGCCCGCCGCGGCCGCTGCCCCCGCTACGACCGCCAGCCGTACGACCGCCGCCGGATCCTGCACGGTGATGCCTGCCCGCAGCGCGAACTCCGCGCGCAGCGTCGCGACCTGCCGACGCTCGACCTCGTTCGCCGTCGGCAGCGCCTCCTCCGATAGCGCCAGCGCCATCAGCTCCTCGTGACGGCCCGCCACCCACAGCACCTGCGGCAGCACCGCCGCGGCGTACCCGCTGCCCCCGGCCTCGCGACGCAGGGCGGTGACGACCTGATCGGCCGCCGCGCCCTCCAGGCCATACCGGGTGCGGAAGAAGGTCTCCGTCGGCTCGTCCGCGAATCGCACGCCAGCCTCCGTTACCAGCAGTCCCGACCCGAAATCGGCCACGAAGCTGCGCACCAGGTCCGGCGAGCACTCCGCCAGCGCCGCCAGCAGCTCCACCTCGATCGGTGGGCGCAGGATTACCAGCAGACGTCCCAGCAGGTGCAGCCGTTCACGGTCCGAGCCGACGTGCAGCAGCGCCGCGTCCAGTCGCGCCGCCAGCAGCCGCTCCACCGGATCGGTCCCCACGACCCCATCACCCGCCAGCCGAGCCAACACCGCCGGCAGGTCCGGCGCCGCATCCGCAGCGACCGCCTGCACCCTCGGATTGCCAGCGGTGAGGGCGTGGAACTCCTCCACCTCCGCCCGCGCCACCGACCCGAACCGGTGCTGCAGCAGCGAAGCCGTCTCGTCCAACACGAACGGCGGCAGCACCAGCAGCGTCGTCCCCGCCGCCTCCAACAGCTGCACCCGCTCCGGCCGGGACGTCACCGCGATCCGGACACCCGGCACCGGCGCCATCGTGAGCAGGTCCCGCACGAACGGCCGCTCCGCCCGCTCGTCCGCGGCGATCGCCGCATTGTCCGCCGCGTCCACCACCAGCAGCAGTAGACGCCCAGGCGTGCGCGCCTGAATCCCCGCGACTGCCTCCAGCAGCCGCTGGCGGAAGGCCGAGAAGTAGCTCGCCGAATCCGTGCCGAGGCGTGGAACGAGCGGTGCGCACCACCCGCGCCCCGCCAGCTCCGACACGATTTGCACCAGCCCGGCGCCAGCCAGGTGCCGGCCCGCCTCCACCGACCGGTAGCCGCCACCGCCAAAGCAGTCGTACACCACCACCTCAGCCCGGTCGGCGGCCAACATCGGCAGCGCCGCAGCGAAGGTGCTCTTGCCCACCCCGCCGATCGCCGTCACCACCGACGGGGTCGCGGAGTCCAGCACCGCAGCCAGCAGACCCGGCCAGCAGGCCCGCTGCACCGTCGCCGGCGTCGTCGACAGCTGCGACGGCGCTGGCAGCAACTGCCGAGGCTGCACCCCGAAGAACCCGGCGACGTCGACGGCGCGCAGCGGACCATCCCGTAGCCCCGCAGCGCGCTCGGCGACGGCGGCCACCAGCAACGCGGCCGGTCCCGGGTCGAACCCGCCCGTCAGCGCAGTCGCGCGCTCATCAACCGCAGCGCGCAAGGCCTGCACCGCCCACGGCTGGTTCTCCAAGCGGATCCGATCGCACAGCTCCGCAGCGCGCTCGATCGGGAGCCCGAGACGGCCGAGCAACGCTTTCGCCGTGACCGACCGCGGTGATGACCGCCGCACTTGGTCGAGCGCGGTCTGCAGCCGAGGCTCGAACGGGCGGTTCGATAGCAGCACGTACTCGGCCTCGACGTGCTCGGGTACCGCGAACGCCTGGCTCGCACGCTGCTCGAGCTGGCTGAACTTCTCGAACGCCTCTCCCAGCTCACTCAATCCGAGCGGGATGCTGCGCCGCTTCGTCGAGTACTTCAGCTGCGTCACCACGACCCGGTCGAACACGTCCTGCGCCGGGCCGTACCTGTGCATGACATCGATGACCTCGTCGCCCGGACCGGCGGCACCGGCGGCCGACTCGATCCACACCTCTTGCAGACCCGACCGCGGATCCAGCAGCCCGAGCGACTCCGACGCGGCCCAGACGTAATGGAACTGGTCGCCAGCCCGGCTGTTGCGGACCGTCTCACCGAAACCCGCCGCAGGAGCCTGCTCCGCTGGATCCGCCATCGTCACCTCCGTCGATCAGTCTGCTCCGGGCATACGCAACCGCCAGCGGGTCCACCTCGACGGAGACGCGATGAGCAGCGCGCCGACCAGCTGGAGCAAGGGCGGGCGGTGCTGACTAGGGCGCGGGCAGGCCTGCCCGACCCGACCACGCCGGTGCGGCGGCAGCTCGAGCAAGCGCCGAACATCTGCGCGCTTGTCAACGCCGCCTGGGCGGCGCTGTGGGCGGAATGGGACCGGCAGCAAGGTGACCGCGGACACGAGCGGCGACATGCTGCCGGCTGCGGACGGCATCGGGCGGGGCGACGTAGCGTCGCGCCATGCCCTACGAGCCGATCATCCCTGAGGGAGGTCACCTCGGGACCTCGCACGGACCCGATGGAGGTCTGGTCGGTCTGATCTTCGACGACGTCACAGGCAAGCTCATCGGTCAGGCCTCCTGGCACGACACCGGTGAGAGCGCACCGGAATTATCGGATTGGAACAGGCAGACGGTGGGCGAGCAGCCGCGGCCGCTGACCTCGGAGGAGCAGGCGGCGCTGGCTGCTCTCGCCGCGTTGATCGTGCTAGCTGCAATCGCGGCGGCGCCGGCTGCGAAGCGGTGGTGGGGCAGGGCAGTGGTTCCTGCCTTCAGGGCGGCTTGGCGGCGAATGGTTCCGGAAATCAGAAGGCTGCGGAACAGCCGCGGCGAGGACGCCGACGCGACCCGTGCCGAGGTCATCGAGTCTGGATCTGATGCCAAGGTCGTACTCGCGGATTCGAAGATCACGATGAGCAGCGCTGAGTGGGCAAGCCGCCATCAGGTCATGCTCGCTGCCAGCACCTTCAGTGAGGAGCAGCGTCAGTTGCTGTCCCTGGCGCGAGTGCTCGACGGCGGCCCTGCCGGCCAGCAGCTGACTGCTCAGCAGTTCGCGGATCGTGTTCAGCTGAAACTGCAGGCCAACCCGGCCGTGCTCGAAGAGCCGAACTCGGCTGCTGTCCTGTCTGCAGCTACTGCCTCGCCCGGTCGAGCGAAGGGCATCCTGCAGCTCGAGCAGTAGCCGCCGTCTGCTGGCGGTCGCCCGGTCATCCTTTGGGGCAGGTGACCGGTTGTTGTGAACCGTCGAGGATGACGGTCGGGCGTGCAATGGCGGCATGAAGGTTCCTGCAGCTGTGGGTCGCGTTGCCGGCGATGTGGTCGTTGCAGAACCATCTACCCGTAGCGCTACTGGGAACGTAACGTCCAATGTTATATTCCCAGTATGGCTGTGGTTGCGGAGGTGGATGAGCTCACGTCTGGGCAGTGGGGTCTGCTGACGGCCGCGCAAGCCATGCAGGTCGGTGTGTCGCGGATGCGGCTGTCGCGCGAGGTCACCAGCGGACGTCTGGAGCGGCTGCTGGCCGGGGTGTACCGCGACAGTGGGGCACCAGTGGATCCGTGGCAGGGGGTGCGGGCGGCGTGGCTGGCCAGCGACCCCGGCCGAACAGCCGAGGAACGTCTCGGCGACGGCGCTGCCGGAGTCGTGGTCGGCGGTGCGACGGCGGCGTACCTGCGTGGGATCGGTGATCTGCAACCGGAACCCGTCCAGCTATACAGTCCGACCCGGCGGCAGACCGAACGGACCGGGATCCGATACCGGATTCGCCAGCTGGAGGCGGTCGATGTCACCATCCTGGACGGTCTGCCAGTAACAAGTGTCGAGCGAACCCTGGCCGACCTGGTCGCGGACCGGCACGACCTCACCCTCGTTGTCGACGCTCTCCGCGATGCTGTCCGGACGTCCACGGTGGATCTGGAACGGCTGGCGGTGCTGCTGAATGCGCACGCAGCCCGGCTGAACCAGCCCGACGGGACAAGCCTGCTGCAATGGCTGGCGGATACGGGACGAATCGAGCTGCACCCTGCCCGCACCTCAGACGAGGTGCGACAGCGGTGGCTGCAGCAGACCGTGCGGCTCGCACTGCCCGACCTCGAGCCGCTGCGCCGCACCGTCCTGGCTGACATGCTGGACGCCACCCGCCTGCAGGACACCATCGCCGCAGCAATCCGCAACGGAGCACTCGCTCGGATCATGCAGGCAGCGGCGACCGCGACCGTGCCGACCGTCCCCGTCATCTCCTCCGAAGTGATCGAGCGGATCATGAAGGCCGCAGCGGCCGCGACGGTGCCGGCCATGCCCGCCATCTCCTCCGAGGTGCTTGAGCAGGTGATGAAGTCCGCAGCAGTCGCATCGTCCGCACCCGCACTCGCGGCCCTACAGGACACGGTCAACGCTCACACGCAGGCCCAGGCCGCGCAGCTGACCACGATGCAGGCGATTGCTCCTCGCATCGCGCCCGCACTGCAGGCCGCGGCCCCGTCGACCTCGCCGAATCGCGAAGAGCAGGCAGACGAGGAGTCGTCGTGACCGAAGCCGAGCCCTACCGGACCGGCACCGCGGTAGAGCGGGCGATCAGCGAAGCCGCCCGGCGCACCCGGACGGCCGAGCGGGACACGAACCGGCTGGTGCGCGAGGCGATCTTTGACCGGTTCCTGTGCCGCGTGTTCGCCGATGAGTCCGAGACGTTCCTGCTTAAGGGCGGCACCAGCATGCTCGCGCGGATCCCGACCGCCCGCACCACCCGCGACATCGACCTCGCAACCAAGGAACGCACGCTCGACGCCGCCATCACCGCGCTCCGCGCTGCGGCTGCCACCGACCTGGGCGACCACTTCCGGTTCGAGTACCGCGATACGCAGCCGCTGCTGGAAGGCGAAGGCCAGCCCTACACCGACGGCGCCCGGATCCGGTTTGACACCTACATCGGCGCCGCCAAGAAGGACGGCATCAGCATCGACCTCGTCCTCGGTCACACCCCCACCACTCCTCCGATCACCGCGCCGCCAGCGAACCGCCTCCCGCTACCGCGCCTTGCCACCCGCGACTACCGGCTGTACCCGCTGGTCGACCAGGTCGCTGACAAGGTGTGCGCCTGCGAAGGCCTCTACGGTCCGACAGGGCAACCCTCCAGCCGCGTGAAGGACCTCGTCGACCTGGTCCTCATCGCCAGGACCCAGACCCTCAACGGCAGCGACCTCACCCGTGCCATCAAGGTAGAGCGAGCCCGCCGCGCGCTCCCCGACCGCGACACCTTCACCGCCCCCGCCACCTTCGGCCGCACCTGGCGTACCGAAGCCGCCAAGGGCAATCTGCCGCCCGAGATCGACCTCGCGGCCGCTGTGATCCTTGTCAGCCACCTCATCGAACCCGCCCTCACGGCCACCGCGACC
>NZ_JBHUEA010000019.1:0-78728 GCF_042680685.1 Amnibacterium endophyticum | reverse complement strand
CCACCGGCGGAGCGGGGTATGCGGTCGGTCATGGCGGATACAGAACCAGCGTGCTGCCATGCTGCGCAGTCCCAGTGTGGGGTGGGCGAGCCAGTGCCGCAGGTAGCCCCAAGCGCTTTCTTCTCAGCGTCAGCCTTCGCCCCTCATCGCGCTCAAGGCTGCTTCCTCTTGCACCCCTGCACACGAGAGCCCGGTCAGCCGACTGCCCTGCATCCCAATATCGCGCAGCGGTAACGAGACGTCATCGATCCCGTCGATTGTCGAGTGCTCCGTGTTCGACGCAGTCCTGGATCGAGCAGTCGCCCGGCGGTGCCCGACGGGCCGGTTCCTCGTCCTCAACTGTCGGCCGGATCGGTGGTGACGACGGGATTGATGCCGAAGCTGCGCTGACTGGTACTGCATGCAGCGTAGGCGGGGCTGTCCGGGACCGGGACGGTGATGGTCGAGCCGGAGATGTCGAGCCGCAGGGCGGTGATCGTCCTCGGGTGGCAGAGCTCGAGAGGGATGGCGGGGAGGGAGGGGCTGGATGCCGGGGAGGCTGCAGCCTTCTTCGCCTCGGCGCGAGCAGCCGCAACTGCGTCCACGTCTTCCTGTGTGAGACGGGTCCGGGTGGAGAGGTCGGCGATGAGGTAGCCGTGACCGCCGGGCACGAGCCGGGCGGGCGGGAACTCGTGGAACTTGTCCTCGGTCCCCTCGCGTGAATCCAAGGATCGGCCGTTGATGTCGTCGCCACCGTGCGTGGGACCGACGGCCTGCCCCCTGCTGTCGAGATAGGTCATGCCGGGCCAGGACCGGACTGCGCAGTCGCTGCTGCTGCGGTTGGTGATGGTCACCACGCCGTCGCTCTCGCCCTTGATCGGGTCGATGGTGCCGGAGGGTGCGAGATCTCCCGCGGTGCAGGTACGCAGCGCGGCAGGGACGGTGCCGCTGGTGGCGCCGATCCGGGTCGTGGCGCGGAGGATGCGCGGATCGACCTTCCACATCCGCATGACGAAACGAGGATCGCCCTTCACCGTGACCGAGACTTCCACGGGTCCTCGCTCGACCGCGGCGTCATCGCCGCCGCTGCGGCCGCTGCGCCAGAACGGCTGCTGGATCACCTGCCGGTTGCAGACCCAGAGATGTGGCTTGCCGGAGGCGTCGTGGATCGTGATGGCACCGCCGCCCTCGCAGATCGCCGCGATGACGACCGTCGACCCTGCCACGTCGAAAGGCCCGGACCCGCCCGGGCTCCGGTCGGTCCAGGTGTGCACGACCGCTCCGTACGGCTGCTTCGGCAGCTTCTCCAGGAGGCTCGACTGCGACCGTGCACTGCTGCTCGGAGTCGCGGCCGGCAGTCGACCGTCAGACCGGACGTTGGTCGCCTGGAACGTCGCGACCGCGAGAGCGACGACGATCAAGCCGACCACCGCTGTCACCCACACGGTCCGCCGGCCCTGCGGCGCTGCGGGACCACGGCGGGCGGCTCTGCGATCGGTGACGTCACGAGCGATCAGGGCGGTCAGGGCGTCCTCGAGCCCGGCTGCGAGGCGCGGATCCATCCGGTCGCGGTCGGTCATGACTCCTCCAGGAGTGTGGAACGGGTGATCGGATCGACGGACAGCAGATTGCGCAATCGCGCGCGAGCACGGGTGAGACGGCTGCGGGCGGTGCTCTCGGACAGCTGCAGCACTGCGGCCGCCTCCGACACGGAGTAGCCCTCGAACACCGTCAAGGTCAGCAGGCTCAGATCGACTGGGCGCAGCCGCCGCAGGGCAGCACCCAATGGCGTCGCCGCACGCTGCCCGTCGACTCGAGCGCCGGCCACCTCGGCCGGGTCCAGCGGTTCCATCGGTTCGCGCGGAAGCTGGGCCAGCAGGGCCTGCCACCGCCTCGTTCCTCGGCGGGTGTTCCGTGCGATGTTGCCCGCAGTGACCAGCAGCCAGGGGCGGACGCTGCCCTCGACGAGCCGAACAGCCTGCCGCCGGCGCCACAGCTCCAGGAATGCCGCCGCGGCGACATCATCAGCATCCGCGTTGGTCGGAAGGAGACGACGGGCGAATCGGAAGACGTGATCCCGATGCAGCGCGAACAGCCGGTTGAACGCCCGCGCATCACCGGCCGAGGCCGCAGCCCACCACGACGACTCTTCGCCCGACTCGACCCGCACACCTACACACTGTCCGGATCGATCCGAAACGCTGCACTCCCGAGCCAGGCGTTCCGCGCGGCGAACTCGTCCAGGTCCTCATCGAGCCGAGCGCCGGCATGGAACTCCGCGGTTCTACGAGGTGCGGGTGGGCGGCCAGGTGGCCCGCACGGCTGCGAGAGCGTCGTCGAGGCTGGTGCCGTTGGCGGCGACGGTGGTCGTGAAGGCCTTGGCTGCATCGGTGGTGCTGTCGCTGACGGCGTTGTCGGCGGCGACGGTGGTGCCGTGTGAGCGGTTGCTGGTGACCAGCCCGTCGGTTTCGAGTTGGCGGTAGGCGCGGGCGACGGTTCCTGGGGCCACTCTGAGGTCGCCCGCGAGCTGCCGGATCGCGGGGAGCCGGGCGCCGGATGGGAGCGTGCCGGCACGGATAGCGGCATGCAGCTGCGCTCGGATCTGTTCAAAGGGCGGGGTGGGGTCCGACTGGTCGAGGGCGATCACGCCACGACCGCCGACCCGAGCCGGGCGACGCGCACTGCCGCCAGCACTGCGATCACGGCCACCACAAGACCGGTCACGAGCACTGCGGCCCCGAGCACGACGGTGACGATGCCGACGACGGAGAGAGCTCCCGCCGCGCCTGCCGCCAGGCCGGTGTCCAGCACGGGTGCGTTCAGCAGCGGGGTGCCGGCTCCGACGAGGAACTGCGCTCCGGTCAGCAGCACCGCAGCGAGTACGACCAGTCCCACCAGCGATCCGGCGTTGCGCCTGAGTGCCCGGTCAGCAGGACGAAGCTCCGGCCAAGCAGCAGTCGGGGTCCGGCAGATCCGCCAGAGCGCCAGATACCCGCTCGCGGCGAGGATCAGCAGCGCTCCGAGGGTCGGGAGCGCGAAGTACCAGCCCGGGAACAAGTAGGGACCACCCGCTGAACACGCAGCGGTGAAAAGCGACGTACAGATCAGTCGCCCGTCTCCGACTGGCGACTTCGACAGCAGCCCGCACACGAGCAGCAGCAGCCCCGCCGCCAGGAAGGCGCCAACGACCAGTCGAAGCCTGCTCGTCCCGAGCATCGACAGAGGAGTCCGCCGCTCCAGCTGCGCCGAGCGCACCTCGACCTGTCCCTCGATCACCGCTCCGGGCAGCAGCGCGAACGCCCCCAGACCTGTCCCCATCGCCAGCGCAGGCGCAACCGCGAACAGCACCCCCTGCAGCAACGGCTGCCGATCAGTCACGATCGCCAGCACCAGGAAGACCACCAGGGCCAACACCACCGCAGCGGCAGCGCGCAACAGCAGACCGCGCTGAGCCCGCGCAAGCGCCGCACTTCTCGCGTCTGCCGCCACGACGCTCAGCCGTCCGCGAGCGATCAACGCACCCAGCGCAAGCAGACCCCCGAGCACCCCGGTCAGGACCAGAACGATCTCGAACACGACACCCTCCCTTGTACCGCGTCAGTAGTACAAGGGTAAGCAGTCGTGTGTCAACCAGGCAGTACACGCTTGTCGGCTGTGTGTAGAGCAAGCCTTGCCGCGCGCCGTATCTCAGACCTGCTCCTAGGACGACGCATCGTTGACCGTGGTCGGGAGGCACGAGACGATCGGGTCATCAGCAGGAGAAGGTGACTCCCGTGGCCACTCCAGAGCGAGGTCTCGCCTCCCGGCTCGCGAGTCGGACGATCGTCAATAAGCGCCATCTCGTACCTGGAAGGCGAAGGACGTCATCGCGAAGAGGGCCGCCATGAGAAGCGCGAACCCGTCACGATGACGTCGTGCGACTCATCAGCGTTCTCCTCCTCGCTGGTGGCCTCGGTTCCGCTGCCGGCTTCGTCGGCGGCGGGCTGACCGGCCTCGTCTGGGGCGTCGTCTCCTGGAGCCCATTCGTCGTCTGGTTCGCGCTGGTGAGTGCTTTCGCTGGTGCGTTGGTCGGCTCAACGGCGGGAGTCGCGGCAGCCGCATCGTCCGCGCTCATGCGGCGCGCCGGAGTTCCAGCACTGCTCGGCAGGGTCGTGGTCGCACTCTCGGGGGCAGTGGCCGGCGTGGCGGCTGCCGTCTGCTCCTTCGGCTCGTACCTGGCCTCCCCCGAGCCGACCATCGGCGGAATCGTCGCGGTCACGGCTCTGACGACCGGAATCGCGATGCCGGTGCTCGACAAGCTTCTTGCACCTGCCGCACGCGGCGGCGTGCGGCAGACCGCGTCGTAGGCCGCACTCACACCCCTGCCCGTGCGAAGCCGCATCACCCGCAATCACCGTGTGTCGGAACACGCTCGACAGGAACGGGACGCACCGTGAAGCGGCTCGCTTATGGTCTCGCTCATGTGGTCTCGGAGGTCGGGCTTCAGGCTCTGGATCTGCGCAGGCGTCCTCGTGACGCTCCTCACGGCCTGCACCTCCGTGAACAGCGGACCGTCTCCTGCCCCGTCATCGTCCGCGCCGACCGCGGCCTCCTTGCCGGCATTCGGCGATCGCGGCCCGGAGGCGTACGCCCACGGCAGAGCACGATTGCTCGACAGCGGCGACTACCTCTACACGGTCGCGAAGGGAGACACAGCCGAGGGCATCGCTCGTCGCTTCGGCAGCACTCCCGATCGGGTGAGCGCGGGAAGCCGTGGCGGATTGGAGATCTTCGCGGGCGACGTGCTGCGCTTTGGTCCAGCACCCGGGGCACCGCGAACGACGAGCTCTCCATCGGATTGAGGTCGGCCTCAAGTGCCTGCTCGCGAGATGCGGAGCGGTCATCGCTCGGGCGCTGCGGCCTCGACGGCGTCCGGGCGCCACAGCACTGCCGCCGGCTCTGCGCACATCCCTTCAGCCCAGGTGACCTGCAGCCGTCGGCCGTGCTCGTGAGGCTCGACGATCTCGAGCACCGCTTCCCCAGGACGTCGTGCAGGCGATGCTGCCCGGGCCCGAGGATCTCCGCGGCGAAGCGCTCGAACTGCAGACGCGTGCCTTCGACCGGCTCCGTCACGACCTGCGTGCCTCGTACGGCGTCGTGGCGGAACAGCACCACGATCGAGTCGCCGTCGACGCGTCCGGCGAGCCACTGCGCGCCACCCCGTCGCGCTACCGCGGCACGCAGCGCCTCCAGGAACTCAGCCGGCGACGGAGACACCGCCCCATCGTCCCGCCCCACTCACGAGGAGCTGAACCGCTGCCGCTCCCACGGCCGGGTGCTGAGCTGATGCGCGGGACACTGCTGCCGTGGCAGAGCGATTACGACTCGATCCGGCCGAGGTCGCCACCGCCATCCGCGACCTGCTGCGCAAGGACACCGACCGGGTCGACGACCCGCACCCGATCCCAGAGGATCGCGGCGGCTGGCACGCCGACAACCCCCTCACCCCCGACGCTCCCGGCGCCCCGGTCTACGAGCCGGAGTCGTGGCGCTGGTTCGAGCTGGTCGACGTGGGCTTCGTGGACGAGATGGTGCTCATCGTCTTCCGCTGGACCGACCCCGCCACCCCCGAACTGCGCTACAGCTTCCTCGCCCATGCCGACCAGCTGCCGAACGCCGCGAGCATCGCCACCGTCATCCGCGGCCAGCTGCGGACCCTCCTCCAGCCCGGATGGCGCGACCGGGTCGAGAAGCAATGGCTCTCCCGCGACAAGGTCCTCATCCGCCGGCCCCACAACCGCCCCGACCGCGCCCACTCAGTGATCAGAGACCAGGTGGAGGCCATGCAGGACCAGATGCGGGAGGAGATCTGGCACAAGGCACGAACCACGCCCGCCTGACCCGCGCGCCAGGACGCTCTCAACTCACCGCCGGCGAGACATCTCATTCCCCTGCTGCCACGACATCTCCGACGGCCACGGCCAATCTGGCGCGGTGACGGGTGTGGTCGACGAGGACGTTGCATGGATCCGCCGTGGAACCGCGATCGGCGGGACGATCCGATCAGCGATCCCCGGAGGCTTCGACGCGTACGGCCTACTCGAAATCTCGGAGGAGCGCCCCACCGAGGACGCGCTACTCCGTGCTGTCGCTCCCGGAAACAGCACGGAGCTGATCGCCGGGTGGATCGATCGCGGGCCCTACCCGCCGCATCCTGGGGACGAGCATGTCCTCTACGCAGCGTGGCGCTACCGGTTCCAACGAACCGAGGCCGCCTGCCTGCAGGGATTGCCCGCAGAGGGCGAGGGCGGCTTCCCCGACCTGCTGTTCCCACCTGACCGCACGTGGCTCATCTCACTGCTCTGGGACGACTCGTGGAGGAGCATCGGAGCCAGCCACGAGGTGGCAGCCAGGATCACGAGCGCACTGCCGTCGTTCGAGCCGGTCGATCCCGATCGAGGAGACAGGCCGCGATGTCCGCTGACCGACTGGAACTTCATCCGCCGGTCTCGGCTTCAGTCTCGTCGCCCTGCCGATGAGCCGTATGCCCCCGGTCGGGGTCGACGGAGCAGCGAGAGCAGACCCACGACTGAGGCGGGTACGAGCAGAGCAGCCGCAACGAGCGCGGCCTTCTCAGCCGGCGCGATCTGCGTCACCTGCGCGTAGAGCGTCGCGTCGATCTCGCCGAGGAGTGCGTCGAAGCGGGAGTACCGCGTGAAGTAGGTCGCCAGCGCCGTCGCACCCGAGGCCAGGCCGGCTCCGAGCAGAAGTGCCGAAGCGACCAGAACGCAACTGCGACGAGTACTCACGCGCAGCAGCGTGGCACCTTGAAGGCCTGCCGCTTCACTCCCCCTACTGCTGATACCGGCCCCTTCAGTGCCGCACGCTTCGCACGATGCCGCCGACCGAGATCAAAGCGATCGTGTTCCTGATCTTGTTCGCAGCGAGTGCATGCCCTGTCGCCGCTTGGAACACGAAGGGCCGAAAGCCCGCCGCTGAGACCAGGGCCGACGCATCCTCGTCCGACGACCCGATGAGCTCGTCCTCGTGCTCACGCGCCCAGAGGTCCTCCGGGCCGTCCGACTCGTTCGGTTCCACAGTCACGCCGCGCGACAGTAGGCGGCCAGGACGCAGGACCATGTCTCAGCTCACTGCTGCTGAGATCCGCTGCGGGTCGTGCGGGAGCGGGATCGCGCTTCCGGTCGCGTCGCCGGTCAGTCCGATGCTCGCCACGGGTTGAAGAGTTCGACACCGGTGTCGGTGAAGTCCGATGTGTGGCGGGTCGCGAGCAGTTCCGCCCCGGCGGCGAGCGCTGTCGCCGCGATGATCGCGTCGGCGATCCCCACGGGGCGGCCCTGCTCGCTCCTTCGGCGCAGGACGTTCGCGTAGATGGCTGCAGCGTCTTGATCGAACGGCGCGATCCGATCGACGAACACCACCGTCAGCAGCTCCCGCACCCGCTGCCCGAGACGCTGCCGGCGCGCACCACCCGGAAGCGTCGCCACTCCCGCGAGCAGCTCGGCGGCGGTCATCGAGGTCAGCCACAGGCGGTCCGACGGCCACTGATCGACCCACGCCAGCATGCGGCCGTCCGGCGAGGGCCGCATGAGCTCGGACACCACGTTGGTGTCCAGCACGATCACGCCTCGAACCCCGCAGCCCGCGCCGGCTCCCCCGAGCGCTCGACGTGGGGCGCAGGCTCATCAGCGAACAAGTCCGCGATCCGGCTCCCCAACCCCGTCTCGGACACCCCCTTCGGCGCGACCGCAGCGGAGAGGATCGCTCGCGCCTCGGCCTCCATGGACCGCCCATGCGCGGCCGCCTGCGCCTTCAACCGATCCCGCACCTCCACCCCGAGATTGCGCACCGTCAGCACCGACATCCGATCACCTCCGCGAAAGTGCTAGCAAAGTGCTAGCACCTTGAGGAACGGCGTCAACGCCGACGCCCGGAACCGGAGGACCTCCGCTGCCTGCCCGCGAGACGTCTCAGTGACCTGCTCGCGAGACGCCTTCCTCGCCTCGAGAGCGAAGGGGACTGCTACGCCTTCGGTCGACTCTTCCGCCGTGTTCGACGCGCCGCCCCGTGCGTCATCACGGGGACCGGTGCGGCGCGCACGCTCGCGACGGGCCGGCCGCGCTCAACCGGTGCTGTCGAGAATCAGCCTGGTCGCTTCGTGGGGTGCGTCCCACTGCGGGAAATGACCGCACCGATCGAACCAGTGCAGCACCGCGTCGGGGTAGAGCCTGACAGCACGCGCGGCCTGTCTCGGCACGGCTACCAGGTCACGACGACCCCAACCGATCGTGACCCGGCCGGGCACCGTGCCAGCCGGGGCGCCCTGCTGCTTGGGCCCCTTCGTCAGGGCGTCCATGGCAGCACCGGTCGACGGCGAGTCGGCCAGCCCGCGCACGTCCGGCATCACGGTCTCGCGCGAGAGCGCCCAGGGCCGTGCAGACAGCTGCGCCAGCAGCACGGTCCTCCCGACAGGGTTGCCGAGCAGTGCTGGCAACACGGGTCGCAGTACTCGGACCGCAGCGATGGACGGCCGCAGCGTGGCGCTGAAGACGGCGACCTCGCGGTCGCTCCAGAAGCCGCCCGGGTCCAACGCCACGGTGTCGCCACCGACGCCCCGCCGCGCGAGTTCGAGCACGATTCGACCGCCCATCGACTGGCCGACGGTCGAGACCCCGTCGAGGCCCTGTTCGCGGATGAAGTCCGCGACGGAGTCGGTCAGGGTGGCGATCGAGACCTCGCCGGTCAACGGTGGCGTCTCGCCGAATCCCGGCAGGTCGACAGCGATCACCTCACGGCTCCCGGCCAGTCCGTCGAGTATCGGGCCCCAGGATCGCCACCCAGCACCCAGACCGTGGACGAGCAACAGCGGACTGCCGCTCCCTCGTCTCACATGATTCAGCGTCACGCGGTGACGCTAGGTCAGTTGGAACACCCGATGTCTGGTTCACACCACATACGGACTATGGAGGCGCAGGTGGCCCTCGTCCCACTGCTGCAGGCCGGCCGGTGGGCGGACGAATCGTCCGCCGGCACATCCCAAGGTCAGACAAGGCGCGCATGCTGCTCGACGACACCGGGTCTTCGCGTGCTGTCAGCGCCGCGTGCAGCATCTCGGATTGCACGCGAGCGAAGGACGTACCGCCATGGTCATCGCTGCTGCGCCGTCGCCTCGACCATGTCCTCGGTCGGACTGCACAGGAATGTGCCGGGTCGGGGCGGGCGCTGAGATCGCCGCAGGAGCACCCTTGTGGCGATGCGACCGCGGACACTCCGGCCCTCGGATCATCGGCAGCACCAGCTACCTGCTCTGACGGCCGCCGAGGACCCGAGCCCTCCCTCCTCGGCGCCTCGTGAGGTTCCTGCATGTTCGACGGAGGCGCTGCGGGGGGCCGATGGCGCTCGACCCCGATCGTGCCGCTCGGCTGCGGGAGGCCGGCTTCTGGCGGTCGAACCGCCGTTCCGGCCCCGGGGACTCCTCGGCGCAGGCGCAGCGATGCTGCCGGGTGTCCTCAGCGGTCGAAGAGGGCTCGGCGCATGGCCAGTCGTAGTTCGAGGTCGTTCATGACGATCGCGGCGAGGTCGGTCATGACCCGCAGGTCGTTGGCGGTGAACACGCGGACCTCGGGGGCGAAGGCGCACAAGCTGCCGAGGGCGTGGCCGTCGAAGGTGACGAGTGGTGCGGCGGCGTAGGACCTGGGTCCGCCGTCCTGCAGCACCATGGGCAGGGACCGGGTGAGGGGATCCTCACGCATGTCGGGCACGGTCCAGGCGCCTGGCTCGGTGCGCAGTACGCAGGCAGCGACCTCGCGGTCCAGCTGCTCCTCCTCGATCCCCTGACGGGACTGCATCCAGATCCGATCGGCGTCGACGAACGACACTGCCGCGTACGGCACGCCGAGGAATTCCGCGGCCAAGCGGCTGATCCGGTCGAGGTTCGGGTCGCTGGGCTTCCCGACGGCGTCGTAGCGGCGCAGCGCCGCGACTCGCTCCGCCTCCTGCCCGTCCGCGCTCAGGGCGGTGGCCGGTAGCGGCCGGTGCTCGCTGGTGTCCGAAGCCTCGGAGACGGCGTAGCCGCGTTGACGGACGAGATCATCGATCAGCAGGTTCTGGAACACCGCCGCGACCTCGGCCAGCGCGGGCCGCTCCTTCGGCTCCAACGAGGTCATGCTCCGCAGCACCGCCCGCACGCGTGCGGGGATCGAGCTCGGTATCGCGGGGTCGTTGTCGAGGCGCGCGAACGCCGACTCCTCGACCCCACCCGGGTACGCCACCTGACCGGTGAGCGCTTCCAGCAGCACCAGCCCGAGCGAGTAGATGTCCGACGCCGCCGTCGCGCCCCGTCCCTCGACCTGCTCGGGCGCGAGGTAGGCCGCCGTTCCGGTGACGTACTCGCTGTCTCCGTCGGAGCCGACCAGGGAGCTGAGTCCGAAGTCCGTCAGCTTGCCTCGCAGTCGCACGTCGGCATGACGGGTCGCCAGCAGCACGTTCGCCGGCTTGATGTCACGATGCAGGAACCCGAGCTCGTGCAGGTACTGCAAGCCCTCCGCCAGGTCCCGGCCGAGCCAGCAGACCTGGAACCACTCCAACGGCCCGTCGAGCAGCCGCTGCTTCAGATCACGTCCGGGGATGTACTCCATCACCAGATAGATCTGCGGACGGGCGGGGTCAGTCGTATCGACACCGGCATCGAACAACGTCGTCAGCGCGTAGTGGTTCATCGAGGCGATCAGCTTCGCCTCACGCTCCTGCTCCTCCAACGCCTCCCGCGACTCCGCGTTCGCCCGGAACACCTTGATCGCCACCTGCCGCGACAGCAGCCGGTCATCAGCGAGCCAGACCACCGACCGCCCACCCGACCCCAGCTGCCCGCGCACGGCGTAGCGGCTGTCCAGAACCGGTACGGGGGCAGAACCACTCGCAGGGCCCATCAGCACTCCCACCCCTCCACAGCCCACTCCCGACCACCCGCTGCACCGCGACCTCGGCACGGGGAGCGTACGGGGACAGCACGTCCTGCAACACCCGAGCCGACCTCGAGCACCTCCCCGCGCGTCGCGGAGCCCTCAGATCGCCTCCCACCACAGCCGAATCGCGCGATGGTCGGCCGGAAGAGCTCGACAGCGCGCCGAAGGAGCACCACGGCTCGCCGTGACTCCGGTGCTCGTCGGCGCGTCGCTCCGATCGCGCTGGCCGTGCACCAGGTGCGCCGCTCTCGGTGGTCGAGACGGTTCAGGTCCCTGCTCGCGAGACGCGCAGAGTGCGGTGATGACGCAGGTACGGAGAAGCGTGGAGGCTGACACCCGTACCTGCGTCAGGGCGATCAGGTGAGGTGCGTGTCCGCGAACACCGTCATCGCGTCGCGGTAGAAGCCGGCGAGCCCGGGGCTCACCCGGTCGAACGTCGACGTGAAACGAGGGTCGTCGACGTAGGTCGCACCGAGCCCCTTGAACGCCGCGGCGTTCGGCGTCCACATCGGCAGGATCCCGTCGTAGACCGCCTGGATCTCGGCCTGCACCCGCTCGTCCGACGGAGCTGCGCCCGCCGCGCGCAGCTCGGCCACCCGCACCATCTGCGCGGTCCACTCGCGCTGCCGCGCCACGGTCTCCTCGGTCGACATCCCGGCGGCGTACTGCTCGGACGACGCGGCCTCCTCAGGCCAGCGCTCGCGTGCCTCCTCCGCGTAGCGGCGGTGATCGAACCCTTCGAACAGGTTCTCGGGCCGGTTGATGGTCATGGCGGTTCTCCCTTCGTTCCTCTCCAGGTCCGCGATGGTTCGGGCGACGGTGGCAGCGACGATCGTGAGACGGTCGCGCTCGGCGACCAGCCGATCGTGATGCTCGCGCAGCGCGGTCACTCGGTCGCGCTGCGCGTCCAGGACCTTCCGGATCTCCTCCAGGGGCAGCCCCAGCTCGCGCAGCACGAGGATCTGCTGCAACCGCAGCAGCTCGTCCTGCCCGTACTCGCGGTAGCCGTTCACCCCGACACCGGCCGGGCGGAGCAGCCCGATCGCGTCGTAGTGCCGCAACGTCCTCGACGTCATACCGGAAGCCCGGGCGACCTCGACGATCGTCCACACCATCGCCACCTCACCTCACGGACCACCGGCTTCGCCGGCCCGATCGACGGTAGGCACTGACGCAACGGCAACGTCAAGCGCAGTCCGCAGACCTCGCGTCCGCATCACTGCCGTGCGGCCACGGCGTCCGTCTCAGGTGTGCGCCCGCGAGACGTCCCACCGCCCTGGTTAGAAGACCCGTCACGCGCCTGCCCGAGAGACAAGTCCCACGGAGGGCGGGTGAGCGGGCGACGATGTGGTCGCCGGCAGTCAGGCGGGCGCTGCAGCAGAACCGGCCGGCTCTCGAGATGATGGGCGAGCCCTGCACCACCGGCCTTCAGCTGACGGCCCCGATCAGATCTGCGCGTGCCTGGTCCAGGTGGAAGCCGAAGTCGACGTCCGGGTTCGAGGCCCAGTCGGCGAAGGCAGTGTTGAAGATCAGGACCGCAGTTCGAGCGGTGAGATGCGCGGTCCGCGGCGGTGTGCCGCGTTCCTCGAGAGCCTGTGCGATCACATCCGCCATCGAGGCGTTCTTGAAGGCGTCGCGTTCCAACAACTCGGGTGAGGCGACCAGCAGGGCATGGCGCGCCGCAGCGTGCTCCAGGTAGTCCGCCAGCCCCTCGCCGGCCTTCGCGAGACCGCTCAGGGCCGCATCCATGGCGACTTCGTCCGCTCCACCGGCACGGATGTGTTGCACGACTTCAGCTTGCAGAGCGGCCGCGCCGGCGAAGAGCACCTCGCGCTTGTCGGCGAAGTGATTGAAGAAGGAGCGCTTCGTCAGGCCAGCCCGCTCCGCGATCTCCGCGACGGTCACCGCGTCATATCCGCGCTCCTGGAAGAGCTGCATCGCCGCCAGCTGCAGGCGCTCGCCCCCACCCTCCGCCCAGCGCGCCACGTCGAGAGCCTACGCCGCGAATTGCACTTGGTGCAGTTCCGTGTGACGCTTTGACTACACCGAGTGCAATCAGTCGAGAGGGACGTCATGCCCGAGAACCGTGCGGCCTGGATCCGCAGCAAGCACGCCCGACTTGAAGTCGGACCCGCCCCCTATCCGCAGGCAGCGGCCGATCAGGTCGTCATCCGGAGTCGAGCGGTCGCACTTAACCCGCTCGAGTGGATCATCCAGGTCGACGGGAACATCACCTATCGATGGCTGCACTACCCGACGGTGATCGGCTCCGACGTCGCGGGCGAGGTCGTCGAGGTCGGGACCGATGTCACCCGGTTCCGCGTCGGTGACCGCGTGCTGGCCCACACGGTCGGCACGGACAAGGACAGCAACCGGCCGGCGGAGGGCGCCTTTCAGCACTACCCGGTCGCCCTCGAGCGGCTCACCTGCCCGATCCCCGACGACCTGACCTTCGAGGAAGCCGCGACCCTGCCGCTGGCGGTCTCCACGGCGTCCTCCGCGCTCTTCCAGCAGGACCAGCTCGGCCTGCGCGCCCCGGGTACGGGTTCGATCCCGAGCGGGCAGACGCTGCTGGTGTGGGGCGGCTCGACGAGCGTCGGCAGTCAAGCGATCCAGCTCGCCGTCGCGGCCGGCTACGAGGTCATCGCGACCGCATCCCCCCGCAACTTCGACCACGTCAGATCTCTCGGCGCGGCAGAGGTCTTCGACTACCGCGCCGACGACGTGGAGTCGGCGATCATCACCGCCTTCACCCATCGCCGCTTCGCCGGCGCACTCGCCCTCGGCACCACCAGCGCCCCCGCCTGCGTCCGAATCGCCGGCGCCGCGCATGGCGACCGCAAGGTCGCCATCGGCACCCCGCCGGTCGACTTCGCCGTCCTCGCCAGCGACCGACTCACCGACCGCATCGCCCTCACCGCCCGACTCGTCCGCGCGACCATCCCGATGCAGGTCACCGCGCGACGACTCGGAGTCCGTGCGCGCTTCATCTTCGGCACGAGCCTCAAGAACAACGACGTCAGCACCGCCGTCTACCAGTACCACCTGCCGGCAGCCCTCGCCGAGCACCGCCACGCGATCAGCCCACGACCCGAGGTCGTCGGTCACGACCTTCAGGACATCCAGACTGCGCTCGACCTTCAGCGCCGCGGTGTTTCGGCTGCCAAACTCGTCGTCACCCTTTGACGGTCAGCGGACGCCGAAGCTCGAGCGATTCCTGCTGCGCCCCGAGGGCGACTGCGCCACACAGTCGCGGAGCGTTCGCCCCAGGCGACTCGCTGCACTGCTCACAAGTTCCATCGGCCCCAGCTCGCGGACTCGAACCCGCGCTGGCGCTGTCGCTATCGAGGTCCGGACGTCTGCCGTGACGGGCGGACCTGCACGATCTGACGGACGAGTGCGGTGACCGAGTCGTGCTCGTCGGTGATCGTCACATCGATCACGGTGGACCTCCCTGCTCGCTCGACGGTCGCGGTGGCGGTCAGATCGCCACGAGCGGGCCGCAAGAAGTTCGTGGAGGACTGCATGGTCGCTGGCGCCGCGGTCGGGTCCCCGCCGGCCAGCACTGCCATGACCGCCGCGGCGATGTCAGCCAGAGCCATCTGGGCCCCGCCGTGCACTCCTGCTCCGATGGTCGCGAGCTCTCCGCGAGCGGGGAGCTGTGCGACGACGCGGTCGGTGGTGAGGGTCGAGAAGGTGACTTCGAGGAACTTCGAGAACGGGACCAGGCGGTGGATCAGTTCGGTGGTAACCGGCGGGGTGGCGGACATGGCGCTCCGTTCACGTAGTGAGAGCTCAGATTGACGGTTCTGAGGACTGGTGGGTGCCGCGCCGACGCGTGTCACCCGGTTGGAGTTTCGGCGCCCGGTGAGGGGCGGGGTCAGGCAGCCGCAGTTTCCGGCACCTGCTGCGCGTCGGCGGGCTGCACGTCGTTGGTTCGACGGCGGTAGAGGGTGGCGGACAGGACCGCGCCGAGGAGGAAGAACCCGGCGCCCCACCAGTAAGCCGCGTCGTAGCCGGCGATGGCGGCCCGCCCGGGCCCGGCTGGGGTCGGCGGGACGTGGGCGGAAACGTAGTTGCTGATCGCGGTCGCTGCGACGGTGTTCAGCACCGCGGTGCCGACGGAGCCGCCGACCTGCTGACTGGTGCTCACCAGGGCTGAGGCGACACCGGCGACTCCGGGCTCGACCCCGAGGGTCGCCCGCTGCATCGAGGCCGGCAGCACCGTGCCCATCGCCGCGCCGAGCACCAGCAGGGGTGGCAGCACGCCGCCGGCGTAGGAGCTGGATGCGTCCAGTCCGGTCAGCCAGAGCATTCCGGCGACCCCGAGCAGCATCCCGACCGGGACGACGGCCTTGGGCCCGAATCGAGGCACGAAGCGACTACTTGCGATCTGAGCGGCGACGATCAGCGACCCGATCATCGGCAGGAAGGCGACGCCGGTTCGGATCGGCGTGTAGTGCAGCGTGGACTGCAGGTAGTAGGTGACGAAGAGAAACACCCCGAACATGCCCGTGCTGGCTACCAGGATCGACAGGTATCCCGCAGCACGGTTGCGGTCCAGCACGATCCCCAGCGGCAGGATCGGTGCGGCGGCGGTGCGCTGCCGGATGACGAACGCAGTCAGCAGTACGCCGAAAGCGATCAGCGGGAGCCACGTGATCGGCGCGTCCCAGCCGTCGGATTGCACGCGAGTGATCCCGAAGACCAGCCCGAACAGCGCCGTGGTGGCCAGCAGTGTGCCGAGCAGGTCGATGCTGCGACGTGTCGTGGCCCGTGCGGTGGTGCGGATGAATGCGATGCCACCGAGCAGGGCGAACACAGCGATCACGTCGTTGACGTAGAGGTTCCACCTCCAGTCCAGTGCCTCGGTCAGCACGCCGCCGAGCAGCAGTCCCACCGCGCCTCCCGCGCCGGCGATCGCCCCGAAGATCCCGAACGCACGGGCGCGCTCCTTCGGGGCCGTGAACGTGGTGGTCAGCACCGACAGCGCGGTCGGGGCCAGCACCGCACCGAACGCGCCCTGCGCGACCCGGGCGGCGACCAGCACCTCGAAGGACTGCGCGGCCCCGCCCACCGCAGAGGCAGCCGCGAAGCCGAGCACCCCGATCAGGAACATCCGCTTCCGGCTGACCAGGTCCGACAACCTTCCGCCGAGCAGCAGCAGGCTGCCGAACGCCAGCGAGTACGCCGTCACCACCCATTGCCGGTCCGCGGTGCTGAACCCCAGGTCCGCCTGCGCGGATGGCAGCGCGATGTTCACCACGGTCGCATCCAGCACCACCATCAGCTGCGCCAGCCCGATCACCGCCAGCACCAACCAGCGCCGCCGATCCGTCCGCACCTCGCCCTGCTCCACGTTCTCCACCACAAGCCCTCGCACTCGATCAACTCAACAGTCGGTGATATCAGCGTAGGCCGGCGGCAGGCAGAACTCATCGAACGCTGATTTCTCCCAGTCGGTGCGCAGCATGCCCCGGTCGGCTGCGGTGCGACCATGAGCAGGTGCCAGATGCTGCGACCACCCGACGGACCGGCCGCAGACCCGGTCCCGAGTCCAGCCGCGGTGCGGTGCTCGCCGCCGCGACCAGACTGTTCGCGGAGACCGGCTACAGCGCCACGACGATCCGGGCCGTTGCGACCGAAGCTGGTGTCGACAACGCGCTCGTGATCCAGTTCTTCGGCAGCAAGGACGGCCTGTTCGGTTCAGTGCTGGAGCACCTGCACAGCGCGCTGCCGGACCTCGGCGCCGCGGCGGCCGGATCCGGCGAGGACCGCGGGCGGCGTCTGGCGGAGGCCTACCTGTCGCTCTGGGAGGCACCGGAGACGGCACTGCCCGCACGGGCGTTGATGCGGGGTGCGATCGGGGCCCCGGGGGCGACGGCCATCGTGCAGGAGTTCCTGGAGACTCATGTGCTCCCCGCAGCGCCGCAACCACAGCTGGCACCGGTGAGCGCGATGCTGCTCGGCGTCGCGCTCACCCGCTACGTGATCCGACTGGGGCCGCTGGCCGAGATGCCGCTGGCAGCGGTGGTGGAGCTGATCGCCCCAGCGCTGCAGGCGCAGGTCGAGCGTCGCTGACCGGCGTCTCCCATCAGCGCGCGACCGGGACCACCACCTGGCCCGGGTAGCGGGCGTCGGCGGCCTCCTTCAGCATCGCGGCCGCCACATCGGCCCGGGAGATCGCGCGGGGCAGGATGCGTCGGCGCAGCTCGTCCAGCGGCACCACCTCGGCCGCAGCGCTGCTCGCACCCTTGGTCAGCGGCCCGGCGTGCACCAGCGTCGCCCCGCCGTCCAGCAGGAGCACGTCGGCCCGGTTCTTGTCCGGCATCTCGCGCCGCAGCACGATCCGCATCAGTCCCGGCCACACCGGCCCCGCCACCTCCGCCGACGGGTTCCCGCCCAGCGAGCCGAGCCAGATGACCCGCGCCGGCGCCGCAGCCAGCACCGCCCGCGCTCCAGCGGTCAACACACCCGGCGCCTGCGCCCGAGAGAGACCCAGCGCCGAGACCAGCACGTCTGTCCCCTCCACGGCGCGCGCGATCGAAGCAGGGTCCTCCACGTCGCCGCGCGCCACCTCAAGGCGCGCATCGCGCAGCTCCGACCACGCCTCCGGCCGACGCGCGATCGCGACCACCTCATGACCGCTCGCGAGCCCTTGAGCGACGAGTTCACGCCCGGTCGGACCGGTGGAACCGAGCACGGCGATACGCATGACGAGATCTCCTCCTGCACAATGGTTGTTGCTGCATGCAATGTAGTGCAAAAGATTGAAGGTGCAACCAATGCAGGATTCCGGGCTGCCCGAGCCGGTCCGCGCGGCCTGGTTCGACCTCATCCGGGTGATGACGCAACTGCCCGCCGCACTCGACCGGCAGCTGCAGGCGGACGCCGGGATCACCTGCGTGGAGTTCTACGTCCTGGAGCACCTCGCCGGCTCTCCGGACCAGACTGCTCGGCTCAGCAGCATCGCCCGCCTGGCCAACACGACCCTGTCGCGAATGTCCCACGTCAGCTCGCGGCTGGAGGCGGACGGACTCCTGACCCGTGCCACCGACCCGGACGACCGGCGAGCTACCCTCGCCACTCTCACCGACGCGGGTCAGGCGCTGCTGACCAGAGCCGGACCCGCGCACTGGCGATTCGTCCAGACGGAGCTCCTCGGCCAGATGAACGCAAGCGACCTGCAGGCCCTCGCTCGGATCAGCACTGCCCTGCTCCAACCACTGCAGCAGACCTGACCGGACCCCGCCCGCAACCCGCATCTGTTCAAGCGCGATCCATCCGCGCCGCGCGAGCACGTCCTGACCTACGCCTGAAGACAACGCCGCAACCAGTCCTGGTTCCACCCCTCCGACCGGGACGTCTCGCCCTCCCTTGCGATTCACCAGGGGGCGCGGGTGCCGTCCCAGGACCAAAGCGCTCCGGACGGCGCGTCATCGGGCAGGAGGGCGAGCCGAACGGCGCCGGTGGCCGCCTCGGCGGGGTCGCCGCCGGCGCTCAGGCCGGGAACGAGGTTGGTGGCCCGCAGCCCGGGAGCGAGAGCGTTGACCTTGAACCGGACGCCGAGCGCCTGGGCCGACAGCACGGTGACGGCGTTGACGGCCGCCTTCGAGCTGCGATAGGCGAGACCGCCACCCCGGGCGCGTTCCCAGTCGAACTGCGGATTGGCGCTGCTGCTCCAGGTCAACGAGCCGGTGCCGCTGGAGATGTTGACGATCCTTGGATGCGCCGACCGTTGCAGTGCGGGCAGGAACGCCTGCGTCACCGCGACGAGCCCGAACACGTTCGTCTCGTAGGTGCGACGGAGCTGGTCGAGCGACGTCCCCGCGACGTCCTCTCCGCCGGGGTTCACCCCGGCGTTGTTGATCAGGACATCGAGGCGGCCGACCTGCGCCACGGCCTCGCCGATCGACTCCGGGTCGGTGACGTCCAGTCGCACGGCTCGCGCCCCGTGGCCGAGCCCCTGAGCTGCTGCATCGCCCTTCGCGAGGTCCCGCGCTGCGACCCACACCGTCGCTCCTCGTTCGACGAGCTGCTGCGCGGTCGCGAACCCGATGCCGCTGTTCGCGCCGGTGATCAGCACCACCAGCCCCTGAGCCTCGAGCAGGTCTTGCCGATTGAGCTCCAACGCGTCTTCGTCCATCGAGTCCTCCAACTCCAACCAAGCGGTTGGAACCGTACACCCAATCTCCAACTCGGTCGTTGGTACCGTTCGACGTGGCTTGGGACAGGGACAGGACGCGGCGAAGGCTCCGCGACGCCGCCCTGACCGAGTTCGCGGCGCGAGGGTTCGACGGCACGACGGTCGGAGCGATCGCTGCACGGGCGGGCGTGAACAAGGAACGGCTGTACAGCTACTTCGGCGACAAGAAGGCGCTCTGGGACCTCGTCCTGGCCGAGGAGCTCGAGCGCCTGGCCGCATCGGTGCGGCTGACCGGGGCCGGCCTCGACGACATCGGGGCATTCGCGGGGGCCACCTTCGACTACCACGCGGCGCATCCCGAGCTCGCTCGCCTGCTGCAGTGGGAGGGCCTGCAGGACGGCCCTCCCGCCGATGCCGCCGGACGCACTGCGCATTACCGCGACAAGGTGGAGCGCTTCAGCGAGGCGCAGCAGACCGGACTCCTCGACGCGACGCTCGACGCCGGCCACCTCGTGTTCGCCCTCATCGCCCTCGCGGCCTGGTGGCAGACCGTCCCACAGCTCGCGGGCATGATCACGGGCACCGTTGCCGACGACCCGGCCGAGCGGGAGCGCCGTCGCGCATTCGTGGTCCGAGCCGCACACCGACTCGCGGCGCCACCCGCCCCCTGAGCCCGGACGCGGCTACCCGCCCGGGCCAGGAGCAACCGTTTCGGCGACCTACTGTTGAGGTGGCGGCGGCGCTCAGCCCTGGTTCCGTCGCGGGCGACGCTCCCGAGTGGACCACCAGATCTTCACGAGAACCGTCGTGATCTTCAGGTGCAGGCGGCTACCACGAGGCCGACCAGCGTCGAGGTGCCGGCGCCGAAGGCTGAGACCATTTCCACGTCCACCTCTTCGGGATCGCCCCACGGCAGTGGTCAGCGGGGCACCTTCAACTGGACCGTACGCTGCACAGGGAGTGAGGCGGTACGACCGATCACAAGTCGTGATCGCGTCTCAACCCCCTGCTCATGAGACCCCCCTACGCTCGCCGGTGGGAGTCCGTGCGGCCCCGATCTCCTCGAGGAGGCGCGTAAGACCTCCTGCCCGACGCTGCACGCCTCAGGGGGTGCAGATGGTCACCAGCGGCTCCAGCCCGGTGAAGTCGGCTGCGTTGCGAGTCAGGACGCCCGCGTCGTTCGCATAGGCGGTTGCCGCGATCATCAGGTCCAGCGCACGTGCTCGAGGGTTCCGACCCGAGGCCTGCACGAGACCGGCCAGGAGGCCGTAGGCGGTCGCTGCCGCGTCGTCGAACGGCAACCCCGGCCCGAGCCGGCTGGTCAGACGATCGAGGCGGGCTTGACGCAGGGCCTGCTGCACGGGATCGACCGCAGCGCGCACTCCGAACGCCAGCTCGGCGTACACGACCGAGGCGACCGCGACTTCCGCATCGGCCGGCGGCGGGTCGGCAGCGATGAGCACGCTGGTATCGAGAACCAGCCTCATTCGGTCGCCGCCCACGGGTCGCGCGGTCCGGCTTCCTCGCCCCGGCGGTGCCGGTCCTCGGCGACCCAGGACGCGTCCGGTCCGAGCTCGCGCAGCACCGTCGCGGCCTCGCTGCCGCTCTGCCAACGGGCCGAGTGATGGGGAGCGATGTCAGCCACCGGCTGACCACGATCCGTCAAGGTGTAGACCGCGCCGTTCTTCACCTCGCGGATCATCCCTGTCGGGTTCTGTCGCAGCTGGCCGATGCTGATCGTGCGCTCCACGACCCCGATCCTACCGAGTCGTAGATGATTATCTACGAGATGCGCGATGAGTGCACGCGCTTTTACGACTCCTCGTCGTAAGACCTCCTGCTTCCTTCGCGAGCGAACCCCTTCCCCAGATCGCGAGACGGTCTCCAACGACAAGGGGTCAGCGCCCGTCGGGCGTCTACCCTCGCGCCATGGGGAGGGGGAACCGACCGACGCTCGAGCGCGTGGAGGAGTACGACGGGGAACCGGCCGTGTTCGTCGCGGCCACGCAGCTGGATGCGTCCCGACCCGTGGCCTCGCGGATCGTGCAGGAGTGGTGCGAGTTCTTCGCCTCAGGCGCGAGCGCGATCCTGGATCTGGAGTTCGTGACCCGCACCCCGAAGCGTCTGTTCGCGAGTCTGCGCGGGCAGTCGCAGCTCGAGCGGCTCGCGCTCAAGTGGGGTGACTACGACGACCTGGCCGCGCTGGCGCCGATGCGGCGGCTGCTCGAACTCGATCTCGGTGGCGCGTCCGGGGTCACGGATCTTCAGCCCCTGGCCGGACTCGCCTCGCTTCGCCGGCTCAGGCTCGAGGGGACCAAGCGGGTCCACGACTACTCACCGCTCGGCAGCCTCGCGCAGCTCGAGCAGCTCACCGTGAGCGAGGGGTTGGGGGGACCACGGCTGCACGCCGACACGCTCGGATGGGTGCGCGGGCTGAGGGCCCTTCGCTCCTTGGGGTTCGGGGTGACCGTGGACGATCTCGACTACTCGGCGGTGCTGGACCTCGGTCACGTCGAGCACATCTCCATCGCGCCCGTCAAGGGCATGCACCCCTCCTTGGTCGACCTGGAGTGGGCGTCGCCGGGGATGCAGGCCGCGGCACGCTTCGGCATGGACACCGTCACGCCGTTCTACGACGTCGACGGCACGAAGTCGGGCGAGTTCCGCAAGGACGTCGACGGCAGGATCCGGTTCCACCCGACCGACGACCAGACGTAGGCGCGCAGACAGCGACAGCACCTCGCGCCCCTCCGGTGCGAACGCGCGGCAGTCCGGCACCCCGCCTCGCTCACACCTCGGCCGGCACCGGCGAGGAGGCGTCGTGCTGGTCCTCGACCGCGCGCTGGATCGCGCCCTCCGCAAGGGTCGCGTAGGCGCGCAGCTGATCGGACGGGACGTATCCGCGGCGATGCGGCAGGACCGAGGACACGCAGAAGGTGCCGATGGTCGCCCCGTCCGCGCTGACCAACGGGAAGCCCGCGTAGAAGCGGAACTGCGGGACCTCGATCAGCGGGCTGTCGCGGAAGCGAGGGTCGTGGAACGAGTTGGTGACGACGAACTCCCCCGTCCCCCGGACCGTCTCGCGGCAGTGCGACAGCTCGAGCGGGACCTCAGCGGCTCCGCCCTTGGCGGTGTTCGCGAGGTAGAACTGCCGGCCGCCGTCGACCAGCGTGACGTAGGCCAGGTCGACCTTGAACTCGTCCTTCGCGCGGGAGGCGAGGTCCTGCAGCTCGGTCTGCAGCGTCCCGTCCACGTCCTCCGCGAGCCGCTGACCCGGCGCCCAGTCCCAGGCGTGGCCGGTCACCGCCCTCGCGGTCGCCGCCCGCGTGGTGACGGAGGCGTCGAGATGACGGCCGCAGGTCTCCGAGAAGGCCGCACTCCACTCGGCGTACATGGATGGAGAGCCGTGCGGGCGGCCGGGTTCGGGGACGGGGGCCGGCAGCTCCATGAACTCGATGCCGTCGAGACCGGTGAGCACGGAGGCGACCGCCGCGTTCAGCTCCTCGACACGCCGCTGCGTCAATCGCCCGATGAGCCCGCCGTAGCCCTGCAGGTCGTGCACGGGATGGATGCCGGCGACGACCACCCGCGCACCCGGACGCCGTCGGGTGCGCAGCTCGTCGACCAGGCGCCGCATCTGCGCCTCGTAGTCCTGCACCGAAGTCAGCCGAAGGGCGTCGTTCAGGCTGAGCACGAGCAGGATCAGGTCGTACTCGCCGAGCGGATGCTCCCGGATCCACGGCACGACCGCCGCCAGGTTCATGATCTCCGCACCGACGAACTCGACCACGGTGCGCCGCCCCGATCGCCGCGCCAACCCGGCCTCGAGCTGACCGGGCAGTGCGAGCCCGTGCGACCGCGTCCCCCAGCCGTGAGCGAATCCGTTGCCGATCAGGAGCACGCGATCGGCGTCGCCCTCGGCAGCTCGACGCAGAGCGGCGGCTTCGGGCGCCGGCACGTTCTGCAGCGCCCGCAGGCGACGCACGTACCACGCCCTCAGCAGCACACGCAGCAGCCTGTCGCCGGCCTTCCCTTCTCGCGTCATGGCTCCTCGCTCCTCGCCGTCGTGCGCCGGCGCCGATGTCACTCGATCAGCGGCCACTCAAGGTATGAGGCATTGCCGCAGCACGCCTCCCCCTCTTGACGGGTGGGCACAGGGGCGTCGACCTGCCGGACGGGCCCTGCGCCCGCCGGGCGACGTCGCCCCGCACGTCGGCCGCTGCGCTCGAGCGGCTCTCGCGAGGTCGGACGAGGCCGGAGGGCGCTGCGCTAGAGCCGAGCGAGCGCGCGTCGAGCGAGACCCCGGATCTCGTCCTCCAGCGCTCCGGGCTCGAGGACGCGGAACGGGACGTCCAGCTGCACGAGCACGCCGGCGACCCAGTCGAGACGGGCGGCTTGGAGCTGGAGGAGCAGCCATCCGTCCTCGTGGGCGGGCTCGACCAGCGCGATCGAGGCGGGCAGCAGGCGCCGGACCCGTTCCGCGTCCGTCCGCACCTCCACGCGCACCACGTGCTCCCGTGGAGCCCGCGCGAGGGACCCCAGGACCTCGGCTCTCGGGTCCGCAGTCGGCGGTCGGTCGAACCGGCCCGGCAGCGGTTCGACGCGCTCGAGCCGGTCGAGTCGGAACGTCCGCACGGCATCGGATCGCGAATCGAGCCCGACGAGGTACCAGCGACCGGCGTGCTCGACCACCTCCCAGGGCAGGACGGTCCGCTCGGTCGCCGATGCGCCCCGCCGGTGCACCACGCGAAGAGGTCGGCGCTGCTCAACCGCAGACACCGCCGCGAGCATGACCGACGTGTCGACCTCCGCCGGACGTGGCCCCGCTCCCGTGCTGGGCGTCCTGGAGAGGCTCGACGCGCGGTCCGCGAGCCGGGCGGGGAGGACGCGGGCGATCTTGGCCGCCGCAGTCTCCGCGGCGACGCGGGCCGCCGAGGACGGGCCCTCGCGGGCCGAGACCGCGAGCCCGAGCATGACGGCCAGGGCCTCGTCGTCCGTGAACATCAGCGGCGGCAGGTGCGCGCCGGCAGCGATGCGGAAGCCGCCGTACCGACCGCGCACCGCCTCCACCGGCACGTCGAGCTCGATCAGGTGCTCGACGTAGCGGCGGACCGTGCGCTCATCGACCCCGAGTCGACCCGCGAGATCGCGCGCGGTGCGCACACCGCCGCTCTGCAGGAGCTCGAGCAGCTCGAGCACACGCGCCGTCGGCCGCCCCACCGGCTCATTCTCTTCGAAAGCGGGCCGAATGCGCCCGCTTTTGGTCATAGCTTCGCGGCTGACGAAAGAAGGAGGGAACCGTGCACCTCGCATCGGTCCGCATCATCACCGACGACGTCCCGCGCGCCGCCGCGTTCTACGAACGCCTCCTGGGCATGAGCGCCGAGCGCCCCGTTCCGCAGTTCGCCGTCTTCCGCGCTGCGACGGGCACGCTCGCCATCGGCGCTGCAGAGACGGTGCCCGAACCCGGCTTCGCCGATGCCCACGGCGGGGTGATCGTGGAGTTCCAGGCCGATTCCCCTGCCGCCGTGGACGAGGCGTATCAGGGTCTCGCGACCCGGACGGACTCGCTCGTGCAGCCGCCGACCGACATGCCGTGGGGCAACCGGTCGCTGCTGGTCCGCGATCCCGACGGCAATCTCGTCAACGTCTTCGCTTCCCTCCCACGTTGACCCGCCGCGGCACGATCGCGGTGCGGCGACGCGTCGGACTGCGGCATGGCTCTTCGGTGTCGACGGCCCCGCACGCGCCGGCGTCGCGCGACGTCGCGCGCACGCACCTCCGCGAGACACCGAGCGCCATCAGCGCCTGGTGGAGGAGGTCCCCGGTCAGGCAGGGCTCACGGCGCCGGAGGCGCGAGGAGCACGCGACCGTGTGCCCGCCCTGAATCGACGAGGTCGTGCGCCTCCGCGATCCGATCGAGCGCGAGCACGTCCGCGATCGGCACGTCGAGGGCTCCAGTGCCCGCGGCGGTCGACAGGTCCGTGGCCGCCTGCTGCTTCGCAGCCTCCGGGAAGTCGTCGCTGCCGAGCAGACGGATCACCGTGTTGTTGAACAGGAGCGGCCAGAAGGGCAGGTCCGGTCGGTCCGTCGGACTGGCGAACGCCGCGATCGTCGTGCCGTTCCGGCCGACCGCGGCGTCGAGGTCGATGTTCGCGCCGAACGCGACCTCGATGATCCGGTCGACGCCGTCAGGTGCCAGAGCGCGGATCCGCCCGACCGGGTCCTGGTCGAGCGCCACCGTGCGCTCGTCCAGGTCGCCGCCGTCAGGCGCGGAGCGCACCGTGCCGATGACCGTCGCACCGTTCCAGCCCGCCAGCTGCGCAGCGAGGCTCGAGACCGCGCCGCGCACGCCGTGCACGAGGACGGTCCGTCCCGCCACGGGGCCGTCGGCGAAGACGGCCCGGTGCGCCGTGATCCCGGGGATGCCGAGGCAGGCGGCGAGATCGTCCGAGAGGCCCTCCGGTGTGGGAACGGCCAGCTGCGACGGCAGCACCGTGTACTGGGCCGCGGTGCCGAACGGCCGGTACGACTGGGCTCCGTAGACCCAGACGCGCTCGCCGATGCGCCTCTCCTCCTCGGCGGAGCCCACCCGGTCGATGACTCCCGCGCCGTCGCTGTGCGGCACGATCCGCGGGTACGGCATCGGGAGCCCGAACGTCGCACGGCGCTTCTTGGTGTCCCCGGGGTTGATGCCCGACCGGGTGAGCCGCACCCGCACCTCACCCGGTCCGGGCAGAGGATCGGGCAGCTCGCCCACCTGGAGCACGGTCGAGGGGCCCTGCTCGTCGTACCACGCCGCCAGCACGTGGTGCAGTGTCGCACCGAGCGGCGCAGGGTTCCCCGATGATGCTCGAGCACGCTGAACCGGGCTGTGGTGGCGAGCAGCGATCGCGACGGCGTGGTTGCTCGCAACAACTATCGTCTGGCTGGTGCTGCTGGGCCGGACCCCCGAGTTGACGAGCCTCGCCCGGCTGGCCTCCGGAGTCGCGGTCGGCCGAGGCGGCGCCCGTGTCGTCCGCGGCCCGATCGGATCAGGCCGGACCTCCCTGCTCGATGAACTCGAGCGACGCGCGACGGACCTCGCCGTGCTCCGCCTGCAGGCGCCGACCACCTCGCAGTCGTCCCCGTACGCGGGCCTGCAGCAGCTGCTGCCCCAGCTCCGATGCCCCGAGGGCTCGATCGAAGGCGGGCCGGGGGCCGACCTCCTCATCGAGGTGGCAGGATCCGACCCGGAGCACGCCGAGCGCCCGGCGCGTCCGGACGCGGTGGGCGCAGCGCTGCTCGCAGCCCTCGATCGCCGAGCCCGTGACCGCCCCGTCCTCGTGCTCGCGGACGACGCGGACACCTTCGACGACGAGACGATGCTCGCACTGCGCTTCGTCGCCGGCCGGGCGTCCGCCCGTGCGATCGGTGTCGTCTTCACCACCACGCTGCAGCTGCGCGTCCTCGAGCAGATCGGCGAGCTGGAGCTGACACCGCTCTCCCCTGCGGACTCGTCCTCGCTGCTGGAGGAGCACCGTCCCGGCACATCAGCGGCGGAACGCGACGTGCTCGCAAGGACGGCGAACGGCAACCCGCTCGCGTTGCTCACGGTGCCCGTCCCGCGGACGCCGGAGAGCGGGCTGCATCCGATCGAGATCGGGGGCGCGCTTCGCGCAGCGTTCGCCCGTCGCGTGCCGCTCCTCCGACCGGAGGTGCGTGCGGCGCTCGCCGTGCTCACGCTCGTGCCCGACCTTCCGCTGCACCAGCTCGAAGCCGTCACTGCGCACCTCGGGCAGGACGTGCTGCCGCGGGTCGTACTCGGTGCGGCCGGCTGGGTCCGCATCGAGGCGGGGCGAGCAGGCCTGCCCGACGCGATCACGCGAGCCGCGCTCGTGGACGTGCTGCCCGCCGCTGTGCGTCGGGAGGCGGCGGACGCGCTGCTGGCGACGCTGAGCCGTGGGGACGACCTCAGAGCACGCGTCCTCGCCGCGGTGTCGACGGCTCCGGACGCCGCCGTGGCGGAGGAGATCGCTCGAGCGGCGAGGAGGATCGGCAGCCGGCGGGGGCCCGCCGAGAGCATCCCGCTCTGGTCGGCGGCGGCGCGCCTCTCCCCCGATGCCCGCTCGGCGAGCGCGCGGCTCGTGGCAGCCGGTGTCGACGAGTGGACGCGTGGATCCATGGGTGCAGCTCGTGAGCTGCACCGGCGGGGCCGCCTGGCCTCCCCCGATGCCGTCGTCGACGAGCTCGGCGCGCTGCTGGAGCTCACGGGAGGCGATTGCTCGACGGCGGCGAGGCTCGTCGCACGAGCCGCGCCGGGGCGCAGCGAGCCCGAGCTGCTCGCGGCCGCGGCGATGTGGATCACCGCGGCCTGGCGGGCGGGATCGTTCGATCCGCTCGCGATGCCCGACGACCAGGTGCTGCTGCAGTCCCTGGCCGGGCCCATGCGAGCGGCCGTTCGGCGGGTGCTGGAGGCGTGGCGGTTCGCGGGCGCCGACGCGGCGGACCAGCAGGAGCTGTGGCGCATCCCGCCCGCGGCCCTGGCCGCGGCGACGGGGGTGCAGGACGAGGCGCTGCGGCGGTACCGAGCCTTCGTCGAGGAGTCCCGTGCGCGAGGCGCGTCGACGCTGGTCAGCACGGCGCTCGCCGAGCAGTCGTTCCTCGAGGCGTTGAGCGGCCGACTGCCCCGGGCTGCGGCGGCGGCCGCGGAAGCCGCCGACCTCGCGACAGCGTCCGATGCGCCGGTCGTGCTCGCGCACGCGCTGCTCGCGCAGACCTGGATCGCCGCGCTCCGGGGCGACCGGACCGAGACGGAGCGGCTCGCTGAGCACGTCGGGGCGCTCGCGCGGGCTTCCGGCAACCGGGTCGCGCTCGGTCTGGTGCGATGGCATCGCGGTGCCGCCGCCCTGTTCACCGGGGCGACGGAGGCAGCAGTGGATCTCCTCGCACCCCTCCGCGACCCCCGGAGCGAGTCCCACCACCCGACCGCCGCGCTGCTCGCGGCGGTCGACCTCGGCGAGGCCGCCGTGCGCATCGGCGACATCGCGCTCGCGCAGCAGCAGCAGGCCCTCCTGCACCACGCGGCCACCTCCACGGGGTCGACGTGGTCCGGCGCGAGCGCGCGGTTCATCGGGGCGATGATCGCCGACGGGGACGCGGTCGAGTCCGAGCTGCACGGGGTCCGGGCGGACCTGATCGGCGAACGCGGTCCGTTCCTCCGCGCCCGCGTCGAGCTGGTGCTCGGCGAGTGGCTGCGACGGGCCCGCCGCCGCGAGGACTCGCGCGCGTTCCTCGCCAACGCCGCGGACGAGTTCGACGCCCTGGGCGCGCCGACACTCGCGGCCCGAGCGCGCGAAGCCCTCGCGATGACCACGGGTGCGCACCGCACGGGGAGCCCGGGCGAGGAGGAGGTGCTCACCGCTCAGGAGGCGCGGATCGCCGCCCTCGCGGCGGACGGCGCGTCGAACAAGTCGATCGCGGCCGCCCTCTTCATCAGCCCGAGGACCGTCGGGCACCACCTGTCCGTCGTCTACCGCAAGCTCTCCGTGGCGTCCCGGTCCGACCTCGCCGGAGTGCTCGCGCCGTCGGCGGAGGCCTGACGGCTCGCGCTCGGTGTCGGCACGGTCTCGAGGTCGTCGACGCCCGCTGCGCGACAGGAGCAGCGCGGTCGACGGGGCGGCCCGCAGGAGGTCGGTGACCCCGATCAGCGTCCGCTGCGCCTGCGGTCGGCGCGCGCGACGGCGACCTGCAGCTGCTCGAGGTCCAGGTGCGCGATGAACGCCGGCTGCCCCCGATCGATGCGCCACGCCTCGTCCAGCCCGCCCAGGTCGAGCGCGTCGAACCCGATCGCGTCGTACAGCGCGGCGACGGCGGCACCGGCGCTCGAGTCGTCACCCGCGAACGCGAGCGCGCGCCGGTGCGGAGTGCCCGCCGGCGACCCGTCCGTCGTGAGCTCGGCGGAGGAGATGTGGCTGAAGGCCCGGACCACCCTCGATCGCGGCAGCACGGCTTGCAGGATGCCCGGCACCGTCGTCCGCTGCTCGTCGATGGCGAGGACCGGTCCCTCGCGGTCCCGGTTGTAGTTGCTGGTCACCGCGACGACCTTCCCCGCGAGGGCGTCGGCCGGCAGGGCGGAGAACGCGCGCATCGGCACCGCGACCACGACCAGGTCCGCCCGCGCCGCGGCCTCGGGCACGGTCGCGGCGGTCGCGCGGGGGGCCAGCTCGGACACCAGGCCTCCGAGCGTCCCGACACCGCCGGCGTTGCTGAGGACGACGTCGTAGCCCGCGACGGCCACGGCGCGGGCGATCTGCGCGCCGACGTGGCCGGTGCCGATCATGCCGATGGTGCTCACGCGTGCTCCTCCGGTTCCGTTGGCGGTTCGACGGCGAGCGCGAGCTTGCCGCCCGGATGGTGACCCATCAGCCTCGCGAGCGCCTCCGGTGCCCGCGAGAACGGATAGATCTCGCTCACCGGGACGCGCAGGTCCCCGGAGGCGGCGAGACCGATCACCCGGCCTCGGACTCCGGCGCGGAACGGCGCGGAGCGAGGATTGCGCGCGCCCACGGCGGTGAACCCCGCTCGTGCTGCTCGAGCGAACGCGGCGGTCGTCGCGATCCGGGCGCGGTCGGCGACGAGGGCGATCGAGACGTCGATCGCCTCGTCGGTGCCGACGGTGTCGATCGCCGCCGTGATCCCCTCCGGAGCGAGCTGGCGGACCCGGGACTCGAGGCCGTCGCCGTAGGCGACCGGCTGCGCGCCGGCCGCTCGGACTGCGGCGAAGTGCTGCTCGCTCGCGGTGCCGATCACCCGAGCGCCGACCAGCGCCGCCTGCTGCGCGACGCTGGTCCCGACGGCCCCGGACGCGCCGTGGATCAGCACGGTGTCGCCCGGTCCGACGCCGGTGACGTCGACCAGCTCGGCGGCCGTCGACCCGGCCACGATCAGGTTCGCCGCCTCGGCCATGCTCAAGCGCTCGGGCTTGGCGAAGACGTCCGCGGCGCTCACGACCACGTGGGTCGCGTACCCACCCGAAATCTGCGCAGCGATCACCTCGTCGCCGACGGCCCCGCTTCCGGTCGCGATGGACGTACCCGACCCCAGCGCCGCGATGGTGCCGGCGACCTCGAAGCCGAGTGCGAGCGGCAGCAGGCGCGGGTCCTGGCCCGGTGCGATGTGCTTGTAGTCGGCGGGGTTCATGCCGACGGCAGCGACGGCGACCAGCACCTCGCCGCTCCTCGGCTCCGGTACCGCGCAGGGCTCGAGGCGCAGTGCCTCCGGTCCTCCGAAGGAGGCCGCGATCCAGCGTTCGGCCATCACTGCTCCGTCTCTCCCGACGACTGCGGGGGCCCGTCCTGCCGGGTGGACGAGCGGATGAAGGGGTCGATACGGCGGTGCTCGTAGGTGAGGCCGCTCGCCACGGAGGCGAGTCCGACGACGATCCCGATACCCACGGCCACCGCGGCCGGACCGTGGAGGGCGACCGCGACGACGAGGGCGGCGATGGCGCCGCCGAGCACGCCGTTGACCAGGACGATGAGGCTCGCCATCGTGAACAGCAGCGACCAGAACCCGTACACGGAGCCGCGCTGCCCGGTCCCCGGAGCGTCGGCCTCGAAGAACCACGATCCCGTCGGGTGCAGGCGGGCCCAGTGCGTCCGGATCCGCTGCGCCCGCCGGAGCGCGACGAGGTTCTCCACGCTGGTGTCGACGAGACGGACCGCGGTGAAGCATCCGAGCAGGAACACGGTCGGCAGCACCGTGAACGCGAGCGGCGCGAACGCTCCCCGGGCGGCGCTCGCGAACCCGATCGCGACGAGCCCGCTGGAGAGCGACGACAGGTAGAGCGCCGACCGCGACCCGCTCTCGCTGATCGTCGCGCCCGACACGGACTGCAGGATGAACTGCTCGTTCGCCAGCGCACTCGTGAACGCGGGCGGCAGCGCGTCGGTCGTCTCGTCCATGTCGTCCACGTCTCCGGCTGATCCGCGTGCGCTACTTCTGGCTGATCCGCAGGTTGAAGAAGGGACTCTTCAGCACGCCGATGGCGAGGAAGAACAGCACGATGTAGTGCTCCGGTCCACGCGCGGTCTGCACCCCGCCGAGGTCGAGGATGCCGTCGTCCGTCCAGCCCAGGTCGTGCAGGAGTCCGACCACCTGCTGCTTCGCGTCGGCGTCGTCGCCCGAGACGAACAGCGTCCCGGGGCCGGCGAGCGACGGATCCGCCTGCACCTCGATCGCTGCGGTGTTCAGCGACTTCACGACGTGCACGTCGGGCAGCGCCGCCTGCAGGTGCTCGGCGAGGCTCGAGTTCGGGTAGACGAGCTCCCCCGTCGCACTGACCGCGTTCGTCACGTCGAGCAGCGTCTTGCCGGCCATCGCCGACACGTCGAGCGCCGTGATCGCCTCGAGCGCGGCCGCGCCCGTGATCGCGTTCACGATCACGTCACCGAAGGCGAGGACGTCCTTGAGGAGCCCGACCTCCAGCCCCGAGTCGGCCGCGCTCGGCGTTCGTCCTCCGAGCAGGACCTCGTGCCCGGCCTGCTGCCATGCGCCGCCGAGCACGTGCGCCACCTTGCCCGTGCCGAGAATTCCGATCTTCATGTGGACCTCCTGGTCGTCGAGTCGTCGGACCGGTGTCGAAGATCCCTCGACCCGGTCGCACGCAGTGCGCTGCGCCTCGGCGCGACGCTATGAGGCGCAGCGCACGGGCCGCATCCGTCAGCGGATCGGTCAAGCGTCCGTCGACTCGGCGGGAGGTCGAGCGACACCGCCCCGCCGAGCGGGCTGGGCGCTCGCCGTCCGGCCTGCACCGAGCTCGTGCCCGCAGGTCGGTGCAGCGAGTCGGGCCGCTCGGCAGGTCCGCCGAACGCCGGCGCTCGGTCCGGGCGACCGATCCGTGACCGATTCGCCAGCAGCGATCGCTGTGTAGCGTCACGGAAGTCGGGCGTAGCGAACCCGGGGAGGAGAGCGGTGAGCGGTCCCACCGGTCTCGAGCCGAGATGTCCGACGAGCAGGTCCGCGAGACGACCGCGGTCACCCGGAAGAACACGGGCGGCGCGCCAGCCGACGTTCGGGATGGCGGTGCGCGGTCTGCGATGGCGTCTGCCGCTCGTGGTGATGGTGTTCGTGGCGGCGGTGGTGCCGGTGGGGGCCGCGGCGTTGGGTCCGTTGTACGGGCGGGCGGCAGCGGAGTCGACGTTGCGGGATGTGCTGGTGCAGGCGCCGGTGGCGTCGTCGGGGTTGACGTTGTCGGCGTCACAGGGGTCGACAGAGGAGCTCTCGGCCTCGCAGGCGGAGCGCTCCCTGACCGCGGCACCGCCGGGCCTCGTGGGATTCCGCGCACCGGTGACGCAGATGTTCCAGCACGCCTTCATGACGATGCCGGACGGAGAGGTGGTGGACTCGGCGCTGGTATGGCGGAGCGGCGCGTGCGGGCAGCTCCGGCTCACCGCGGGGCGCTGCGCGACCGGGCGCGGCGAGGCGATGCTGTCGGCGCGCGCAGCCGGTCCGTACCGGGTCCGTCTCGGCAGCGAGCTGGCGCTGGGTGCGGGGCGGATGGTCCGGGTGGTGGGCGTGTACCTGCCGCGCGACGCGTCAGCGACGTACTGGTTCGACCGGGACTACTTCCAGTCCGCGCCGGCGCTCCAGGGGCCGGCCCGGATCCCCGCGGTCTTCGTGGCGAGGAGCACCTTCCGCTCGGTGCCACCCGATGCGCTGGTGCGGGCATCGGTGGACTACCCGCTGGATCCGAGCCGGATCCGCCTCGCCGACGTGCGGCGGGTGGAGGCGCAGGTGGCGGCGGTGCGGACGCGGTTCACCTCGGGCGAGGTGTTCCAGGTCGGGACGGACCTGTCGGCGGTGCTGCGGCAGGCGGCCGCGCAGCGGCGCAGTGTGGAGATCGGCGCCGCGGCGGTGACGGGGCAGCTGGTGCTGCTGGGCTGGCTGGTGCTGTTCGTCGTGACGGCGGACGCCGTCGAGGCGCGCGGCGCGGAGCTCGCGGCGGCGAAGCTGCGCGGCTTCTCCCGCGCAGCGCTGTGGCGCTTCGGGTTGACCGAGCCGCTGCTGCTGATCGGCGTCGCGCTGCCCACGGGCATCGTTCTGGCATCCGGCGGCGCAGCGCTCTTCGCGGCGCTGGCACTGGCTCCGGACACACCGGTCGCGGTCCCGGTCGGATCGGTGGTGGCGGCGATCGGTGCGGCGGCGGGCGGTCTGGTCGCCGCGGCGGCGGCGGCGCGACGTGTGCTGCTGCGTCCGGTGCTGGAGCAGTGGCGAAGGACCGGCGACCCCGCTCCCGCGGGCGCCCGCCTGCTGGCGCTCGAGGTGGTCGTCGCGGTCGTGGCGGTCGCAGGGCTCGTCCTGCTGCGGTCGGTGCCGGACGTGCCCGGCGGACTGCTGGTCGCACCGGCGCTGCTGGTGCTGGCGGTGGCGCTACTGGGTGCCCGGCTCGTCCCGCGGGCGGCCGGACTCCTGGTCGCGCCGACGCGGGCGACGCGACGCATCGGGCTGTTCCTGGCGTCCCGACAGGTCGCCCGTCGTCCGGCGGGCCTCCGGTTGATCGCGCTGCTGACCGCGGCGGTCGGACTGGCCTGCTTCGGGGTGGCGGGCGAGGACGTCGCGGCGGGGAACCGTGCCGCGCGGGCGGAGGCGGAGCTCGGCGCCGCGACGGTCGTCTCGGTGCCCTTCGACCAGACCGCCGACCCCGTCGCGGTGACCCGACGGGTCGACCCCGATGGCCGGTGGGCCGCCGCGGCGGCGACCTGGCTGCCCTACGGCGGCGCGAGCCTGCGCGGCACGCTGCTGGCGGTCGACGCCGACCGGCTCGCATCGGTGGCGACGGCGGCGCGCGACCTGCCGAGTCCCGCCCGGCTCGCCTCGCTGCTGCGCGCGGGCACCGTGCCGGCCCTACGGGTCGTCGGTACCCGGCTGCAGGCGCGGATCACGACGGACGCGCTCGGGCGCGCCGGCGGCGCGCAGGTCGCCTTCGACCTGACCGACAGCAGTGGCAGGTCCCTGCAGGTCACGAGCGGTCCGCTGCGCCTCGGCGTGCACGACTACACCGCGACGATGCCCTGCACCGACGGGTGCGGATTCACCGGCATCACCTGGGCCCGCCCCGGCGTCGAGGACGGCGTCTTCAGCGGCGACGTCACCCTCACCGGAATCGCCGCGGGCAGCCCGGACGCGCTGCGGCAGTTGCCGGCCCGCACCACCCAGGCCCGTGCCTGGCGGGCCGCGATCACCACCGGTGGCGCGGTCGACCGCGTGCGGGTGACCGCCGCAGGTGTCCAGGACCGCTTCAGCGCCGACGACGGCGCCTCCAGCGCGATCGCCTACCGCTCGACCGCCGTGCCCCTCCCGGTCGTCGCCGCACCAGCAGCGGTCGTCAGCGGCATCGCCGCCGCGGACCGCAGGATCGAGGACGACACGGGCGCCGCCGCCGCGATCCGCATCGTGGACACCCGGGCGCTGCTGCCCGTCGTCCTGGACCAGGGCGCTGTCGCCGATCTGACCAGCATCCGCCAGCAGGTGCCCGACTTCGACGAGGACGCCGACTGGCAGGTCTGGCTCTCCCCCTCGGCACCCGCCGATGCCGTCCGGCGTCTCGAAGCCGCCGGCCTCACCGTCCAGCACGTCGAGACCGCAACGGATCGTGTCGCCCGGCTGGCCCGGGAGGCCCCCGCGCTGTCCCTGCTCCTGCTGCTGGTCGCCGCGTTCATCGGCGCGCTGCTGGCCATGGCCGCCACCGCGGTGGCGATCGCGGCCTCGGCCCGCCGCCGCTCCTACGAAGCCGCCGCCCTCGCCGTGATCCGGGTCCCCCGCCCCGCCCTGCACCGCGCCGCCGTGCTCGAGCAGCTGCTGCTGCTGGGCGCCGCGGTCGTGCTCGGCCTGCCCGCCGGCCTCGCCGCCGCCCTGGTCGTGCTCCCCGTCCTGCCCGAGTTCGCCACCCCCACCCCGATCCCGCTGCACTACCTCCCCGCGCCGCCATCGCTGCTGGCCTTCACCGCGCTGTTCGTCGTCCTCGTCACCGTGACCGCCTTCCTCGCCGCCACCCAGGTCCTGCGCGCCGCCCGCCCGTCCCGCCTCCGCGAGGACGCAGGATGAGCCGCGCCGCCGCGGAGTCGATCACCGTCGCCTGGCTGTCCCACCGCTACCCGGGCCAGGCGGTCGACGCCCTCACGGACATCGACCTGCACGTCCCCGCCGGCACCACCGCCGCGATCGTCGGTCCCTCCGGCTCCGGCAAATCGACCCTGCTCACCCTCATCGCCGGCCTGCACCGGCCGACCCGCGGCACCATCCACCTCGGCGACACCGACCTCACCACCCAGACCGAGACCCGCCTGCTGCAGATCCGCGCCACCCGGCTCGCCGTCGTCACCCAGGACCCCTTCCGCACCCTGCTGCCCTACGCCACCTGCCTCGAGAACCTCCACTTCGCTGCCCGAGCACCCCGCAGCCACGGCAGGGCGGCCCTCCCCGACCCGCACGAGCTGCTCCACGACCTCGGCCTCGACCTCGTCGCCGGCAGCCCCGCCGCGCGCCTGTCCGGCGGAGAGCGGCAACGACTCGCCCTCGCCGCGGGACTCGCCACCGGCCCCACCGTCCTCCTCTGCGACGAGCCCACCAGCCAGCTCGACGCCGCGAACCGGCACCGCACCACCGCCCTGCTCCAGCAGATCGCCACCGAGCGCCACGTCACCGTGGTCGCCGTCACCCACGACCACGACCTCGCCGCCGCCTGCACCACCGCGATCACCCTCGACCACGGCCACCTCCAAGGCACCCGCCATGACCGCTGACACCACGATCCGCATCGACGGCGTCGGCTACCGCCGCGACGGCCGCACCATCCTCGAGCACGTCACCGCCGTCATCCCGCCCGGTATCACCGCCGTCACCGGCCCTTCCGGCTCCGGCAAATCGACCCTCCTGGCCCTCGTCGCCGGCCTCGACACCCCCGACACCGGCACCGTCCACAACCCCTACCCGCCCGCGCAGACCGGCCTCGTCCTCCAGGCCTACGGCCTCGTCGGGCTCCTCACCGCCGCCGAGAACATCGAGATCGCACTGCAAGCGCACCCCGGCTCCACCCGCTCGAAGATCCGCGCCCGCGCCGCCGCCGCCCTCGACGACGTCCACCTCACCGCCTCCGCCGACCACCTCGTCGAGACCCTCTCCGGCGGGCAGCAACAACGCGTCGCCATCGCCCGCGCCCTCGCCACCCGCCCCCGCCTCCTCATCGCTGACGAGACCACCGCAGCACTCGACCACGACACCGCCGACCACATCACGGGCCTCATCAGCCGCGTCGCACAGCAGGGCGGCACCGTCCTCCTCGCCACCCACGACCGGGCACTCGCCAGCCGCGCCGACCACCAGATCGACCTCCAACCCACGTGACGCCCCAGGCTCGCAGCGCGCTCGTGCAGTAACTCCTTCCCGACTCCCGCTGCGTTTCGGGCAGAGCCCATCCGTGAGGTCTCAGGTCCCTGATGGTGCGAGACGCTGCCCGGCGGTAGGACACGGCCGCTCGGGTCGCGGCCGGTCGATCATGGGAGGAGGGCCACGAAGCCGAGCCCGTGAGTCTTCTCCGCTCGGGCGAGCACGGCTTCGGGGTCGTCGAGCCGTGCCGTCTCGACCTCGAGGGCGCTGAGGTCGAGCACGCCTGCGGCGATCTGTCGCCAGACGGCGAAGGCGATCTCGTTGCTCGCCATCCACGAGCCCCGCAGCGTGATGCGCCGGTGCATCAGCTCGTCGTACGGGATGGGCAGGACCTGACGCACCCCGCCGAGGAGCACCATGGTGCCGTCCAGCCGGAGTGCGTCGAACGCGGCCATGGTGAGGTCCGCGCTCGGCGCCGGGCCGAGCGCGTCGACCGCGACGTCGGCCTCCCCGCCCAGTGCCGCGACGATCGCGGCGGCGTCGGCGGTGCGGTCGCCGACGGAGCGCACCGGACGGACCCGCGGGTCGAGGGCCGCGAGGCGCTCGAGGCTCTTCTGGTCGCGGCCGACCGCGGCGATCGCGCCGACGCCGCGGGCGAGAGCGAGCAGCACCGCCGCTCCGCCGAGCTGGCCGCTGGCCCCCGTGATGACCAGGCGATCGCCGGCGGTGAGGTCGCTCCGCTCCACGGCGCCGGCCGCGACGCTCAGCCAGGGCAGGAACGCGAGCCGCGCGACGTCCGGGTACCGCTCAGCACCCGGCAGCGCGACCAGCGTGGACGCGGGCATCAGCGTCCGCTCCGCGAACGTGCCCGTCCGCCAGACCCGGCGCATCGAGTCCGTCGTCGAGGTGCGAGCGCCGCGCCCGCCGATGCCCGTCCAGCCGAGCAGCACCTCCTCCGGCTCTGCGATGCGCCCGGACTGGAGGAACCCGGTGCAGAGCGCGATGTCGCCGGGGCGCACGGAGTGCACGTCGTCCGCGACGTGCACGACGCGACCGATCCCCCCGATGCCCAGCACGGTCGGCGTCGCGATCCCGCCACGCCCGCCGATCGTGAGCACCCGCGTGTAGGCCGGCACCTGCACGGCGAGCATCCGCAGCACCGCCGCACCGCTGCGCACCTCCGGGTCCGGCACCTCCTCCAGGCGCAGCGCCGTGTCGGTCGAGTCGAGGGTCCACGCCTTCATCCCCCCAGCATCAGCAGTAGTCAGCCTGGTATCCAGATCCCGCTCATGCTGGTATCGAGTGCAGCAGGAAGGATCCTGGATCCGATGGTGGCGACCTCCGAGCGTCGGCGCGAGCTCGGCGCGTTCCTGCGCGCCCGACGGGAGCGGACCAGCCCGTCGGACGTCGGGCTACCGGGTTCCGGACGCCGGCGCACGCCGGGGCTGCGACGGGAAGAGCTCGCGACCCTCGCCGGGATCAGCACCACCTGGTACACGTTCCTGGAGCAGGGGCGGGACGTGCAGCCGTCCCGCCAGGTGCTCATATCGATCGCCGCCGCGCTGCGGCTGCAGGACACCGAACGCGCGCACCTGCTCGCGATCGCCGCGGAGGACGGTCCGCCGCTCGAGGACGTCGAGCACCTCGCTCCCGAGGTCGCCGCCGTCCCGGCGCTCGTCGCGCCGAACCCGGCCTACGTCACCGGCAGCAGCTACGACCTGCTGGCCTGGAACGCGGAGGCCGCGGCGCTGTTCCGGGGCGCCACCGACCTCGCCCGCCCCAACCTGGCCAGGTGGATCTTCACATCCCCGACCGCACGCGACGTCCTGCCGGACTGGACCGATGTCGCACAAGGAGTCCTCGCCCGACTCCGCGCCAACGCAGGGCGGCACCCCGGCTCGCCGCGCTTCCGCCTCCTCGAGCACGAGCTCCGCTCGCAGAGCCCCCAGGCCGACGCCTGGTGGCCCCGCTACGACATCGCCACCAGCCGCTCCGGCGTCAAGCGCGTGCGCGACCGCGAAGGAGCAGTGCACCCGATGACCTTCGCGTCATTCCAGGTCACCGACCAGCCCGAGCAGGTCCTCACCATCTACCGCCGGGTCTGACGCACAGGACCAGCCGACGATGAAGAGCGAGCCGCGCGAAGGAGCAGAAGGGCCTCTCGCTCCCCTGCTCGCGAGACGTCGGTCCGCAGCGGCCGGGCTCCTGGGTTGCAGTGATGTCGCGAAAGCTCGTACTCGTGCCTGCGGCGAGATCGTCCGTCGCTCGTCGACAGCGGAGCCGACCCGGTCGACCACGCCCGCGCCGTCGCCGTGCGGCACGATCCGCGGATACGGCATGGGCAGCCCGAACGTCGCTCGCCGCTTCTTCGTGTCGCCGGGATCGATGCCCGACCGGGTGATCCTCGCCGGGGCCCGGGGACGGATCGGGCAGCTCCCCCACCTGCAGCACGGATGAAGGGCCCTGCCCGTCGCACCGCGCGGCCAACACGTCTGCAGTGTCCCAGCCGACGACCTCGCCCTCGCACCGATGCCCGCCATCGCGCGTGCCGGCAGGGTCAGGAGGGGTGCGGCAGCAGGTTCCCCAGCACCGCGCGCAGCGGCTCGCTCAGCTGCTCCTTCGTCGCCGACGCGAGCGGCTCGAGGTCCGATGAGGTGCGCATGACCACGATGCCGAATCCCATCGCCATGGCGATCTGCGCACGCAGGAGCAGCGGGGCGGTGGAGGGGTCCTCGGGGCGCCATCCCGCGATGGTCGCCATGCGTTCCGTGTAGGTCTGCATCGTCCGCCGCCGGATCGCGTCGGCGCGATCGTCGCCGGAAGCCCGCAGGAGCAGCAGCAGCTGGAGCGGCTTGTCGGCGGCGGTGGGCGTGGTGATCTGCTCGACCATCGTCCGGACCAGCTCGTCCAGCGTCGGCGTGCGCACCTCCGCGTCGTCGAGCTCCTGAACCGTGCGGGTGAGGCAGGCCTCGAAGAGGCCCTCCTTCGAGGTGAAGTAGCGATTGATGAGCGCGACGTTGACCCCGGCGTCCGCGGCGATGTCCCGGCTCGTCGTCGCGCTGTACCCCTGGTGCGCGAATCGTCGGCGTGCCGCCTCCAGCAGCAGCCGGCGGGTGTTCGCGGCATCGCGGGACCTGCCCGCCTCCGCGGCGGCGCGGTTCATTCCCGCGTCCACCGCGACCGGGGGCTCCACCTCATCGTGCGTCCCGAGTGCCATGACTTCCTCCGGACGACACCGTAGCCGGAGCGCCGCGCGCAAGTGAACCCGCGTTGACATGCTGAGGACCGAGCCGTAGCGTCTAGTCAACGCTCGTTTACATGCAGACGGAGAGACATGACGCAGACCACTCGCCCCGCTTCCGCGGATGTCGAGCAGGCGGTGACGCATCGCCCCAACAGCACCTTGATCGTCATCTACCTCTCCCTCGGCGGCCTCTCGTTCGCGGTCCTCCAATCGCTGGTCGCTCCGGCGCTCGCGACCATCGGCAGGGACCTCGACGCGACCACGAGCGCCGTGAGCTGGGTGCTGACCGCCTACCTCCTGTCGGCCGCCGTGCTGACGCCGATCCTCGCCCGCCTCGGCGACATGGTCGGCAAGCGCCGGATCCTGATCGTCGTGCTCGCGCTGCTGCTCGTCGGCACGGTCCTCGCCGCACTCGCGCCGAACCTCGGCGTGCTCATCGCCGCCCGCGCCATCCAGGGAGCCGCGGGAGCCGTCCTGCCGCTCTCCATCGGCATCGTGCGCGACGAGCTGCCCCGGGAGCAGGTCAGCGTGACCATCGGCCTGCTGTCCGCGATCTTCGGCATCGGGGCGGGCGTGGGCATCGTCGCAGCCGGACCGATCGTGCAGAGCCTCTCCTGGCACTGGCTCTTCTGGCTGCCCGCGATCCTCGTGGTCGTCGCGCTGCTCGGCGTGGTCCTCGGGATGCCCGAGTCGCCGGTGCGCAAGCCCGGACGGCTCGACCTCGTCGGCACCGGGGTCCTCGCCGTGTCGCTCGTCTCGCTGCTGCTGGCCATCAGCGAGGGCGAGACCTGGGGGTGGGGCGACGTCCGGACCGTCGGTCTGCTGATCCTCGGCGCCGTCACGCTGGTCGTGTTCGTCCTCGTGGAGCTGCGCGTGCAGTCCCCGCTGATCGACGTCCGGCTGTTCCGGATCCGCGGCGTCTGGACCGCGCACGTCGTCGCGCTGATCTTCGGCTTCGTGATGTTCGGCACCTTCGTGCTCGTCCCGACGCTGCTGCAGCTGCCCGCGATCACCGGGTACGGGTTCGGGGAGTCCGTCTCCTCCGCCGGCCTGCTGCTGCTGCCGACGGTCGTCGCGATGGTCGTCGCGGCGCCGATCGCGGGCATGCTCGTGCGCAGGGTCGGCCCGAAGCCGCCGATGCTCATCGGCGGCGTCTCCGTCGTGCTCGCGTTCGCGCTGCCCGCGATCGCGCACGGCGAGCTGTGGCAGATCGTGGTCTCCGGACTCCTCACCGGTGTCGGGATCGGCATGGCGCTGGCGGCCTGCTCCAACGCCATCATCGAGAGCGTTCCCGCCACGCAGACCGGCGAGGCGATCAGCGCCAACACCGTCGTCCGCACCATCGGCAGCAGCATCGGCACCGCCGTCATCGCCGCCCTGATCACGGCGAACGCGACCCCGCAGGGCCTTCCGCTCGACAAGGCCTTCACCATCGGCTTCTGGGCGTGCGCCGGCGTCGGCGTCGTCGCGATCCTCGGGGCGATCGCGGCCCCGTCGCTGCTGAAGCGTCGAGAAGCCGCGCACCGGCTGGGCATCCAGGACATCGACGAGCTCGCGGTCTGACCGCATCCGGAGGGACGTGCCGAACCTGTTCGGCGCGCCCCTCCGCCTCCGTCCGAGCGCGCCGTCGGCGGAGCTCTCCGCGCCTCGCTCCCCCGACCGCAGGACGTCTCACCGTCCTGCTCGCGTGAAGCGGCTCACCTCCGTGGGGCCGTGCATCTCGACGATGCGCGACGCGTGGGCATCGCGTCAGCCGGTGCTGCCGGCGGTGCCGGTGACGAAGGCGCCGAAGTCGGTGGTGCCGTCGTAGTAGTGGCCGTCGACCAGCACGGTGGGAGTGGACGGGCCCTGCCACGTGGTCGGGAAGTCGACTGCGGCGAGCGGTCCGCGGTTGTGGGTGAAGTCGCGGGTGCGGGCCGCGATCCACCCGGTGAAGCGGCGGTCGTGCACCGCTCGGCGGATCTCGGGCAGATGGCCGGCGCCGACCTGCTGCGCGATCTGGACCAGGCGGTCGTCACCGAGTCCTGCGCCGCCCTCCGCGGGTTGCACGCCCGGCCGGAAGAGCGCGGCGTGGAAGGCGCGGTAGGCGTCCGGCGACCAGTTCGCGACGGCTGCGGCCGCGTTGGCCGCGCGGGTGGAGTAGTCGTCGCCGGGCGCGAACCGGTTGTCGAGGATCGCGACCGGGAAGTACTGCACCACCGCGGCGCCGCTGCGGACGAGCTGCTCGATCTGCGCGGCGTTGGTCTGCTCGAAGCGCTGGCAGGCCGGGCAGCCGAAGTCCTCCCACTCCTGGATCAGGACCTTGCCCTCGAAGGAGGTCCTCGATCCCGCAGAGGTGGTCGACGTCGCGGCCGGTCCACGCACCGCCTGCAGGTCCGGTCCACTGATCGTGATGCCACCGTCGGGCATGTGCTGCGGGATCGCGGTCACCGGCGGCTGCGCCTTCGTGAGGACGAGCGTGATCACGACCACCACCGCGATCAGGACCGCACCGATCGAGGCCTGCAGCGCGATCCGCCTGCGCCGGTCGCGGCGCTGCTGCGCCTCCCGCTGCTGCTGCGCCTTCGTCCGCGCGAGCTCGCGCCGTCGGGCGTTCGAGGGGCGGCGGCCTCCGGTCATCGTCGGCTCACGCGATCGAGGTCAGCCCGAGGCGGTGGCAGACCTGGCCGGATGTCTCGGACCGGTCGTCGATCGGGAAGACGGCGATCGCGCCGCCGACCAGACGGCACATCGCGGCCGAGATCGCCTCCGTCCCGCCATCGCTGCCGGTCGCGTCGCCCGAGCGCCAGACGTCGTCGCAGAGCCGGCGCTGCTGCGCGGCCGTGAGCGCGCTCGGCGACGCCCCCGCCGGGAGGCGCACGGTGTCGTGCGGCGCGGTCAGGTCGGCCGCCGTGTAGCAGGTCACCCGGGCTGCGACCACACCGGGCACCGCACCGCCGACCCCGTTGACGAGGCCCAGGCCGAGGATCAGCGCTGCAGCGCCGACCGCACCAGCGCGGTGGATCCGCTGCCTCCGCTGCACCCGCTGCAGCAGCCGTGACCGCCCTGCGGCCAGACGCAGATCGACCTCGACGTCGAGGTCCCTCTTCCGATCGGCCATCAGCAGCCTCCTTTTGACGTCTCAGCCGCAGTCCGCAGCCCCGCCCGCACCCGCGCCCGAGCGCGCTGCAACCGCTTCCCCACCGTCGCCACCGACACCTCGAGCCGCTCCGCCGCCTCGGCGTAGGACAGGCCGTCCACCAGGACCGCCTCCACCACCGCGCGGTCCGTCTCCGACAGGCCGCTGAGCACCTCCTGCAACCCGGACGGATCGGAGGACGCGGCAGCCCTGTCATGGACCGCCAGATCCAGGGGCACCACGCGCGACTCCCGTCGCACCCGACGACGCCGTGCCGCCAGCGCCTCGAAGCGTGCCGCGTTCAACAGCCACGGCAGGACCGATCCGTTCACCGCCACCACGCTCGAACGCTTTCGCCATGCGAGCAGGAACGTCTCCTGCACCACCTCGTCGGCCTCGTCACCGAGGCCGATCAGCGACACCGCGAACCGCATGACGGTCCTCGCGTGCCGGTCGTAGAGCACCCCGAGACCGGCCGGGCCCTCCAGCAGCAGCTGCGCGTCCGCGCACCGCACCAGATCGACCCTCACACCAAGAAGCGTCCCGCAGCAGCCGATTCCTGACATCTCCCGGGAACCATCTCCGCGCGCTGCTCGCCGAGGTCGCACTCCCCTGCCTGGAGACGGCCGCCTCCCCTGCGCAGGAGACTGCTTGCTCGTCCGCTCGGCAGCCGCGTCAGGCCCTGCGCCCGACGGGGTGCGTCACACCCCACCAAAGGGCGAGCACTGCGGCAGCGATCAGGAGCACGCCGAGGGCCAGCGCGAGGAGGCGCCGGCGGCGCTCCGCTCGACGAACTTCATCGGCGGGTGCGGGGCCGGGTGAGCGCGACGGCATGAGGCACCGTCTCAGACTCGGCCGCGGCTCGCACGCGGGACCTCGAGCGCCCGCTCGCGAGTCGCCGTCTCTTCCAGCCCGACAGCGCTCGGTGGAGCAGGAAGCAGACGGCCGGTTCGGTTCAGCTGCCGTCTTCCTGCCCCACTGGTGCGACTTCTCCTGTCGCATCCGAGCGATCACACCTCGCGGTGGAGCCGAAGTCGACTTACGCTCAGCCGATGGCAGCAGACGACGAGCAGTGGACCGACGAGCTCGTGCTGCGCGACCTCCCCGGCAAGCTCGCGGTTCTGGTCTTCACCATCGCGACGCTCGCACTCGTGTGGGAGGTCTGGGGCGTGCTCTTCAACTTCGGCTCGTTCCCCAAGCCGCTCGCAGCGCTCGAGCCCAGCGACCTCATCGGCGTCGGCATGTTCACGACCGGCTGGCTCGTGATCCTCGTCGGCCTGCTGGTGCTGCGCCACCGACGCCACAGCTCCACGAGCTGACCCCAGCTGTTCGGAAGCAGTCGAAGGCGCTCACTCAGCGGCCCGACCGCCCGCGCCCGTCTCCTGCAGGTGAGAAGTCGGCGACGCGTGCCGAAGAAGCCGTCTTCAGCGGGTTGCCCGTGGACAGCGGGCTCGGTAGGCGCCCACCTGTCGCAAGCGCGCGGTGAGGACGCGCCGCTTCAGAAACGGAGCTCCTGGTCCGAGGGCGGGAGCAGTGGCGCGTTCGCCTTCGCACTTCCGACCGAGAGCACCGCGAGGAAGACCATCAGAGCGCGCACCCCCATCCGCACCACGACTCGAAGCGCGCGAAGCATGCTGCACGGTAGATCCGCAGGAGGCCCGGGCACAACGCGGTCGCGCCCGTCTCGAGGCCCTGCTCGCAGGGCCTCTCAGTCCTGCGAAGGCGGGACGGTCGCCATGAGGCGATGGTTGAGGAACGGAGCAGTGCAGGCATGCCGCCCGAGTCCGGGCGGCGCGCGCGCTGGGCTGCAGCGTCGGCTGCGTCACCGGCTGCGAGTCCTCGCGGAGGCCGTGCGTGCACGGGTCGGGCGGACTCGGTCAAGCCGTCCAGGGCGCGGTCGCGATGGCCGAGTCAGCGCGGGAACGAGTAGTCGAGGAGCTTGGGCTGTGCATCGGTGCCGGTGACGACGCAGTACACCGAGCCACCGCTCGTCCCGGCCTTCTCCCCGCGTGCACCGCCGACCTGCACGTGCCAGCCGTGCCGCTCGCGCCACACGTCCGACTTCCGGTAGCGGTGCCGGAAGGATGCGACGGAGGTGCCGGCCTCGGCGTTCTGAGCGGTCCACTTCCACATCGCCGCCTGGCAGGCCTGATACGCCACGTACCGGCCCACCGGCTTCTGCGCGGTCGATGTCGAGGCCGCTTGCGCGGTCCCGGCGGAGGCGTCCGCCCCGATCGCCACCAGCGCGGCGACGGCGAGGTGAACGGGACGAATCCGCATGTGCTCTCCCCCAAGGGCTCCGGGCCTCACGGGCCTCCGGCCCGGCACATCCCGATGGCGCGAGTGTGACAGCGCACAGGACGGCCGTCGGTCACGGCACACCGCGCGAGATCCCCCACCTCAGGGGGCGTGGCCGCGTGCCGCAGACGCTCGTGACGACGGTCGAGGGAGGAGGCCATGTCATCCCGCCGCGGAGACGCTGCCTCCTCGGCCGTCCCAGCCGCCTGCCGCTGCCGCCGCGGCGAGGCGCTCGTGCTCGGCGTCGTCGCCTCTGCGCAACCCGTACGGCGCCAGCTCGACCAGCGTCACGCCCGCGACCTCCTCCCCGCGCGCGCTCGAGATGGCAGTGGTCAGGATCTCCTCGTCGAGGAAGACGGCCAGCATGCGCGCCGAGTCGACCGCGTCGTCGGGCGGCCTGTAGAGCCACGGTTTCAGAACGGGCGCGGACGGGAGCGGCAGCACGAGCGACCAGAGCCGGAGGTCCGACCTCGTCGCGAAGCGCAGCTCGAGCGTCCCGACGTCGCTCGGTCGGACGTCACGCACCGTGAACGCGTCCGTGTCGAGCGCTCGCAGCGCCCGGACGAAGTCCTCGTCACGCACCTCACCAGTGTCGTCCCGGTCCCTGGCCAAGAAGGTGTTCTTCCGAGGTGACCTCGGCTGTGATGCCTCGGGGCGTCGGAGCAGTGCGCACGGTCCCGCGCGTGCCGCCGTCTACCTGCGGACGTCCGGCTCGCTACCGTGCCCGCATGACCGCGGTGCGAAGCCCGTCCAGCCGGCGCCGGACGTCGCTCGAATGGACGGTCCGAGCAGCCTGGCTCCTCGCCTTCCTCGCTGCTGCGCTCAGTCTGGTCGGCGTGCTCGTCGCCGCCGGGGCCGCGATCGGGCCGCTGACGTCGGAGCCGCTGACGGTCTCCATCGCGACGGCGGAACCGCTGCACGCCGTCGGCCAGAACACCTACGGCGGCACTCCCTACGTCGCCGACGACGCCACCATCACCGCGACCCGGATCACCGCCCAGGTCAGCGATCTCGCCGTCGCGACCCGGGTCGGCCTCGCCTTCGGGCCCCTCGCCTGGGCTCTCACCGGGGCGGGCGTCGCCTGCAGCCTCGCCTTCGCCTTCGCGCGCCTCCTCAGGACCCGGGCCGCCCCTCGCAGGGCTGCCCGCTCCATCGTGATCGCGGCGCTCGTCACGGCGATCGGCACCTCGGCCGGGCAGATCCTCGACGGGATCGCGCAGACCGGCCTGCAGCACGTGATGTGGCACGGGCCCACCGGGGTGAACGCGCTCGGCTCCGGCGGCGACTTCACCTTCCAGCTCGGCTGGCTCTTCATCGCGATCGGCGGCGTGGCGATCGCTGCAGTCATCGCCCGTCAGGAAGGCGACGCGAGCCCGACCGCCTCGGAGTGGCGCTCCCCTCCGTCAGCAGGGTGAGCGACATGACGCCGAGTAGCAACCCGGTCGCGGATGCGCTCCGCCACCTCATCGCCGAGGGCTCCATGACGGAGACGGCGCAGCACTCTGCGTGGACTCGGTGGCCGAAGGGGTCGCGACGGCGAGGAAGGTCGGGTGGGGTCCCTTCATCAGCTGCACCGATGTGGCGCTGATCGACCCGGCGATCAGCGCCACGGGCTACGCCGTGACTACTGGGAGGTGCGACCGCACCCGTCGAGTGCGCCTGAGCGCGTCGTTCGAGCAGACGTGGTCGGCGGCGGGCCGTTCAGCCAGCACGAGACGCTCGGACGAAGGGCCAGCGACGCAGACAGTCACGCAGTACAACAGCGGAGCGCCTGCCCACCTCGCCGGCGCTGCCTTCCCCGCGACCCTGTTCGACCCCTCGTGCACGATCGACGGCCGGCTGCACGTACGACCGCACGCCTCGTTCGGCAGCGAGGACTTCTCCTACCGTGCCCGGTTCACGCTCGAGCCCGACGCTCGATGACGAGAGCGACCTGCTCCCCCGGGCTCGAGAACGGCGTCGCCCCCGTCGGCCGACGCCCGCGGACAGAGGAGGACGCGCAGCTTGACTCGCGTGGCTATGGCTAGTAGCTTCTGGCTATGAACAGTAGCCAGAAGCTGCAGCCGAAGACGCAGCGCCTCGCGGTGCAGGACGGAACCATCGCGTACGACCTGACCGGCACCGGACCGCTCGTCGTGCTGGCGCACGGCATGGGCGACTCCCGTCACTCCTACCGATTCGTGGTGCCCGAGCTGGTGGCGGCAGGCTTCCGCGTCGCGAACATGGATCTCCGGGGATGCGGGGAGTCGACCGCGACCTGGCCGGGCTACAGCCGCACCGACATCGCCGGCGACATCGCCGCGCTGATCCGTCACCTCGGCGGACCGGCGGTCATCGTCGGCCAGTCGATCAGCGGCGGGGCCGCGACGATCGCCGCGGCCACCGCGCCCGATCTCGTGACCGGCATCGTCGAGCTGGCACCCTTCACCCGCAAGCAGTCCATGGACCTCGTCGGGCTGCTGCGGAACCGCCACCACCGCAGCGCGACGATGCAGCTCGGCAGGGTGATGACGAGCGGGAGCCTGTCCGGCTGGCTGCGGTACCTCGACATCGCTTTCCCGACCAAGCCCGCCGACTGGCCCGAGGCGCGCGAGCGGTTCATCACCGAGCTCTCGCGGCCTGAGCGGATGGCCGCGCTGCGTGGGATGACCAAGACCACTCCCGCCGACGCCGGCGCACAGCTGCCGAATGTGCACCAGCCCGTGCTCGTGGTCGAGGGGTCCGCCGACCCGGACTGGGCCGATCCGCGCGCCGAGGGCGAGCGGATCCTCGCCGACCTGCCCGCAGGCGTGGGCGAGCTCGTCGTCATCGACGGCGCCGGCCACTACCCGCACACCCAGACCCCTGACGAGCTGCTCGCCGCCCTCATCCCGTTCCTGCGTCGCGTGCACCCGGTGCTCGACCGTGCCTAGGGCCGGGCTCGACGCCGCGGTCGTCACCGCGGCGGCCGCCGACCTCGCCGACGAGCTCGGCCTGCCCGCGCTGTCGATGAGCGTCGTGGCCGAGCGCCTCGGCGTGAAGGCGCCGTCGCTGTACAAGCACGTCGCCGGGCTCGACGACCTCGTCGACCGCGTCGGCGCCCTCGCCGCGACCGAGATCGCCACCGCCGTCGGCCGAGCGACGCAGGGACGATCCGGCTCGGACGCCCTGACGCACGCGGCGGACGCCTTCCGCTCCTACGTGCGGCAGCACGCGGGTCGCTACGCCGCGACGGTCGGCCCGCGCGACACCGCGGCCGATGCCCCGACGGCGACCGCGCTCCGCGACGCGCTCGATCCCTTCTCCGCGGTGCTCCGGGGCTACCACCTGCCCGAAGCAGACCACGTGCACGCCCTCCGCGCGCTCCGCAGCATCCTGCACGGCTTCACCACCCTCGAGACCGGCGGCGGCTTCCAGCTCGGCACCGACGTCGACCAGAGCTTCACCTGGCTCGTCGCCCTGCTCGACACCGGGCTGCGCAGCACGGGCAGCACCCCGCGCGACGAGTCCGCCCGCTGAACACGAAGCGGCCCGAAGAGCCGGAGACGCGATGAGGGTCACTACGACCACCGTCTCTCCCGCCGCGGAGCAGGTTCGCGCGGGTGTCCAGCGGTGACTCGACTTCGGAACGACGGCCGGGGGCAGCCGGACGACACCGGGGCGGCGCTCAGTGCCCGGCGGGCGCGACGGCCACGTAGGAGCCGAGCCCGACCAGGCAGAGGGCTCCTGCGCGGCCCGCTCGTCGTTGCGCGCGCGGACCGGAGAGGGCCTGGCGGGCCCTGCCGGCGCCGAGCGCCCACACCGAGTCCGTGACGAGCCCGATGCCGATCGGCACCAGCGAGAGCAGGAGCAGCTGGACCGGCAGGGGGCCCGCGGCCGGAGCGGCGAACTGCGGGACCACGGCGGCGAAGATCAGGTAGCTCTTCGGGTTCGTCATCCCGACGAAGGCGCCGCTCCTGATCGACTGCCAGCTCGTGACCGGCACCGCCACCGCTGGAACCTCAGCGGCGTCGCGCCCGGCGCGCCGGTACGCCCGGACCCCGAGCCAGATCAGGTAGGCGCCGCCGACGAGCTTCATCACGAGCAGCAGCCACTCGAACCGTGACAGCAGCACCCCCAGTCCGGCGGCGACCAGCGCGGCGGCCGCAGCGCAGCCGATCGCGTTGCCCAGCACGCCGCCGAGTGCGACCCGACGGCCCTGCGTCAGCGCGCGCCCGATGATGAACAGCACGCTCGGACCCGGGACGACGATGAGCAGCGCGCTCGCCGCAGCCAGGGCAGCGATCTGCTGGAGGCTCGGCACGTCCAGCACCGTACCGGGACGGCGCCGGGCGGGCCGCGCAGGCATCGAGCCCTGCACACGAGACGATTCTCGAGCCGCGCCCGCGGCCTCGTCGTGGCCGCTCGCCCCGGAGGGGGGCGGCTCCGCCGGCGCGGGTCAGCCGCGCCAGGTGAAGTGGAGCGTGGTGACCGGGCCGTTCGCCTTCTTGATGTGGGCCCCGCCCCAGCGCACCGTGCTGTCCATCGTCGAACGCCCGCGGATCTTCAGCGTCAGCTTCGTGCCCTTCTTCAGGCTCCCCGGCTCGACCAGCGTCTCGACCTTGTTCGGGTGCATGCCGAGGCAGTTGCCGTACCCGGTGATGCTGCGTCCGAGGCGCCGTTTACCCGCCGTCGTGACCATCGTGAGCTGGGTGTAGTACTGCGGCTCGGCGTAGTTGCAGCGCATGATCCCGCGGACCAGCACGGCGCGCCTGCCGTTGCCGGCCTCGCGAACCGCCTTCGCCCGCATCTTCGACAGCTGGAAGAAGACGGGGACGACGAACCTCCGCACCGCGGAGCGATAGGTGTTCCCCGCGGCGTCGCGCGCGGTGACCTGCCAGTAGTAGGTGTCCGGCGAATAGGAGTACCGCGCGTCCCTGAAGGTCCCGGCCGAGCTGTCGACGTACCCCGTGATGCTGTTCCTCCCACTCAGGGGCAGCAGGCCGCCCTTCGTCCGCTTCGAGCGCGAGACGCGCACGATCGCCTGCTCCTGGTCGGCGGGTGCCTGCCAGGTGAACGTGACGTACGGCGACGCCACCTTCACCCCGGTCGTCGGCGTCAGCAGCGTCAGCGGCTGCGGCACGGGGTCAGCGGAGGCGGAGACCGCGCCGCCGCCGAGCACGAGAGCGAGCGCGGTGGCAGCGGCGGCGAGCGCACGGGAGAACTTCACAGAAGGCCTTCGTTCAGGGCGGTTCCGCCGTTGACGACAGTAGGGAGGACCTTCCCGCCGGCCTACGCCCCCGTCCGAGCGCCGCCGAAGCATCCGTGACGAACCCGGCGCTCCGCCCCGCTTCTCCGCTCCCGGGGCGATGCAGCGTGTCACCCGGAGCGGACGACCTCCTCGTGTGATGCCCTCGCCGCTCGCACGACCGCGAGGCACGCGGCGCCGGCTCCCGCACCCGCCGCGGCGACGAGCCAGCCCACCGCGACGAAGATGTTCCCGCTCGTCCCCGTCTCGTCCGCCCTGATCCCGTCCTGGTAGGTCGCGGAGGCCCACACGACGAGGAGCACGGGGACCAGCGCGGCCAGGGCGACCGCCGGGATCCGCCCCTTCAGCACCACCGCAACCACGGCACCGGCGACGGCGAGGACGACCCCGAGCGGCAGCGAGGCGAGGGCGAGCCACAGCAGGATCTCCACGCCACCAGTGTCCTGGACTCCGCCGCCGGAGCGGGGACCGCCCCGACGACCAAGACTCCGGCGTCGGACGGCTCCGCGCCGGCGGCAGGAGCGGCTGCCCACCAGACGCCGGGCCCGCCGCTTGCCCGCATCGCCGCCGCTGAGCAGGGTGAGGGCATGGCAGTGGACGCCTCGACGTTTCTGGCGGGCCCCCGGGGCCGGCACCTGTGCCTGGCGGTCGCACACCGGCTGCACCAGCCGGTGGGGCGCGCCTGGACCGAGGCGGCCTGGCGACCGGGCGATGCCGCTCGACGGGACGCGCTGCGGGCGGCGCTTCGCGAGGTCGACGCGTCACCGGCAGCGCGCTGGGACGACCTCTTCGCGCTCGTCGACCCGATGGACGGGACGGTCAGCGCCGCCATGGGCTGGCAGGAGCCGCACGACGAGGACGTCGTCGCCGCCGACCCGACGCTCCTGCCGTTGCTGGAGCCGATCGCCGCGGCGCTCGGTCGAGCACCGGCGACGCAGTGGTGGGCGACGGGGCTCGATCTCGCGACGGTGCGGTACGCGGACCGGTACGACGAGCAGTCCCCCGCTGCGGCCGCGGGCCCGGAGACGACCGGCATCGGCGAACGCCTCGCACAGCTGCGCGCCGAGGAGGACGAGGGCGAGCGGCGAGCCCGGGCGGAGCGCCCCGACGACCCTCGAGCCGCCTGGTCGGGGCACTGGTGGTCCACCCCAACGCCGGCGGCGCTGCCCACCACCCGCGCGCTCGCCGAGGTGGGCTCGGTGAACCTGCTGTGGGAGGAGGACAGCTTCGGGCAGTGGGACGCGCTGGTGTGGGGTCTGCACCCGGTCCGCTCTCCACGCGTCTTCGAGATCGACGGCGCGGAGGCCTGGGTCGAGCTCGTCCGCCGCTACCCGCTCGACGTCACCTGGTCGCGCCGGCAGGACTGGTACCGGGTCACCGGGACCGACAGCACCTGGCTCATCCCCGACTGGCAGGCGGTCGGTCGGGACTTCGACGCGGTGCACCTCAGCGTGCTCGGCTACCTCAACGCCGCCACGCGGCGGCTGCAGGTCGGACCGGGCGCCGCGACCGTCCTCGCGGGGTGGGATCCCGACCAGACCTGGTGGCTCACCGACATCCTGGCGCCGCCGACCACGGCCGAGCACTGGCGGACCGACCAGGAGGCGGGCGACGTCCTCCACGGCTGGCACCTCGTCACGTGATGAGGAAGTACCGGTCCGCGCCGCAGTCGGGCGCTGCAGGAACCGCGCTGGATCCAGGACCGACCACGACCCCGACCAGACCAGGGGTCAGCGGCTCCCCCACCTGGAGCTGCCGATCCGCGCGGTGCAGCGCGGACGGGGCGATGACGATGATGCCGTCGTCGATCAGGCTCGAGCCCGGCGGCGCGACCAGGACGGCGCCGTCGACCGACACGCAGCCGCGGGAGTCGTAGTCCACCGACCCCTCGAGGTGCGTCGTTCCGACGGACCCGGGGACCCGACGCGCGACCACGAGCCGTTCGCTCGTGTACCGCGGACCGCTGCAGGCGGTCGCGAGCGCACCGAGCACCACGAGCAGAGCCACGAGGCGACGCACGCAGCCTGTGTACCGCTTCGGACACCGGGCGCCCTCGCACGCCACGGTTCACCCGAGGCGACGGTCGAGATCCGGGTGGTCGAGGGCGAGCAGGAAGCCGACCAGGACGAGCTGGCCGCTGAGCGGCCAGACGCTCCGCGACGGCTCCGGGTCGCAGGTCGATCCGACCGGCCAGGTGCGCGCCGTCCCCGCGACCGGTTCCGGCCCGGTCGACCCCTGGCGGAAGCGGAGGGCGACGGCGTCGATCCGCTGCACGCGCCCTCGGATGCGGAGGAAGGAGCACGGCGCCGTGGGCGCATCGAAGGGCGCGATCCACTCCGCCGAGGACTCGACCCCGGTCAGCAGCCTGCGCAGGGGCGGGTCCGCCGCTCGCACGAGGGTGTGCAGCTCGGCGCCGACGCGCAGGTGCCGCCGCTCCGCGCTGAGCGTGTCCTCGAGCGCCCACACGGACACGGGCATCCCCGCCGGCTCGGCCGTCCACCGCGTCGCCTCGTCCTGGGACATCGTCACCACATCTGGTCTATGTCCGGAAGCGGCCGAAACGTTGCAGCCGATCACAGATCCGGTCGAGCACCTCGCACGCTCCTCGAGGAGGCGGTCCTCGCCGCACCTGCGGCGAGAGACTTGCGGCGTGGTGGAGGCGATGGACGAGTTCCCGTCGGTGGTCGTCGGCGGGACGGAGATCGTGGTCGACCAGGGCCGCCCGGTCGCCGCGGTGGTAGACCCGGATGGGCGCGTCGCCTTCGCGTCGTGGCCCGACCTGCCGGTCGGCCCGGTCGAGCCCGAGCCCGTGCTGCTGCCGGCTCCGGACAGCGCGTGGGTCTTCTACCCGCCCGCCACCGTGGCGCTGATGGACGACAGCCACGAGGACGCCCTGCTCGATCGGGACTCCCCCGCGGTGCAGGTGCGCCCCGACGCCTCCGTCTCCGTCGTCCGGCTCGGCGACCGGAACGCGATCGGTGCGACGACCGGCCTCCTCTGGACGACGGTGCCGCGGCAGCAGCAGCTCGACGACGCCTACCGCGGCGATCCGCTGCCGCCGGACTGGGAGGACCCGACCCTGCTCGTGCCGGTGCGCCCGGACGGGACGACCTCCGAGCTGCGGGTCGACCGGCACGTGCTGGCCGTGTTCGAGGAGCGCGACCTCGTCCACGTCCTCGTCGCCCCGACCCCGCCGATCGCGGAGCACGACGGCTCCGGCGGCACGTCCTACGACTACCGGACCAGCGAGATCGCCCTCCCGGTGGGCGAGCCCCTGCCGACGCGGCTGCGATTCCTCGACCACCACCCCGACGGGCTCGGCCCGGCGGTGGAGCCCCGTCGGTGCTGGTGGACCCCGCACGCCTGGGGCATGCCGCCGGCCCCCGCCCGCACCATCGACCTCGCGGACGTACCCGGCAGCCGGTGGCGCCGAACCACCGTCCTGACCCCGGCGCAGATCGCGGACGCGATCGCCGCGGCACGGGGCTGGTTCGGTGATCCGAACGCGTACTGGCGCGGGGAGGACGGCACGGAGTTCCCGCTCGCCAGCGGGGTGCACGACGCCGAGGTCCACATCGAGGACGAGTGGCCCTCGACCCGGGTCGTCATCACCTTCCGTCACCACCACTGGCCGGAGGGTCGGCTCCGCCGCTCCGTCCGCGTCTTCGACGACGCGGGGCGCCTGACGAGCAACCCCTACGCCGACATCCACCTCATGGAGGACCTCGACACCGCGCACCTGCCCTCCCCGGCCGACGCCCGCGACGGTCACCTCGACGTCTGACGGCGCCGCCGACGAGGTGCTCCTGCGGCGGGTCCGACTGCAGCGCCGTCGCGCCCGGCCTCCCGGGGCCACCCGGTGCCGAGGAGGGCGAGGGTCAGGCTCGTCGCCGCCACGACGCTCAGCCCCACGCGGAGATCGGTCGCGGCGGCGAGACCTCCGACGACGAGGGGTCCGATGAGGAAGGAGATGTAGCCGACCGCCGTGGTGAAGGCGACGGCCTGACCCGCTCGGTCCGGCGCTGCTCGGCCCGCGAGGGACAGCGCGGTCGGCACGACCGGGCTGACGGCGAAGCCGACGACGAGCATGCCCGCGATCGACCCCCAGGCGACCGGTGACAGCAGCGCGATGCCCATCCCCGCCGCCGCGAGCGCCCCGGCTGCGGGGATCAGCCGCCGAGGAGGCAGGCGGTCCTGCGCCGGGGCCACGAGCGAACGGCCGAGGAACGACGCGAGGTGGAAGACCGCGATCCCGACCCCGCTCAGCAGGACCCCGCTGTCGAGCGCGCGGCGCAGGAAGACGGCGAGGAAGCCCTCCAGCACCCCGTCGCCGAGGAAGCCCACCAGCACCACGACCGCGGCGAAGAGCACGCCGCGGAGCCGCCACACCGGCCGGGAGTCCCCCTCCGCGGCCGCCCGCTGCTGAGCGGGCCGCTGGACCGGCAGCGGAAGGCGCGACGACGCCAGCGCGGCGACGACGAACAGGAGGGCGAGCCCCGCGTAGATCCACCGGTGGTCGACGCCGACGGCGAGCATGACCGCGGCGGCCAGGGCGCCGGTGAGCGCGCCGAGGCTGAAGCCGGCCTGCAGCCCCGTCAACGCGTCCGTCCGGTGGGCGTGCTCGAAGTCCGACCCGACCGCGTTCGCCCCGAGATCGATGAAGCTGATCGCGAGCCCGTAGACGACCACCGCCGCCACCGCCTGCGCGAAGGTCTGCGCGGCGGCGAGCCCGAGGAACGCGCCGCCGGTGACCGCGAAGCCGATCACCAGCACCGCCCGTCGACCGAACCGGTCCGCGATCCGGCCGCCGACGAACAGGGTGAGGATGCCGCCCAGCGCGGCACCGCTCAGCGCGACGCCGAGCCGGCCCGCATCGAGCCGCAGCGCCGCGGCGAGCGCACCGAGCTGGACGGCCCACACCCCGACGTGGAAGCCGAGCACGAGGAACAGGCAGAACGACACGGACCGATGGCGCCGCCGAAGCGCCGGAGAGACGGCAGACACGAGCACTCCTGAGCAGGACGGAACGGATTCCGCGTCCCAGCAGCACCGCAGACCGGTCGAGGACCGCCGGTCTCAGGGCGGTGCGGTGTCAGGAACGCGCGGGCGGGACCCGCACGTTTGTTCCTCCGCCGTCGCCGAGCTCGCCCGACTCCTGCCTGCTCACGGCGCACACGCTAGCGGGCGAGCGGACACCTCGCAGGCCTCGCGGGCGGCCGTCGCCGGGCAGGGCGAGCGGTCAGGCCTCGGAGCGCTCCGCCTCGACGTCCCTCGTCCTGCCGAGCTCGGCGGCGGCCGCGCGCAGGATCCCGCTCGTGGCGAGGAGGCACTCCGTCGTCGCACCGGCGAGCGCGGCTTCGACCGCGCTGCGGTAGCGGAGGCCCATCGCCTGCACGACGCTTGCACCGGCCTCGGTCAGGGTGATGTCGACGCTGCGCCGGTCCTGGTCGCTGCGCTGCCGGGAGATGAGCTCGCGGTCGGCGAGCCGCGTGACGAGCGTGGACGTCGAACCGGCGGTGAGCTGCAGCAGCCCGGCGAGACGCATCACCTGCTGCGTGCCGCTGCGGCCCAGGATGGCCAGCGCGGTGAGCTCCGTCGGGTTCAACCCGAACTGCCCACCCAGATCGGCATCCGCCAGGCGCTCCGCGATCTCGAGGTCGAGCAGCGCGTCGAGCACGCTCCCGACGGCCGCTTCGGCCCGGGCGAGGTCGGATTGCGAGGTCACGTCGTCCTCCTGATCGGCGGCGGGCGCTCAGAGCGCTGCGCTCCAAGAAGCACCAGCCTGGCGGCCGGAGCCCTCGACACGCCGGATCGGAGCCCCTTCTGGGGGTTCGTTCGATGTTCAATCTGTTTGGCGATCGAAGTACCTTCACACGAGGGGCAGATCGGTCCCGATATCACGTCTCGAAGGATCGACATGCCTGCAACACCGCGCCTGCACCGCAAGCGGTTCGCCCCGCTGGCGATCGCTGCGAGCCTGGTGGCGTCCACGACGCTCGGGCTGTCGGCGACCGGGACCCTGTCGGCGTTCACCGCCAGCATCACCAACAGCAACAACACCGCGGCCACCGGATCGCTGATCATGCAGGAGACCGACAGCGCCGGCACGACGTCGTGCCTGTCCACCTCGGGGACGGGCAACGCGTACACGTCCTGCAGCACCATCAACAAGTACGGCGGGACCACGAACCAGCTGACGCCGGGCGGCGCACCGAACGTCACGACCGTGCGGCTCTACAACACCGGGACCACTGCCGTGAACGGCTTCACGCTGGCTCCGGGCACCTGCACGAAGAGCGGCAGCGGCACCGGCGACCTCTGCGGGCAGCTGCAGCTGACCCTGACCTGCGCCCCGGTCACCGGCGGCACGGCCGGCACGGCGGTCACGCTGTACAACGCGGTGGCGCTCAACGCGCTCGGTGCGAGCAAGGACATCAAGGCCGCCTCCGCGACCTGCGTGCCGCCGACCAGCTCCACCGACTACGTGCGCTTCACCTTCTCCGTGCAGCTGTCGAGCAGCGCGGACAACACCGTCCAGGCGCAGTCCGTCTCGCAGCCGCTCGTCTGGACCTACACCGGCGCATGACCGGGATGAGCGGCCGCCCCGAATCGGGCCGGCCGCTCCCGGACCTCGCCCCGACCACCATGACCAGCACCGCGGACGCGACCGGCATCCTGGCCGAGCCACGGCTCGGGCCGAGCGGGGCGACCGCCGAGCGCCCAGGAGGCGGCCGGGCGCGCGTCGCGACGCGGCTCCTCGCCGCCGTCGCGCTCGTCGCGGTGGCGGCGTGCGCGGCCGCCATCGCCGTCACCGGGGCGCGGATCTTCGTCGTGGAGTCGCCGTCCATGGGCCGCGCCGCCCCCGTCGGCACCCTCGTCATCGGCCTCCCCGTGCAGGAGGGCCAGGCGCTGCGCGACGGCGAGGTCATCACCTACCACCCGCCCGGATCCGACTCGACCTACACCCACCGGATCGTGCAGGTGGAGGCCGACGGCTACCGGACCCGTGGCGACATCAACGGGACGGACGACCCGTGGATCGTCCGCCCGGACATGATCGTGACGCGGGCGGTCGCGCTGGTCCCGGTGGCGGGCTGGCTCGTGCGGCTCGCGCCGGCGGTCGCCGGAGGGTGCGCGGCCGTCTGGGCGCTCGGGCTCCTCCTCCGCGACCCGTCCCGCCGCGCCTCGATGCGGATGCTCGGGTGCTCGCTGGTGCTGAGCGCCGCGTTCTGGTTCTACAAGCCGTTCGTCGGCTACCTGCTGCTGCAGGCGCGCTCGTGCACCGGCGGCGTGGAGGCGACCGTCGTGTCGACGGGTGTCCTGCCGATCCGCCTGCAGGCCGCGGGCGATCCCGCCCACGCGATCGACCTCGTGTCCGGTCAGGTCGGGCGCCTGACCCTGCCGGGCGATGCGCACGGCCACGCCGGGTTCACTGCCGCCCCGCACCTCGACCTCCTCGGCTGGCTCCTGCTGGCCCTCCTCTGCCTCGCCCCGACCCTCTGGACGCTGCTCCGGGCCGAGCGCGTCGAGCCGGACGCCGTCGATGCGTGACCGCCGACGAGCCGGCCTCGGACTCCTCGCCGCGGCCGCCGTGGCGGCGGCTGCGTTGCTGGCTCCCGGCACCTCCGGCTCCTTCACCGCGGCCATCACGAACACGACGGACACGGCGAAGGCCGCGACGCAGTTCACCTGCTCGGACGTCTTCGCGGCGGTCAGGACGAAGGCGGCGAACACGTACTTCGAGTACACGCTCACGGAGGCCGCCGGCACCACGGGCGCCGCCGACTCGAGCGCCGCGGGCAACCCGGGGATCTACCAGGGCACGCACTCGACCGACACCGCCACCCCGACCGCCTGCCCGAACGACGCCCCGAAGGTCGCCTACGCCCCCGCGGGCACGGCCTCCGCCCCCCAGTACGTCACCACCACCAACACGGTCGGGGCATCCCCCACGACCTTCAGCCTGGTCGTCTGGTTCAAGACCTCGACGAAGAGCGGGCGGCTCATCGGGCTCGGGAACCAGCAGACCGGCGCGAGCGGCATCTACGACCGGCAGGTCTACCTGCAGCCGACGGGCCAGCTCTCGTTCGGCACCTACTTGAACGGCTATCAGATTATCACGAGCCCCTCCGGGCGGGACTACGCCGACGGGCTCTGGCACCAGGTCGTCGCCACGCTCACCCCGGGCACGCCGAACACGGGGATGTCCCTCTACGTCGACGGGGCGCTCGCCGCTGCAAACACCGCGTACACCTCAGCGCAGTCGAACACCGGCTACTGGCGCATCGGCTACGACAGCCTCGGCTCGTCGTGGACCGGCGGCACCGCCACCAACGCCTCCTTCGTCGGCAGCATCAAGTACGCGGCCGCCTACCGGTACGCGCTCTCCCCCGGCGAGGTCCGCTCGATGTACTCCATCGGCCTGCCCGCCTGACGGCCACGACCTGCGGGGGCCGTGTCCGGGCGGATGCCCGAGCATGGCGGCATGGCCGCGACCGACGACTTCGAGCCCATCGCCCTGCACCACGTGCAGCTCGCCATGCCGCGGGGCGAGGAGGAGGAGGCGCGCGCCTTCTACGCCGGTGCGCTCGGGATGACCGAGGTGGAGAAGCCGCCCGTGCTCGCCGCCCGCGGCGGCTGCTGGTTCCGCCGCGGCGGGCTCGAGCTGCACCTGGGGGTCGAGGACCCGTTCGCGCCGGCCAGGAAGGCCCATCCCGGCATCCTCGTCGAGGGCCTGGTCGGGCTCGCCGCCGCGCTCGAGGGCGCCGGCCGCACGGTGACGTGGGACGACGACTTCCCCGGCCACCGCCGCTTCTACGCGAGCGACCCGTTCGGCAACCGGCTCGAGTTCCTCGAACCCGAGCCGGCCTGACCCCGACTCGCCCGGTGTCAGAGCGCCCAGGGCAGCCGGTGGTGCATGAGGTGCATCGTGTCGTCGCCGCCCTCGGCAGGAGCCGTGCCGAACTCGTCGAAGCCCCACCGCCGGTACATCGCGTGGACCGAGGACGCGCGCTCGAAGACGCTGAGGACGACGTGCTCCTCGGCCCGGTCCCTCAGCAGAGCGGCGACGAGCGCCCGCGCGATGCCACGCCCTCGATGGGCGTCGTCGACCGCGAGCTCCTGCAGGATCACGGTCGACTCCGGGGGCAGGACGAGCCCGCCCTCCGGCCCGGCCGTGCTCGCGAGCATCTCCTGCCAGGGCCGATCCTGGTCGAGGCGTTCCGAGACGGCGAACCCGGCCACCTGGTCCTCGACCACGGCCGCGGTCAGGCGGCCTCCGGGAGCGGCCAGCATGGCCGGGCCCCATTGCGCGATCTCGCGGAGCTCGCCCCGCGCTTCGCGGTAGGGCGGCGACGCGAACGCCTCCTCGTAGAGCCCGGCGACGCCGGTCCAGATCGACGCCGGAGCATCGCCCTCGAACACGACGGTCTCGATCTCGTGCACATCGGTCATGGACCCGGGACCCTAGGCGTCCCGCCTGCTCCCTCCACTGGGCAGAGCGGGACCGCGCCCGATGCCCCTCGTCAGAGCCGGGTCGCGGGCGGCACCACCATGACGGGCGACCGGCTCAGCAGCATGCTGCTGTGGGTCACCGGGCGTCCGCGCTGCGGCCGCTCGACGTCGCGCCCCAGCACCAGCAGCGCGGCGTTGCGCGAGGCGGCGAGCAGCACGTCCGACGGGCGGCCGCGGACCGTGCGGCGCACCACGGGCAGGTCCGGGTGGGCGTCGCGCACCGGGGCGAGCACTTCGTCGAAGAGCGCCTCGGCCTCCTGGTGCTCCCGCGTGCGGTCCTGCCCGTCGACGAGGTCCGCGAGCCCCAGCATCGATGACGTCGCGTGCACGGCGATCAGCCGCTGGTGGCGGCGGGCGGCCTCCGCCGCCGCGGTGAGGGCGACGACGCGGGCGTCCGCGCGGTCGACGACCCCGAGGACGACGTCCCGACCGCTGCGGTAGCCGGCCGGGATCACCGCCACCGGGCCGTCGGCGCCGAGCACCACCCGGTACGCGGTGGAGGTGCGGTGGCCGAGCCGGCGCTCCTCGTTCCCCCGCCCGCCGAGCACGACCAGGCACTCCGCCGACGACCTCGCGGCGAGCGCCCGGCCGACGGCGCCGCGCTCCCGGACCACCTCCACCTCGAGCCAGGGATGCTCCTGGCGGACCGACGCCGCCGCCTCCTCCGGGTCGCGGCGCTGCTCGACCCGGTGCCGCCCGGCGTCGACCTCGACGACCTCGATCCGCTCGGCGTCCGGCGAGCGCCGGACCGCCCAGTCGAGCGCCGAAGCCGCCGCCGCCGACCCGTCCCAGCCCACCACGACCCTGCGCGCCATGAGCGCCTCCCTCTCGTGCCCGGGTGCGCCTGCACCCGACTCCGGGTGCTACGCCTCCTTCCTATGAGCCACCGATGGATCCGCTCGGTCCGCTCCCGGCCCTGCGGCCGAGCCGGGAGACGGAGGGCCTGCGAGGCTGGGGCGATGCCCTCCGGCGCGACCGACCTCGAACGGATGCTGCTCGAGCTGGAGGTGATCGCCCGAGAGGAGCCGTACGTCTACGCGGTCGTGCGTCCCGGCCATCCGGCGATCGCGTCGGCCGCGGCGACCGTCGAGGAGCCCGAGGGGACGACCGTCGTGCTCCGACAGGTCGACGCCGACCGCCTGGAGGTCGCCTACGACTTCGTCGCCGCCTGGCTCACACTGACCGTGCACTCCTCGCTCGCCGCGGTCGGGCTCACCGCCGCGGTCTCCGTCGCCCTCGCCGAGGAGGGCATCAGCTGCAACGTGCTCGCCGGCGCCTTCCACGACCACCTGCTCGTGCCCGTCCAGGATCGGACGCGGGCGCTCGACGCGCTCGCGTCGCTGCGCGAGCGCTACAGGACCGCGGACCGCTGACCCCGGCTCCCCGCCGGCACACAGCGCCGACTCGACGTCCGTCCGGCCCGCGGGGCGCTGGCATCCAGGTTGCTGTTCGTAGCGTGCAGTCCTCACCCGCCTGCACGAAGGAGCACCATGCCGCTGGTTCGGATCGACCTCACCGAGGGACGCACCGACGAGGAGCTGCGGACCCTCGCCGACACCGTGCAGGACGTGATGATGGACGTCTTCGCGGCCCCTGCGGGCGACCGCTACCAGGTCATCACCGAGCACCGCCCCGGCCGCATGATCTGCGAGGACACCGGGCTCGGCATCCCCCGCACCCGCGACCTCGTGCTGATCCAGGTGCTGCAGCAGGGCCGGGACCAGGACCAGAAGCTCGCGCTCTACTCGACCCTCGCGCAGCGGCTGCAGGAGCGCTGCGGGCTCGCGACCTCCGACCTCATCGTGGCGGTGTCGGCGAACGCGCCTGAGGACTGGTCCTTCGGGCTCGGGCGCGCCCAGTTCGTGGAGGGCGACCTCTGACCCGCCGAGCGGAGGCAGACGCGGACACGGCCGGGGTGCTTGCCGGGTCGACTGTCGAGTTCTGAGACGCGTCGCGCCGCCTGTTGCGGAGCGCGGGCCGGATGCGCGACGGTGGACGACGCCACCTGCCGCCGAGCCGCCGCATCACGCTCGCGACGACGGGCGCGCAGGAGGGAGCCGCTCGTGGCGCGACGTCGCAGCCTCGGGGCGAAGAGCGCGGTCGTGGCCGTCGCCCTCCTGCCGCTCGCGCTGACCGCCTGCACGAGCCCGGCCCCGGTCGTGGCGACGCCCGAGCCGTCGGCGTCGACGTCGGCTCGGCCGGTCGTCACCGCCTCGCCGGCGGCGGCGACGATCCCCGCGCGTGACCGCGGGCCCCGGGAGCACGCACGCGGCGTCGTGATCGAGCAGCAGGACGGCGTGCCCCGGCTGTACCGGGTCGCCGCCGACGACAACGCCGGGGCCATCTGCCACCGCTTCGGCCGACGCTGGTGGCAGCTCACCGACCGCGCCGGGACGCCCCTCGGCACCTACCCGATGCTGCAGATCGACGAGGTCGTCGGGATCACCGACGCTCCGCTGTCGGACTACGCCGACATGGATCTGTCGGACACCAACGCCCTCTGCTGAGAACGGTCCGCGCTGAGGCGGGTCCGCTGCCCGCGGGTCCGCGCAGTCGCTCAGTCGGTCCGCGCCCCCTGGTTGGACAGCTGCTGCCGGACGTAGGCGACCACCGCGTTCGCGTGACCGTGTCCCATGCCGTGCTCGGACTTGAGGAATGCCACGACCTCCATGTGCCGGTACCCGTCGAGACGGTCCACGACGAGGTCGAGCCAGTCCTGCATCGGGCGGCCGTAGGTGCGCTCGATGCTCGGGAAGTAGGACGCGGGCCCCTTCGCACCGGCGGCCACGCTCGGCGCCGGGACCTGCCGGAGGGACATGGCAGGACCGTAGCGACGGAAGGCCGACCTCCGCCACCGACGCGGCTGAGGCGTCTCACAACGGCGTTCCGCAGAGTGAACGACGGCGCGATCGAGCGGGCGCCGTCGGAGGAGCGATGCGCAGGAGCACGACAGCCGGAGCGATCGGCGCGGTGCTGATCGGGATCCTGCTGACGGGATGCACCGCCTTGGGCGGCGCGGCCGCGCCGGGCACCCCGACCGCTCCCCCGACCGGTCCCTCGGCGTCGAGCGCCGGCCCGACCGCCTCCCCGACGAGCGCGGCGCCGACGTCGACGGCCGGCTCGGCGTCCCCCTCCCCCTCGGCGTCGCCGCGACGGGACCCGAACGCGCCGGCGGGCCAGTGCGCCGATGCGCACCTCGCGGTCTCGGTGCAGAACGACCCGACCGGCTCGGGCGCCGGCCAGCGCCTCTCCTACGTGGTGTTCCGCAACACCGGCAGCAGCCCGTGCGTGCTGGAGGGCTGGCCCGGCGTCAGCCTGGTCGGCGACGGGAACGGCACGCAGGTCGGGCGCGCGGCGCGGGAGCAGGGCGCGCTCCAGCCCGGCGAGCGACCCATCATGATCGCGCCCGGCGCCACCGCGCTCGCGGCGCTCAGCTACCCGTACATCAACGCGACGGGTGGTGCCTACGGCGACGGGACGAGCGGCGGCGATCCGAAGTGCCGGGCGCAGGAGGTCGACGGCTACCGCGTCTACCCGCCGCACAGCTTCCACGCCTTCTTCAGCCCGGCGAGCGGGCTCTACGGCTGCAGCACCGATCTGCAGAACCTGTACGTCGCGCCGGTCACGGACGCCTCCGCCGCGAAGGGCTTCACACCGAAGACCTCCTAGGCCGTCGCCTCGACCCTCAGCCGCTCGAGGCGGACCGCGCGGTCGCGACCGCGCCGTCGAGCTCCTCGACCGACGGATCGCGCAGGACGATCGCGGCGGGCCTGCCGGCGAGGAAGCGCCCGAACTCCTCGTGCACGGCCGCGACCGGCTCCTCCAGCCGCCCCTCGGGGCCGGGGACCGCGGAGCCGGCCGCGCGGGACCGCAACCGCTCGGCCGCCACCGCCGCGTCGACCACCAGCGCGCACTCGACGAAGCGCGCGCCCGCCCGGTGCGCCGCGTCGGCGAGCTCGTCGAGGAAGTCGGCGCGGCGGAGGTACTGCGGCACGATCACATCGTGACCGGCGCCGAGGTGCACGCCGATCGCGGCGACCGCCATCGCCCGCGCGGCACGCCCAGCCGGCAGCGCGTCGTCCGACCATCGCCCGAGCATCCCGCGGACGACGTCGACGTCCAGCGCCATCGCGAGGGGGTCGTCGTGGCGCCGGGTCCACGCGCGTGCGAGCGTCGACTTCCCGCTGCCCGGGACGCCGTTCAGCAGCACGAGCACCGGGTCCGCCACCCGCCGATCATCCCCGACTCGACGTCGAGCGGAAGGGCCTGAAGAAGTCGCGGATCTCGCGGGCGTACAGCTCCGGGTCCTCCATCGGGGCGAAGTGGCCGCCGCGGTCGGGGCGGCTGACGGACACGAGATCGGTGGTGGTGCGGCGCAGCCACGCGTCCGGCGCAGGGGCCTCGACGTCGGCGGGGAAGAGCGTGTAGCCGGTCGGGACCTCGATGGTGCGGGCGAACTCGGACTCGGGCATCTGCTCGCAGGCCCGGTACATCCGCATGGAGGAGCCGATCGTCCCGGTCAGCCAGTAGATCGTCACGTCCGTGAGCATCGCGTCGCGTCCGAGCAGGCTGCTGCCGTCGGGGCGGTGATCGCTCCACGAGGTCAGCTTCTCGACGATCCAGGCCGCGAGGCCGGCCGGCGAGTCCGTCAGCCCGACCGCCGCCGTCTGCGGCTTCGTCGACTGCAGCGCGCTGTACGCGGACTCGTCGCGCTCCCACGGCTCGCGGCCCCGCAGCCAGGCGCGCTCCTCCTCCGCGAGCACCGCCGGGTCGTAGTCCGGCATCGAGACCGCGTCGGTGCGGTGCACGGCGACCACCTGCTCGGGATGGTCGAGCGCCACCCAGCGCACGACATCGCTGCCCAGGTCGCCGCCGGCCGCGCCGAAGCGGTGGTGGCCGAGCCGCTCCATCAGCCGCGCCCAGAGGCCGGCCACCCCGGCGAAGTCGAGATCCCGGGGCGCCGCGTCGGAGTAGCCGAACCCCGGCATGTCGGGCACGACGACGTCGAAGGCGTCCGCGGGGTCCGCGCCGTGCGCTCCCGGGTCGGTCAGCAGGGGCACGACCTCCGAGTAGCGCCAGAACGAGTCCGGCCAGCCGTGCGCGAGCAGCAGCGGCATCGACGACGGCGACCCTGCGGCCGCGCGGGCATGGACGAGGTGGATGCCGATCCCGTCGAGCTCGGTGCGGAAGCGGGGCAGCGAGTTCAGCCGCGCCTCCGCCGCGCGCCAGTCGAAGCCGTCCGCCCAGTACGCGACCAGCTCGCGCAGCTCCGCGACGTCGACGCCCGCTGCCGAGCCCAGCCCGGCCGGCGCGTCCGGCCAGGAGGTGGCGCGGAGGCGACGGCGCAGCTCGTCCAGGTCCGCGTCGCTCGCGCGAGGAGCGAAGGTGGTCAGGTCGTGCGAGGAGGGCACGCGCGGACCCTACCGAGCGGCGCGCGTCAGGCCGTGAGCGCGGCGATCACGTCGTGCGCGGTGGTGACCTCGCCGAGCCTCGGGAAGACGGTCGTGACGCTGTGGTCGTGGCTGGCCCGGTCGGGGTCGAGCATCGCGTCGACGGCGAGGACGACGTGATAGCCGTGCTCGTGGGCGGCGCGAGCGGTGGACTCGACCCCCGTGCTGGTCGCCACCCCGCCGATCACGACCTGGGTGACCCCGCGGCTGCGCAGCGCCTCGTCGAGGCCGGTGCCGTGGAAGGCGCCCCACGTCCGCTTCGCGATCCGGATGTCGTCGTACCCGTCGAGGGCGGGGGCGATGTCGGCCCAGCCCTCCGGACGATGCCGGGGAGCGGTGCGCGCCGCCGCGGCGTCGGTGCGCCCCGGTGCGCCGCCGATGACGGTCACGAGCACGACGGGCAGCCCGCGGGAGCGGAACGCGTCGGCGAGGGCGACGGCGGTGTCGAGGACGGCGGGGACGTCCGGATGCGCGCTCCCGACGACGCCCTGCTGCAGGTCGACGAGGACGAGGGCGGCGGTGGGGTCGAGTCGGGTGAGCGGCATGGGCGGTCCTTCGTCCGGGGTCAGCGAGCCGGGTCGGTGGCGGATCGCTGCCGGGCCGCGGCGGCCACGGTGCGGCGGTGGAGGTGCGGGAGCATGACGAGGCCGAGCAGGACCGTCGAGGCGCCGCCGACGATGAGGCCCCAGCGCGGTGTCAGGACCTCGGCGACCCACCCGACGAGCGGTGCGCCGATCACGCTGCCCCCGCCCCAGACGAGCGCCCAGAGGGACATGACGCGGCCGCGGAGCTCGGGCTTCGACGCCAGCTGCAGGGCGGTCTTGGCGGTGGAGTTGAAGGTGATGCTGCCGTAGCCGACCAGGACCAGGAGGACGCAGGCCGTCCACACCGAGGGGGCGAGGCCGACGAGGAGGATCGCCGCGCCCCAGCCGATGCAGGTGATTGCGAGGCTCCGCTCGGTGGGCCGGCCGGGCCGCGCCGCGGCGGCGACGCCGCCGACGACGGCACCGCCGGCCATCACGGCGGCGAGCAGCCCGTAGGTCGCGGCCGTGCCGTGGAAGGTGCCGGTCGCGAGCAGCGGCAGCGTGGTCGGGAACTCGTAGGCGAGGACGCCGGTGAGCGTGAGCATGCCCAGCGGGATCGCGAGCTCCGGCGTGGAGAGCGCGTACCGGAAGCCCTCGCGGATCTGGCCGCGCGCCCGAGGCGCGCGCTCCGGGCGGGCGATGTCGTCGGTACGCATCCTCGCGAGGCTGACGATGACCGCGCCGAACGAGGCCGCGTTCAGGACGAAGGACACCGGCGTGCCGATCACGGTGACGAGTGCGCCCCCGACGGCGGAGCCGAGCACGCGGGCGACGTTCAGCGAGACGGAGTTCAGGATGACGGCGTTCGCGAGCACGTCCCGGTCGACGAGATCGGCGATGAGGCTCTGCCGGGCGGGGTTGTCGACGACGGTGAGGCAGCCGAGCACGAGGCTGAGGCCCAGCACGAGCGGATAGGTGATCGCGCCGGTCCAGTCGAGCAGGGCGAAGACGAGGGCCCCGACGGCCGAACCTGTCTGGGTGAGGAACAGCAGCCGCCGCTTGTCGTACCGGTCGGCGATCACGCCGCCGAGCGGCCCGAGGAGCACGAAGGGCAGCAGCCTCGCAGCGGCCGCGACCCCGAGCGCGGCGCCGCTGCCGGTGAGGTGCAGCGTCAGGAACGCGATGGCGAGGCTCGCCATGTAGGTCCCGGCGACCGACACCGACTGCCCGACGAAGTAGAGGCGGTAGTTCCGCACCCGCAGGGACGCGCTCGCCGCGCCGAACCGCCGGGCGGCCGTCTGCACCGCACTGCTCATCGTGCGCAGGCTGGGACGACGGGCGGGGGGACCGTCACCGGCGACCGTCCTGCTGGTCCGCGTCGACCACCCGGTCGAGGAGCGCCCCCGCGTCGAGCAGCAGCTGCTGCTCCGCCGGGCTCAACGCCTGCTCCAGGGCCACGCGCAGCCACGCGGCGCGGGCCGCTCGGTGCGCGACCACTACCGCCTCGCCGTCGGGCGTGAGCTCGAGCCGCACTCGGCGGCCGTCGACCGGGTCGCGGTCGCGCCGCACCAGGCCGGCCTCCTCCAGCTCGCGCAGCACCGCGGCCACATTCGGTCCGGCCATCTGGAGCGCGTCCGCGATGGCCCCCGGGGAGGCGTCCTCCCCCGCTCGCGCGACGCCGCCGAGCACCTGGGCGGCCCGGTCGCCCACGCCCTCGAGCCGCGGTCGCCGCGACCGCTGCTGCCGCGCGAATCGCCGCAGCTGCTGCTCGAGCACGAGCGCCTGGTCGTCACGCATCTTTTGGTAGGTACAAGTGGGATCTCGACTCTCCCTCGGTGCCCGGTCCCCCTTCCACCGCCCTCGGATCCGAGGGGCCGACCCGGCGCGCGCTGCTGCCCCTTCCTAGACTCGTCGGGATGATCGAGGCGAGCGGGCTGGTCAAGCGGTACGGCGCGAAGACGGCGGTCGCCGGCATCGACCTCGCGGTGCGGCCCGGTCGTGTGACGGGCTTCCTCGGCCCGAACGGCGCGGGCAAGTCGACGACGATGCGGATGATCGTCGGCCTCGACCGGCCGACCGCCGGCACCGTGACCGTCGACGGCCGGGCGTACCGGGACCAGCCGGCGCCGCTGCGCGAGGTCGGCGCGCTCCTCGAGGCCAGGGCCGCGCACCGCGGGCGGACCGCCCGCAACCACCTGCGGGTCCTCGCCGCGACGCACGGCATCCCCGACAGCCGGGTGCAGGAGGTGATCGACCTCGCGGGCCTGGACGCGGTCGCGGGCAAGCGGGTCGGCGGCTTCTCGCTCGGGATGGGCCAGCGCCTCGGGATCGCCGCGGCGCTGCTGGGCGACCCCGCGACCCTGATCCTCGACGAGCCGGTGAACGGGCTCGATCCGGACGGCGTGCGCTGGGTGCGGACCTTCGTCCGGGGGCTCGCGGCGGAGGGGCGGACCGTCTTCCTCTCCTCGCACCTGATGAGCGAGATGGCGCAGACCGCCGACGACGTCGTCGTCCTCGGCCGGGGCCGGGTGCTCGCGGCGATGCCCGTCGCGCAGCTGATCGCCGGCGCGGGATCCCGCGTCGTCGTCGCCTCGCCGCGGGCGACGGACCTCGCCGACCTGCTGCAGCGGAACGGCGCGACGGTGTCGCCCGGCGAGGAGGGGCGGCTCGACGTCGCCGGGCTCGCCGCATCGGCCGTCGGCGACCTCGCCGCATCGGCGGGCATCGCCCTGCACGAGCTGACGACCGTCGGCTCGTCCCTCGAGGAGGTCTACATGTCCATGACCGCCGACGACGTCGAGTACCGCAGCAGCGCCGCGCCGAGTGCGAGCGACGCATGACCGCGACGATCGAGCGCGACGGGCAGCAGATCCGGCTCTCGCCGGGGCGCGTGCTGCGGGCCGAGTGGTTGAAGCTGACGACCGTCCGCAGCACGTTCTGGACCTCGGCGGTCGCCCTGGTGCTCGCCGCCCTCGCCGCCGTCGCCCTCGGGCTGACGTTCTCGAGGCAGGAGGGCGCGGCGAACGGCGGGGTGAGCACGTCCGTGCTGCTGATCGGCTCGACGATCAGCCTCAGCTTCGTCGGGCTCGTCGTCGGCGTCCTCGGGGTGCTGTCCATCGGCGGCGAGTACGCGACCCAGCAGATCCGCTCCTCCTACACCGCCGTGCCGCGGCGGTGGCCCGCCCTGGTCGCGAAGGGCGTGGTCGTCGGGCTGTGGTCCTTCGCCCTCGGCCTCGTCATCACCTTCGGGTCGTTCGGCCTGCTCGCCCTCTTCTTCGGCGCCCGCGGCCTGACGGTGTCGCTCACCGGGGACGTGGTCGGCGGCCTCGTCGGCGGCGCCGCCTACCTCGCGGTGATCGGCGTGTTCGCCGTGGGGCTCGGTGCGCTCGTGCGCAGCTCCGCCGCCGGCATCACCGCTCTGACGGCCCTGCTGTTCGTCGCGCCGATCATCCTCAACCTGCTCGCCGCGCTGCTGCGCGCCGACTGGGCCGCCCGCGCCGGCGACTTCCTGCTCTCCTCCGCCGGCAGCGACCTGTACGCGGCGCCGGGCAACGGCGGCCTGCAGCTCTGGGCCGCCGCCCTCACCCTCGCCGTGTGGGTCGCCGCGGTCTGGCTGGCCGGCATCGTCAGCACGCAGCGCCGCGACGTCTGAGCGGCAGGAGCGGCGGGCACGGCCTCGTCGACCGCCGAGCAGACCGGTCGTCGCTCAGCGAGCCGGGCGGAGGATCGTCCCGAGACCGGCCGAAGGGATGATCCGGACATGCGCGGAGGCGGGTACGACGCCGTCCTCCTCGACCTCCTCACGGGCGTCCTCGATTCGTGGACGCTCTGGAGCTCGGTCGCCGGGGACGAGGGCGCCGGGACGGGATGGCGCCGCCGCTACCTCGAGCTCACGTACGGCCAGGGCGACTACGCGCCCTACGAGCTGCTCGTGGCCCGGGCCGCGGAGGACGTCGGACTCCCCCGCTCGCTCGCGGACGACCTCCTGGCCCGCTGGGCCGAGCTGACGCCGTGGCCGGAGGCTCCGGCCGTGCTGGGCGCGATCGCCCGCGAGCTGCCGATCGGGGTCGTCACGAACTGCTCGGCCGCCCTCGGGGCAGCGGCCGCCGCGCAGGTGCCGGTCGCCTTCGCCACGGTCGTGACGGCGGAGCGGGCCGGCGCCTACAAGCCGCGGCCGGCCGCCTACCTGCTCGCCCTGGCGGAGCTGGGGCTGCCGGCCGATCGGGTGCTCTTCGTGGCGGGATCGGCGTTCGACCTCCCGGGCGCCACTGGTGCCGGCATGGACGTGTGGTGGCACAACCGGGCCGGCATGACCGCGCCGGCGGGCGCGCCCGCGCCGATCGGGGAGGCGCGGTCGCTCGAGCCGCTGCTCGAGGTGCTCGGCGGCAGCGCGCGGCACTGACGGCTCGACCGGGCCGGGCGACGACCCGTCGGTCGCTGCAGCGCCGCGCTCAGGGGCCGACGACCGGTCGCGGGCGCAGGGCCCCCGCCGCGAGGAACGCGGCGGCGAGGAAGGCGGCGACCAGCCAGAAGGCGTTGAGGAGCCCCACGGACTCGGAGAGCGCGCCGATCACGGGCGGCCCCGCGAGGTTCGCGAGGTAGCCGATCGAGGCGACCGCGCTGACCCGTGCGGCGGCGTCCGCGCCGCTGTCCGCCGCGGCGGACATGCCGAGCGGGAAGCCCATGGACACGCCGAAGGCCCAGAGGACCACGCCGACGAGCACCAGCCAGGTCGGTGCGCCCAGGACGAAGACGACGAGGCCGAGGACGCCGAGCGCCGTCGTGATCCGGATCATCCGCACCCGCCCGATCCGGTCGACCAGCGGCCCGCCCGCGACCCGGGCCGCGGTCTCGGACACGGCGAAGACCGTGAAGAACAGCGCGGCGGCGGTCTCGGTCTGGCCGTGCCCGTCGCGCGCGGAGAGGGAGAGCCAGCTGTTCGCCGTGCCCTCGCCGAGCTCGGCGCCGAACATGACGAGCCCGATGAGGAGCAGGCGGGGGTCGAGCAACCGACGCGCGGCGCGGCCGACCCGGACCGGCAGCGGCGGGACGTCCTCGACCGCGGCCGCCACCTCCGCCTTCGCCGGCACGTGGAGGAACCTCGTCGCGGCCAGGCCGGCGACGGCGATGAGCAGCGCCTCGCCGAGGAACTGCCACTGGAAGTCGATCCGCAGCGCCGCCGCTCCCGCCGCGATGGCGGACCCCACGACCGCGCCGGCGGACCAGGCCGCGTGCAGCAGCGGCATGAGCGTGCGGCCCGCAGCCGCCTCGACCGCGGCGCCCTGGACGTTGATCATCACGTCGAACGCGCCGACGCCGAACCCGACCACGATGAAGCCGATCACGGTCGCGGGGAGCGAGCCGGCCAGCCCGGCGCCGGCACCGATCAGGACGATGCCGGCGACGATGACGACCACCGCCCCGCGCATGGCCGCGACGGGCCCGAAGCGGGCCAGCCACGCGGCGGACAGGCCGAGCCCCGTGATCGAGCCCACGGTCACGCCGGCGAGCGCGAGCCCGATGACGCCGTCCCCGACGCCGAGCGAGTCCCGGATGCTCGGGAGGCGCGGCCCCCAGGTCGACAGCGCGATGCCCCCGAGCGCGAACAGCACCATGATCGCGTTCCGCCAGGGCGCCACCCGCACCAGCGACTGCTGCGGCTGCGGCTGCGGCTGCACCCGACCGGCTCCGTGAACGTTCACGCTGCGACCGTACGGCCTGCGGTGCGCGCCGCGTCGCCACGGCGCCGGGTGCGTCGCCGCGGGCCTGTCGACGGAACGGCGGACGATGACGTCGTGGAACCGCTCCCCCGGGACGTCGTCGCGCTGCTCGAGAAGCCGAACCCGGCGGTCGTCGCGACCGTCCGCAGGGATGGCGCGCCGGTGAGCGCCGCAGTCTGGTACCTCTGGGACGACGGAGACCTGCTGCTGACCATGGGCGCCGCCAGTCCGCGCCGCAGCCATCTGCAGCGCGACCGACGGCTCACGCTCACCGTCCTCGACGCGGCCGGCTGGTACCGGCAGGTCACGCTCCACGGCGAGGTGGTCGAGCTCGCCGACGACCCGGACCGCGCCGTGATCGACCGGCTGTCACGGCACTACGACGGGCGCGACTTCGCGGACGCCGGGCAGGCGCACGCCTTCGCCCGCGTGCGGGTCGTCGGCTGGAACACGTTCGGCATCTGAGCGCGACGGGAGCGCGTGAGGCAGCCCGCGCGGCCACCGCATCGGATCAGGCGGAGCGGTACCGGCTCGCGAGCGACGAGGTCGCTCGACGCCTCCCACTGCCCGTTCCTCTCCGACCCTGCAGGGCTCGTCGACGTGCTGGCCGGGCTCTGAGCGGTGCGGGCGGGGGCGGCGAGCTACCGGCTCGGGGTGACGAGCTCGGCCATCGCTCGACGGATGGTCGCGAGGGAATCGCTCGCGAGCTCCGGGAACGTGCTCGGCTCGGCGACCTCGGCCCAGCGGGCGTGGGCGCGCCGGAACGCCTGCACCCCGGCCTCCGCCGCCTGCTCCGCGACCGCCGCCGAGACGCCGCGGGCGACGAGCGCGTCGAGGAGCGTCATCGCCAACCCGCTGTACTTGGCCTGGGTGCGCTCCTGCAGCTCGACCGAGCTCGCGACGACGGCGCGGCGCCGGCGCGCCACCTCGCGACTCGACTCCGGGAAGAGCTCGGCCGCGCGCGCCAGCGCGCCGTCGACCACCGTCCACGGGGTCGCGCCGTCGCCCACCGAGGCCGCCCCCTCCCGCAGCAGCTCGTGCAGGCGCTGCTGGTCGAGGAGGAGGATCTCCCGCTTGTCGGGGGCGCTGCGGAACAGCGTCGCGCGGCTCACCCCGGCCCGGTCGGCGATCTGCGCCGCGGTCGTCGAGGCGTACCCGTGCTCCTCGAACAAATCGAGCGCCGCCGACATCAGACGGTCCCTCGCAGCGGTCGCAGATCCGGCCATCGCCCCAGTCTAGTGAGACGCAGTCTCACAGGAGCGTAGGGTGAGACTCAGTCTCATCAGCCGTCTCTCGAGGAAGCAGGTCCGCCATGCGCGTCTTCATCACCGGAGCCACCGGTCACATCGGATCGGTCGTCGTCCCCGAGCTGCTGCGAGGCGGGCACGAGGTGCACGGCCTCGCCCGCAGCGACGAGGGGGCCGCAGGCCTGCGCGCGCTCGGGGCGCTCGCGGTGCGCGGCTCGCTGTCGGATCACGACACCCTCGCCGCCGCCGCCGTCCGCGCCGACGCGGTGCTCCACCTCGCGCTGTTCGACACCGCACGCCTGCGGGCCGGGGACGGCGCCGGTGCCGCGGCTGCGGGCATCGACGCCGTGCGCGCCATGGGCGAGGCGCTGGCGGCCACCGGGACGGCGCTCGTCTCGGTCTCGGCGGTCGCGCGGTCGGCGAGCTCGGGCACGTCGCGACGGAGCAGGACGCGGCACCTGCCGCCGGCCCCGCCGCCATCGAGCACGCGGTGCTCGGGTTCGCCGACCGCGGCGTCCAGGCGCAGATCGTGCGCCTCCCGCTCGTGACGCACAGCCGCCCCGCCCGGCCCGGCCTCGTCGGCGGCATCATCGCCGCCGCACGGCGCAGCGGCCGCTCCGGCGTCGCCGGGGACGGCGCGAACCGCTGGCCCGCGACGCACTCCCTCGACGTCGCGACCCTCCTGCGGCTCGTGCTCGAGCGCGGGGACACCGGGCGCCGGTGGCACGCGATCGCCGAGGAGGGGATCCCCGTCCGGGCCATCGCGGAGCGGATCGGCGAGCGGCTCGAGATCCCCGTGGCGACGATCCCGGACGAGCAGCTGCAGCAGCACTTCGGGTTCGTGGGCGACCTGATCGGGTCGGACGTCCCCGCTGCGAGCCGCATCACCCGCGAGGAGCTCGACTGGACGCCCGCCGGCCCGACCCTGCTCGACGACCTCGCGGCCGACGACTTCTTCCGGTGAGCCCGGCCGCCTCCCGCACCCGTCACCGACCACGACCGACCACGACCCCGGACCCGCTTCCGGGAAGGAGCATCGACATGACGACCCCCTCCGCACTCCCCGACACCGCTCGCGCCGTCCGCTTCGACCGCTACGGCGGCCGGGACGTGCTGCAGGTGCAGGACGTCCCGATGCCGCAGCCAGGCGCCGGCGAGGTCCTCGTCGCCGTCCGCGCCGCCGGCATCAACCCCGGCGAGGCGATGATCCGGCAGGGTCTGCTGCACGACCGGCTGCCCGCGACGTTCCCGTCCGGCCAGGGCACCGACTTCGCCGGGACCGTGGCGGCGATCGGCGACGGGGTCGCCGACTCCTCCGTCGGCGACGAGGTGCTCGGCTACTCCTGGAAGCGGTCCAGCCACGCCACCCACGTCGTCGTCCCCGCCGGGCAGGTCGTGCCGAAGCCTGAGGGGCTGCCCTGGGAGGTCGCGGGCGCCCTCGACGTCGCGGGCACCACCGCCTGGGCGGTCGTCCGCGGCATCGACCCGGTGGCCGGCGAGACCGTCGCCGTCTCGGCCGCGACCGGCGGCGTCGGCACCCTGGTCGTGCAGCTGCTGGTCGCGCGGGGCGTGCACGTGCTCGGCATCGCGTCCGCCCGCAGCGCGGGGTGGCTCGCCGACCACGGCGTCACGCCGGTCGAGTACGGACCGGGGCTCGCCGATCGGCTGCGCGCCGCGGCGCCGGACGGCGTCGACGGCTTCATCGACCTCTTCGGACCCGAGTACCTGCACCTCGCCGCCGAGCTCGGGGTCCCCGCCGACCGCACCGACACGATCGTGTTCTCCGACGCCGCGGCCGAGCTCGGCATCCGCGTCTCCGGAGCCGCAGCCCTCACCGAGGAGGAGGCTCCGCAGGTCCTGCAGCGGCTCGCCGGGCTGCTGCAGGAGGGCGCCGTGGAGATGCCGATCGCCGGGACCTACCCGCTCGACCGGGTCGCGGACGCGTTCGAGGACCTCGAACGACGCCACAGCCTCGGCAAGATCGTGCTGATCGCCTGATCACGGCGGCGGGGCGCGCCCGGCTCGTGCGGCGCGCTGCCGCCGTTCAGCCTCCGCTGGCAACACGCCTCGGACCGTCGGCGGCCTGCTGGCGCGGTCGCACCATGAGGTGATGAGGACCGCCCCCAGCACCCGGACGTCGCTCCGTGCCGCGATCGCGATGACCGCGGCAGCAGCGAGCCTCGCCCTGCTGGCCGGCTGCTCGACCGGCACCGGCACCACGCCGACCGCGACGCGGACCGTCACCGCATCCGCGCCTGCCGGGACGGCGTCGGCCACCTCCTCGCCGTCCCGGAGCACCGCGGCGACTCCCTCGAGCTCGTCCAGCCCGAGCAGCGCCGCGTCCGCGTCCGCCGCCTCGAGCACCACGAAGGTCGACCCGAATGCGCCCGCCGGGCAGTGCGAGGACTCCGCGCTGCAGGTCTCCGTGCAGAACGATCCACGCTTGTCGGGGATGAGCCACCGCGGATCCTTCGTCGTGTTCCGCAACACCGGAGCCGGCTCGTGCACCCTTGACGGCACACCGGGGCTCTCGCTCGTCGGCGGCGGCGACGGCACGCAGATCGGTCGGCCCGCCACCCGGGCCACGCAGGGGGCGAAGCCCGTCTCGATCCCTGCGGGCGGCGACGCCCTCGCGAGCGTCACCTTCACCGCGATCGACGAGCGCGGCGGCCCCTACGCCGACGGGCAGGGCCACGACCCCGCGTGCCGGGCCGAAGCGGCGGACGGGTACCGGGTCTACCCGCCCCACTCCTACCGCGCCTACTTCTCTGCCTTCAGGACCTACGCCTGCAGCACCGACCTCCAGTGGATCTCCGTCGGCCCGGTCCGGCCCGCGGCCGACTTCCCGTACTTCACGCCCGAGTCGTGATCCGCCGTCCCGCACACGGGCGCAGCCCGACAGTCCGGGCGCGCAGCGACGCCCGTGCAGTCGGAGGTCGCCCGTGCTCCTCGCTCGGGCCGGAGGGTCAGGGCTCCGGGTCGAGGCGGCCGTCGCGGAGGGCGAGGACCCGGTCCGCCTCGGCCCGCACGCTCGGGTCGTGCGTCGAGATCAGCATCGTCATCCCGCTCGATCGCGACAGGTCGCGCAGGAGCCGCAGGATGGCGGCGCCGGTCTCCGAGTCCAGCTGACCGGTGGGCTCGTCGGCGATGAGCACGCTCGGCCGGGCGGCGAGGGCGCGGGCGATCGCGACGCGCTGCTGCTGCCCGCCGGAGAGCTCGCCCGGGCGCTGGCGCGCGTGCTCGGCGAGCCCGACGAGCTCGAGCAGCTCGGCGACCCGCTCGCGGCGCTCGCGCACGGGCGTGCGGCGCATGCGCAGCGGCAGCCCGACGTTCTCCGCGGCGGACAGCACCGGGATCAGGCCGAACGTCTGGAAGACGAAGGCGATCGCGTCGCGACGCAGGTCGGTGCGGCCGTCGTCGTCGAGCGCGGCCACGTCGCGGCCGTCGACCACGATCCGGCCCGCGGTCGGCCGGTCCAGGCCGCCGAGGCAGTTCAGGAGGGTCGTCTTCCCCGACCCCGACGGGCCGATGAGCGCGACGAACTCGCCCGCCTCGATCGCGAACCCGACGTCCTGGAGCGCGTGGAAGTCGCCGGAGGGCGACGCGAAGGTCCGCGTCAGCCCGCACACCTCGATCACGCTCATCGGACGCCCTCCTCGTCGTGGTCGTCCGCCCACACACCGAGGTGGTCCTCCTCGAGCTCGAGCCGGACGCGCTCGTGCAGGCCGAGCGCCCGACGGTGCGCGGCGGGCACCTGCATGCGGCCGGCCCGGTCGATCAGGGCGTACTCGCGCCCGGGGCCGCCGCCCTCCCCGCGGAGGACCTCCGACGACGTGCGGCCGTCGCGGATGGCGACGGTGCGGCGGACCTGCGAGGAGACCCCCGCGTCGTGGGTGACGATGACGACGGTGGTGCCGAGCACGGCGTTCACCTCCCGCAGGGCGGCGAAGACCTCGTCGCCGGTCGCGCGGTCGAGCTCACCCGTCGGCTCGTCCGCGAACAGCACCTGCGGACGGTTGGCCAGCGCGGTCGCGATCGCGACCCGCTGCTGCTCGCCGCCGGACAGCTCGGCGGGCCGGCGTCCCGACCGGTCCGCGAGCCCCACCGAGTCGAGCAGCTCCTGCGCCCGCCGTCGGCGTTCGCCGCGGCCGACGCCCACGACCGCCATCGGGAGCTCGACGTTCTCCGCGGCGCTGAGGAACGGGAGCAGGTTCCGCGACGTCTGCTGCCAGATGAAGCCGACCGCGGTGCGCCGGTACCGCAGCCGCTGGGCGGACGTCATGGCGAGCAGGTCCCAGTCGGCGACCCGGGCACGCCCCGCGGTCGGCGCGTCCAGCCCCGACAGCACGGCGAGCAGCGTCGACTTGCCGGAGCCTGAGGCCCCGACGACGGCGACGAGCTCGCCCTCGTCGACGAGCAGGTCGAGGCCCTGCAGCGCCTGCACCTCGACGTCGTCCGTCTGGTAGATCCGCACCAGGCTGTCGCACACGATCAGCGCGTCCGCGCCGTACTGCGTCGGCGTCATCATCGCCCTCCCACTCTGAGCACCTCGGCGAACCGGTCGCGCCGCCAGCTGAGCGCCTCGACCCCGACGCCCGCCGCGAGCACGACGAGCGCCCCCGCGAGGACGACGCCGAGCACCGCACCGGAGATCCCGACCGGAGGGTCCCCCCGCCCGCCGGTCAGCCCGGACAGGGCCAGCGCCGGATCGAAGACCTCCGCGGCGACCACGCCGATCGCCGCCCCGCCCGCGAGGCCGCCGAGCACGAGCGGGACCAGGTCGGCGACGAGCAGCCACCAGCCGACGCGGCGGCGCATCCCGAGGGTCCGGAGCAGCGCCAGCGTGCGCCGCCGGTCGGGCGCACCCGCGAGGACGGTCGCCGCGAGGGCGGCTCCGGCGAGGAGCGCGAGGAGGCCGGCGGCGAGGAGCGTCGCCCGCCGTGTCCCCGCCACGATCGGCGCGTCGCGCAGCGCGCGCAACCAGCCCGTGCGGGTCAGGACGTCGTCCTCCGGCACGCCCGCGGCGACGAGGGCCGCGCCCGCAGCGGGCCCGACGACGAGCGCCGCGTCGGCCTGCACGTCAGGCGCCCGCCTCCGGAGGGCGTCGAGGTCGGCGAAGAGGAACGGGCCGTCCGCCCAGCCGGCCGGGCCGCCTGCGACGGTGCCGGCCACGCGGGCCGGGACGTCGCCGGCGTCGAGCTGCAGCGTGAGCGCGCGGCCCGCCATGAGGCCGGCGAGCTGCTCGTCGACGACGACGGGCAGCGGGCCGCTGGGGTCCCCCAGCCGCCGCAGCACCGCGGCGGTGTCCTGTGCGGAGGCCGGCAGCGCCCCCACGACCCCCGCGTAGCCGGGGTCGACGCCGAGCAGGGTTGCGCGCGCGCCCGTCGTCCCCAGGTCGAGGCTGGTGCCCGGCTCCACGGCGACGACGGCGGCGTGGCGCACCCCGGGCTCCGCGCGCAGCCGCTGCACGTCCGCGGCGGTGGTCGCGCGGGCGTCCGCACCGATGCGGTCCCACGCCGCCGCCTCCTGGCCCGCCGCGACCGACGCCAGCAGCATGCCGTCGTTCAGCGCCAGCCCCAGGGCGATGCAGAGCGCCAGCAGCGGCAGCGCGGCGCGGGCCCTGCCGGCGCGAGCGGCGACGAGCACGCCGGACACGCCGTGAGCGCGCCGGGCGACGACGACCCCGCCTCGCACGACCGGCGGCACGACGCGCAGCACGACGAGGGTCGCCGCCGCCGCGACCAGCAGCGGCGCGACGAGCAGGAGCGGGTTCGGCGCGGAGCCGTCGAACCCGGCGCCCGCGTCGAGCACGAGCAGCGCCACCACCGCGACGGCGACCACGGTCGCCTCGACGGCGATCCGCCGAGCGCGGCGCAGGCGCAGCAGCCGGGCGCGGTCCGAGCGGTTCGCCGGCGCCCGCCGCACCGCACCGCT
>NZ_JBHUEA010000018.1:0-81305 GCF_042680685.1 Amnibacterium endophyticum | reverse complement strand
CGCAGCGCAGGCGACGGCGCTCGGCCTCGATCCGGTGCTCGTCCGCCGCGTCGAGGTCGGCGACCGCGGCGGCCCCGAGGCCGCGGCCCGCGACGCGCGGCACGCGGCGTTCCGGGACGCGCTCGCCGGGACCGGCGCCACCCGCGTGCTGCTCGGGCACACGCTCGACGACCAGGCGGAGACCGTCCTGCTGGGGCTCGCGCGCGGCGCGGGGCCGGATTCCCTGAGCGGCATGCGCCTCGACACCCCGCCGCTGCTGCGCCCGCTGCTCGGGCTGCGGCGCGCGACCACGGTCGCCGCCTGCGCCGACCAGGGGCTCGAGGCCTGGGACGACCCGATGAACGCGGACGACCGCTTCCTGCGCGTGCGCCTGCGCGCCGCGGCGCTGCCCGCGCTGGAGGCCGCGCTCGGCCCGGGCGTCGCGGAGGCGCTCGCGCGCACCGCGGACCAGGTGCAGGAGGACGCGGCCGCGCTCGACGCGATCGCCGACGAGCTGGCGCCCGACCTCGCGGAGCTGGCGGAGCAGGGCATCGCGCTGCCCGTCCCCGCGCTCGCGGCGAACCCGGCGGCGCTACGGCACCGGCTGATCCGGCTCGCCGTCCTCGACGAGTTCGGCGTCGTGCTGACGCGCGCGCAGACCCTCGCCGTCGCGCGCCTCGTCACGGACTGGCACGGCCAGGGGGTGCTCGCCCTGCCCGGCGTTACGGTGGAGCGCATCGGGCGGCGGATCGAGTTCCGCGCCGCCTCGCAGGGGAGGGCCTGAGTTGGAGATCAGCGACGTCGCGGGCGACATCGAGTCGGTGCTGCTGACCGAGGAGCGGATCCGGGAGCGGATCGCGGAGCTCTGCCGCGAGATCGAGGCGGAGGACGCCGCGACGACGGACGGCACGCCGCTGCTGCTCGTCGGCGTGCTGAAGGGCGCCGTCATGGTGATGGCCGACCTCGCCCGCGAGCTGCGCATCCCCGTGCAGATGGACTGGATGGCCGTCAGCTCCTACGGCTCCTCGACGCAGTCCTCCGGCGTCGTCCGGATCCTGAAGGACCTCGACGCCGAGCTCGCCGGCCGGCGCGTGCTGATCGTCGAGGACATCCTCGACTCCGGCCTCACCCTGTCGTGGCTGGTCGAGAACCTGCGGTCGCGCGGCCCCGCGTCGGTGCGGGTGTGCACGCTGCTCCGCAAGCCCGAGGCGGTCAAGATCCGGGTCGACGTGCAGCACTGCGGCTTCGACATCCCGAACGAGTTCGTCATCGGGTACGGCCTCGACTACGCGGAGCGGTACCGCAACCTGCGCGACGTCGCGGTGCTCGCCCCGCACGTCTACGCGTAGCCGCGTGCGGCGGCCCGGACCTGCACGTCGGGGCCCCGAAGCCTGAATCGCGGCCATGAACCCCCTGTGGGAGGCCGTTCGGCGTCCCCCTGGGGCGAACAGGCCCTGATCGGCGCAGTGGCGCGGGTTACCCTTCTCGCACTATGGACTTCAAGCGCATCTTCCGCGGTCCTCTCGTCTACATCGTCATCGCGATCGTCGTCGTCTGGATCGGGTCGACCCTGCTCACCGGCACGGGGTTCCGCACCATCTCGACGGACAAGGGGCTGCAGTACCTCGCGAACGGCGACGTGCAGAGCGCGAAGATCGTCGACACCGAGAACCGCGTCGACCTCGTCCTGAAGGACGGCAAGGGCGGCGCGGACGGGCAGAACGTCCAGTTCAGCTTCGTCACGCCCCGCGGGCCCGACATCGTGCAGGCGGTGGACCAGGCCGCGGCGGCGAACTCCGACTTCACCTACAACGACGAGGTGCCGCAGCCGAACTGGCTGCTGTCGCTCGGCGGGATCCTGCTGCCGATCCTGATCTTCGGCGTCATCATCTGGTTCCTCATGTCCTCGATGCAGGGCGGCGGCAACCGCGTCATGCAGTTCGGCAAGTCGCGCGCCAAGCTCGTGTCGAAGGAGACCCCGAAGGTCACGTTCAAGGACGTGGCGGGCAGCGACGAGGCGATCGAGGAGCTCGGGGAGATCAAGGACTTCCTCAAGGAGCCCGCGAAGTTCCAGGCCGTCGGCGCCCGCATCCCGAAGGGCGTGCTGCTGTACGGCCCTCCGGGCACCGGCAAGACGCTGCTCGCCCGCGCGGTCGCCGGCGAGGCGGGCGTGCCCTTCTACTCGATCTCCGGCTCGGACTTCGTCGAGATGTTCGTCGGCGTGGGCGCCTCCCGCGTCCGCGACCTGTTCGACCAGGCGAAGCAGAACGCGCCGGCGATCATCTTCGTCGACGAGATCGACGCGGTCGGCCGTCACCGCGGCGCCGGCATGGGCGGCGGGCACGACGAGCGCGAGCAGACGCTGAACCAGCTGCTCGTCGAGATGGACGGCTTCGACGTCAAGACGAACGTCATCCTGATCGCCGCGACGAACCGCCCCGACATCCTCGACCCCGCGCTGCTGCGCCCGGGCCGCTTCGACCGCCAGATCGGCGTCGACGCGCCCGACCTGAAGGGCCGCCAGCGCATCCTCGAGGTGCACAGCAAGGGCAAGCCGCTCGCGGCGGGCGTCGACCTCGAGATCCTCGCGCGCAAGACGCCGGGCTTCACCGGCGCCGACCTCGCGAACGTACTGAACGAGGCCGCGCTGCTCACGGCGCGCAGCAACGCGCAGCTGATCGACAACCGGGCCCTCGACGAGGCCGTGGACCGCGTCATCGCCGGTCCCCAGCGCCGCACGCGGGTGATGAAGGACCAGGAGAAGCTCATCACCGCGTACCACGAGGGCGGCCACGCCCTGGTGGCGGCGAGCCTCAACCACACCGACCCGGTGACGAAGATCACGATCCTGCCCCGCGGCCGGGCCCTCGGCTACACGATGGTGCTGCCGCTCGAGGACAAGTACTCCGTCACCCGCAACGAGCTGCTCGACCAGCTGGCGTACGCGATGGGCGGTCGCGTCGCCGAGGAGATCGTGTTCCACGACCCGACCTCCGGCGCGAGCAACGACATCGAGAAGGCGACCGGGACCGCGCGTCGCATGGTCACCGAGTTCGGGATGAGCGCGCTCATCGGCTCGGTGAAGCTCGGCGCCTCGTCCGGCGAGATGTTCCTCGGCCGCGACATGGGGCAGCAGCGCGACTACTCCGACGAGCTGGCGCAGCAGGTGGACAAGGAGGTGCGCACGCTCATCGAGTCGGCGCACGACGAGGCCTACCAGCTGCTCATCGAGAACCGCGCGGTGCTCGACCGCCTGGCGACGGCGCTGCTCGAGAAGGAGACGCTCGACCAGAACGAGCTGGTGGACATCTTCGCCGACGTGAAGAAGCTGCCCCCGCGCCCGCAGTGGCTCTCGAGCGACCGCCGGCCCGTGTCGGACCTGCCGGCCGTGCAGGTGCCGCGGCCGAAGGCGCCGATCGACTCGGGTGCCGTCGACGGGGGCGTCGACTCCGACGGCGGCACCGCTCCGGGCCGCAAGCGCGCCCCGCGCATCAAGCCGCGCCCCGCCACGGCGTGACGGTGGGCGGACCGCCTCGCGGCGCGCGGGCCTGACCGCCCGTGCGCCGCACCAGCGCCGCGCTGCTGCTCGGCCTCGCCGTCGCGGGCGGGGCCGTCGGCTGGCTGCTGCAGGTCGCCCTCGCCTCGGCGGGGCGGCCGGTCTTCGTCCCGCCGGTCGGCACGTGGGCCGTCCTCTACGTCATCGCCGTCGCGGTCGTGCTCGTCGCGCTGCCCGTGCGCCGGAGCGTGCACGCCGGCCGCGCCGGTCGTCCGCACCGCCATCGCGTCGACCCCTTCTACGCGATGCGCGCCCTGATGCTCGCGAAGGCCTCGAGCATCCTCGGCGCCTTCGCGCTCGGCATGGGGCTCGCGCTCGTCGGCTACGCGGTCTCGCGCACCGGGGACATCGAGACGCCCGCGTTCTGGCCCTCGGCGCTCCTCGGGCTGGGCGGGCTCGTCATGATGGTGGCGGGACTCGTCGCCGAGTCCTGGTGCCGCATCCCGCCCGAGGACCGCACGGACCTCCAGAGGACAGGAGCCCCGACCCGATGAGCAGGCGCGGGCTGGAGGCGGGCATCACGGGGTGGCAGCGGGTCTCGAACCGGCTCATCGCCGTGCGGCTCGTCGGCACGGCGGTCGGCGCCGTGGTCGGCCTGGCGGTCGGGATCGGGATCCTGGTGCTGTTCGGCCCCACCACGTGGGTCGGCTGGATCGTGGTCGGGGTCGTGGGCCTGAACGCGCTGATCCAGGCGGTGCTCACGCCCCGCGGGGTGAGGTCCATCGGCTGGGTGCTGCGGGAGGACGACCTGGTCGTGCGCCGCGGCCTGCTGCTCAGCCGGCTCGTCGCCGTGCCCTACGGCCGGATGCAGCTGGTCGACGTGAACCGCGGCCCGGTCGCGCAGCTGCTCGGGCTGGCGGAGCTGCGGCTCGTGACGGCGGCCGCGGCGTCCGACGTCACGCTGCCGGGCCTGCCCGAGGCGGAGGCGATCCGGCTGCGGGACGCGCTGGTCGAGCGCGCCGAGGAACGCCGCGTGGGCCTGTGAGCGCCGCGGCGGCTCCGGCCCTGCGCTTCACCGACGGCGAGTGGCACCGCCTGCACCCGGCGACGCCGCTGCTGCGCGGCGGCATCTGGCTCCTCGCCGTCGTGTTCTGGCTCGCCGCGAACCTGCGCGAGCGGTTGATCGGCTGGATCTTCCGGCTGCCGGACGTCGGCGACGACCCGCTCGACGAGCTCGGGCGCTACCACCTCTTCGGCTGGGCCGCCCTCGTCGTGCTGGCGGTCGTGGCGGTGGCCGTCGGCCTGTTCTGGCTGTCCTGGCGGGCCAGCGCCTTCCGCATCGACGCGGAGGACGTGACGGTGCGCAACGGGCTGCTGCTGCGCACCGTCCGCACGGCGAAGCTCGACCGCATCCAGGGCGTCACGATCAGCCGTCCGGTGCTCGCCCGGGTGCTCGGGGCGGCGCGGATGGAGCTGGAGGTCGCCGGCCAGAACGCGAACGTGCGGCTGGAGTACCTGACCTCGGCCGCGGCGGAGGAGCTGCGCCGGGAGGTGCTGCGGCTCGCGTCCGGCCGGCACGCCGCCGCGAGCGGGGAGCCCGGGGACGAGCACGCGGGCACGACGCCCGAGCAGGCGATCCTCGCCGAGGACGGCCCGAGCGTCGTCCGGGTCACCCCCGGCAGGGCGGTCGGCTCGGTGCTGCTGTCGAACGCGACGGTGATGCTCGTCGTGGTCGTCGTGGCGCTCCTCGTCGCGGGCGCGGCCGGCGACTTCGCGCCGCTCGCGGGGTTCTCCGCCTTCCCGTTCATCATCGCCTCGGTGACGGTCGCGATCCGGCGGATCGGCCGCAACCTCCGCTACTCGATCGTCTCGACGCCCGACGGGGTGCGGATCGCCTCCGGCGTCGTCAGCACGCGGACCGAGGCGGTCCCGCCGGGGCGCGTGCACGCGCTGCGCATCGAGCAGCCGCTGCTCTGGCGGCCGGCCGGGTGGTGGCGCCTGTCGGTGAACCGCGCCGGTCACGAGCGGGGGCGCCAGGCGCAGGCCGTCGAGACGTCGCTCGCTCCGGTCGCGACGCTGGCGGAGGTGCGCGAGCTCGTGCCGCTGCTCGTGCCCGACCTGGCCGAGCGGCCCGACCTGCTGCTCGCGGGGCTCACCGGCCGGGGCGACGGCGAGGACTTCACGCCCGCGCCGCGCCGCGCCCGCTGGCTGCGCCCCGTCGCGTGGCGGCGCACCGGGTTCCGGCTGACGGGGGCCTCCCTGCTCTCCCGCGGCGGCGTGCTGCGCCGGGAGCTGGTCGTGGTCCCGCAGGCCCGGATGCAGAGCGTGTCGGTCAGCCAGCGGCTGCTCGAGCGGGCGCTCGACGTCGCGAGCGTGCACCCGCACGTGGTCGCCGGCCCGGTGGGCACGAAGATGCGGCTGATCGACCGCGCGCGGGCCGAGGCGCTCTTCCTCGAGCTGGCCGAGGCCGGCACCGCGGCGCGGGCGGCCGACGTCTCGCACCGGTGGGCGGCCCCGGACGCCGCGCGATGAGACCCGCCGGACGGCTCGGGGTCGGGGTCCTCGGCGCCGGGCGCGTCGGCTGCGTGCTGGGCGCGGCCCTCGGCGGCGCGGGCCACGCGCTCACCGGGGTGACGGCCGTCTCGGCGGCGGCCCGCGACCGCGTGGACGCGATGCTGCCGGGGGTGCCGGTGCTGAGCACGCCCGACCTCGTGGAGCGCAGCGAGCTGGTGCTCGTCGCCGTGCCGGACGCGGAGCTCCCCGGCCTCGTGCAGGGCCTCGCGGACGCCGGGGTGTGGGTCGCCGGCCAGCTGGTCGTGCACACCGCGCCGGGGTTCGGCACCGACGTGCTGCTGCCGGCGGTCGGCCGGGGCGCGATCCCCGTCGCGCTGTCGCCCGCGATGGCGTTCACCGGCACGAGCATTGACCTGGTCCGGCTGCGCGAGAGCCGCTGCGCGGTGACCGCGCCGGGCCCGGTGCTGCCGATCGGGCAGGCGCTCGCGGTCGAGCTGGGCTGCGAGCCGGTGCTGGTCGCGGAGGAGGACCGGCCCGCCTGGGGCGACGCGCTCGGCGCGGCCGTGGCGCCTGTCGAGGAGGCCGTGCGCGCCGCCGCCGAGCGGCTCGGCGCCCTCGGGGTGGAGGACCCGGACGCCGTCCTCGGGCCCGTGCTGAGGTCCGCCCTGGAACGATCGCTCCTCGGCGCCCGACGCGCGGGCGCCGGCGGAGGTGACGCATGACGACGACGGTGACGACGATCGCCGGGCTCCGGGAGCGGCTGGCGGCCACCCCGGGCGCCCGCGTGGCGCTCGTGCCGACCATGGGCGCGCTGCACGCCGGGCACCTCGCGCTGGTGGCCCGCGCCCGCGAGATCGCGGACGTCGTGGTCGTCAGCGTGTTCGTGAACCCGCTGCAGTTCGGGCGGGGGGAGGACCTGGAGCGGTACCCCCGCGACCTCGCCGCCGACGAGGCGCTGCTGGAGGGGGCGGGCGCGGACCTCGTCTTCGCGCCGCCGCCCGAGGAGGTCTACCCGGAGGGCGAGCCGCAGGTGCGGGTGACGGCGGGTCCGGTCGGCGCGCTGTACGAGGGCGCGGTGCGGCCCGGGCACTTCGACGGGGTGCTGACGGTGGTGCTGAAGCTGCTGCACGTCGCCGGCCCGGACGCGGTGGTGTTCGGGCAGAAGGACGCGCAGCAGGTGTTCCTCGTGCGCCGGATGGTCGCGGACCTCGACGTGCCCGTGCGGGTCGAGGTCGTCGGGATCGTGCGGGAGGACGACGGGCTCGCGATGTCCAGCCGCAACCGGTACCTCGACGCCGCGCACCGCCGGCTCGCCCGCGGGGTGCCCGCGGCGCTCGACGCGGCGGAGGCGGCACGTGCCGACGGCACGGACGCGATGGTGGACGCGGCGGGGCGCGCGCTCGGTGCGGACGCGGCGCTCGACTACCTCGCGGTGGTCGATCCGGAGTCGTTCCTGCCCGTGCCGCCCGGCTATCGTGGGCCCGCCCTCGTGCTCGTCGCCGCCCGCGTGGGCGGGACGCGGCTGATCGACAACCGCAGCGTCCCTCTCGGCTGACGGCGACGGAGGACCACGTGACCGACGAGACGCGCACCGACGACACCAGCGAGCAGCGCGAGGTCCGCCTCGGCAAGCGCGCCCGGCTGCTCGAGCGCGGGGAGCAGGCCTACCCCGTCGGCGTCCCGGTCACGGACGGGATCGGCGCGGTCCGGTCGCGGCACGAGGGGCTCGAGGCGGACGTCGCGACGGGCGAGCGGGTCGGCGTCGCGGGCCGGATCGTGCACCTCCGGAACACCGGCAAGCTCTGCTTCGCGGCGCTGCAGGCCGGCGACGGCGAGCGGATCCAGGCGATGGTGAGCCTCGACGCGGTGGGGGAGCAGTCGCTGGCGGACTGGAAGGCCGACGTCGACCTGGGGGACCAGCTGTTCGTGTCCGGCGAGGTCATCACCTCCCGCCGCGGCGAGCTGTCGATCCGGGTCGAGCAGTGGCGCATCGCGGCGAAGGCGCTGCTGCCGCTGCCGAACCTGCACGCCGAGCTGAGCGAGGAGACGCGGGTCCGCAACCGCTACCTCGACCTGATCGCACGGCCCGCCGCGCGCGACATGGTGCGCACCCGCTCGACGGCGGTCGCGTCGATGCGCGCGACGTTCGCGGCGCGGGGCTACCTCGAGCTGGAGACCCCGATGCTGCAGGTGCAGCACGGCGGCGCGTCGGCGCGGCCCTTCGTGACGCGCTCCAACGCCTTCGACACCGACCTCTACCTGCGCATCGCGCCGGAGCTGTTCCTCAAGCGCGCGGTGGTCGGCGGGCTCGAGCGCGTCTTCGAGATCAACCGCAACTTCCGCAACGAGGGAGCCGACTCCACGCATTCGCCGGAGTTCGCGATGCTCGAGTCGTACGAGGCGTACAGCGACTACCACGGGATCGCGGCGCTGACGCAGGACCTCGTGCAGCAGGCGGCGCTCGCCGTCGGCGGGTCGACGACGGTCACCTGGACGGACGGCACCGAGTTCGACCTCGGCGGCGAGTGGGACCGCATCGCGATGTACCCGTCGCTGTCCGAGGCGGCGGGCGTCGAGATCACCCCCGAGACCCCGCTCGACGAGCTGCGCGCCCTCGCGGACCGGCTCGAGATCGAGGTGGCGCACCCGATCCGCGGCAAGTACGTCGAGGAGCTGTGGGAGCACTTCGTCAAGCCGACGCTGTCCCGCCCGACCTTCGTCCTCGACTTCCCGGTGGACACCTCGCCGCTGGTGCGCGACCACCGCTCGCAGCCGGGGGTCGTGGAGAAGTGGGACCTGTACGTCCGCGGCTTCGAGCTCGCGACCGGCTACTCCGAGCTCACCGACCCGGTCGTGCAGCGGCAGCGGTTCGTCGAGCAGGCCCGCCTCGCCGCGGGCGGCGACCCCGAGGCGATGCGGATCGACGAGGAGTTCCTCCGCGCGCTCGAGTTCGGCATGCCGCCGACCGGCGGCCTCGGCATGGGGGTCGACCGCCTGCTGATGGCGCTGACCGGCGAGGGCATCCGCGAGACGATCCTCTTCCCCCTCGTGAAGTAGGGCCGCTCGCTCCGCACCGGGCGTGATCGGCGGATCCGGGCGTGCTCGGACGGCGGATCCCGCCCGCATCCGCCGGAGTCGCCCGGATCCGGCAGGCGGCGGGTCCCGGGGCGCCTAGCCTCCCTGGATGCGGAGCGAGGCGAGCGGGCGCAGTCGCGGGCGACGTCTGGTGATCGTCGCCGGCATCCTGCTCGCGGCGACCGCGCTGGCGGGCTGCACGGCGGTGCAGGACGTCGCGCCGTCCGTCGCTCCGGCGCCCACCGCCCCGCCCGTGCGCTCGCCGTCGCCCTCGCCGACGGTGACGATCCCGCCCGCTCCTGTGTCGGAGGCGCAGCTGGGCCGCCGTGTCCGGGGGCTGCTCCGGTCGCTGCCCGGCGACTACGCGGTCGACGTGCAGGAGCTCGACGGCGACCGGCACGCGCTGCGGATCGACGCGGACGAGCCGCACGAACCCGCCTCCACCTCCAAGGTCTTCGTCGCCTTCGCCGTGCTGCACCGGGTGGACCGGGGTGCGCTCGCGCTCGACGACCGGCTGGACAACGGCCTCGAGGTGCAGGAGTGCCTGCGCGCGATGCTGCAGGTGTCGAACAACGAGTGCTCCGTGGGGCTGCAGCAGGCGATCGGCGCCCCCGGGTTCAGCGGCGTCGTGCGCGCCGCGGGCTTCGAGGACACGGCCGTCGCGTACGGCGACGGGCAGGCGAACCTGACCACCGCGAGCGACGTCTCCGACCTCATGGCCCGGCTGGCGCGCGGCGACCTGCTGTCGCCCGGTTCGACGGCGCTGATGGTCGACCTGCTGGAGCGGCAGGTGTGGCGCGAGGCGATCCCCCAGGGGCTGCCGAAAGGGGTGCGCCAGGCGTCGAAGCCGGGGACCCTCCTGCCCTCGACCGGCTTCGTGCAGACCGACACGGCGATCGTCTGGGGATCCCGGACCCGCTACGTGCTCACGGTGCTCGGGTCGCGCGGCGCCACGATCGAGGGGATCAGCCGCATCTCCCGCGCCGTCCACGAGGCGCTGCAGGGGCCGGTGGACGACCCGTTCGTCTACGACCGGCAGCAGCTGGTGACGACCACGGACACCGCGCTGCGGGCCGACGGCGCCGGCACGACCGTCCTCGCGGTGCTGCCGGCCGGCACGCCGGCCGAGGTGCTGACCAGCGTGCGCGACTGGTGGCTCGTTCGCGCCGACGGCCGGGAGGGCTGGGTGCAGCAGGGCGACCTCGCCCTGCGCGGCCTCGCCTGAGGACCGTCCGCGGTCCTAGCCTGGCCGGGTGACGGCCGTGCTCACCGGACTCCGGGAGCGGCTCGCGCCGCGGCGGCGCAGTCGCAACCCCTGGTTCGACACCGACCCCACCGAGCGCCGCAGCGCCGTCCTGCTGCTCGTCGGCACCGCGCTCGCACTCCTCTGGGCCAACCTGCCGCTCGGCGGCGGGTACACGGAGTTCTGGCGGACGCCGCTCTCCATCGCGTTCGGCGACACCGCGATCGACCTCACCTTCCGCGAGGCCGTGAACGACGGGCTGATGACCCTCTTCTTCTTCGTCGTCGGCCTGGAGGTGAAGGGCGAGATCCGCGTCGGCGAGCTGCGGGACCCGCGGCGCGCGGTCATCCCGATGGCCGCCGCAGCGCTCGGCGTCGCGGTGCCGGCGCTGGTCTTCGTCGCCGTCAACGCGGGGCAGCCGCACGTGGGCGCCTGGGGCGTCGTCATCTCGACCGACACCGCCTTCCTCGTCGGCGCGCTCGCGCTCGTCGGTCCGCGGCTCGGCCAGCGCCTGCGCGTCTTCCTCCTCACGCTCGCCGTCGTCGACGACGTCGGCGCGCTGCTCGTCATCGCGATCGTCTACACCGGCGGCGTGCGGCCGGTGCCGCTGCTCGTCGCGGCGGTGCTGCTCTCCCTCCAGCTGCTCGTCCGGTTCCTGAAGGCGGGACGCGGCCCGGCGACGCTCGTGATCGGCGTCGGCAGCTGGGTCGCGCTCTATGCGGCCGGCGTGCACCCGACGCTCGCCGGCGTCGCGCTCGCGCTGCTCGTGCCCGCGTACTCCCCGCGACCGCGCAGCGTGCAGCGGCTGGCAGAGGTGGTGCGGGCGTTCCAGCAGTCGCCGAACTCCGACTACGCCATCCGCACCCGCGACACGCTGCGCGCCTCGATCTCGCCGAACGAGCGGCTGCGTGCCGCCTTCGGCCCCTACGTCTCCTACCTGATCCTCCCCGTCTTCGCGCTCGCGAACGCGGGCGTGCGGCTCGACGGCGAGGTCGTGGGCGAGGCGCTCGCCTCCCCGCTCTTCTGGGGCATCGTCGCCGGGCTCGCGCTCGGCAAGCCGCTCGGCATCACGGGCGGCACGCTGCTGATGCGGCGCACCGGGCTCGGCAGCCTGGCGCCCGGCCTCACGATGGGGCGCATCGCCGGCGGCGGGCTGCTGTCCGGCATCGGGTTCACGATCTCGCTGTTCATCGTCGAGCTCGCGGTCGGGCCGGAGCGCGACGCCGAGATCGCCCGCTTCGGGGTGCTCGTCGCCTCGACGGCGGCCTTCGCGCTCGGCGCGGTCTGGTTCCGGGTGCTCGACCGGGTGCAGCCGCCCGACCCGGTGCTGATCAAGCTGCTGCGCCCCTTCGACCCGGAGCGCGATCACTACGTCGGCCCGGCGGACGCGCCGAGCGTCCTGGTCGAGTACGGCGACTACGAGTGCCCGTTCTGCAGCCGGGCGACGGCCGCGATCGACGAGGTGCGCGCGCACTACGGCGACCGGCTCGTCCACGTCTGGCGGCACCTGCCGCTCCGCGACGTGCACCCGCACGCGGTGGCGGCCGCGTACGCGTCGGAGGCCGTGGCGCTGCAGACCTCGGGCGCCGGGGACCACCGCCACGACGCCTTCACCCGGTCGCTGTTCGCGCATCAGGACGCGCTCGAGCAGCAGGACATCGAGGGGTACGTGCGCGATGCCGGGTTCGACGTCGAGCGCTTCCGCGAGGACGTGGTCGGCCGCCGGGTGGCGCAGCGGGTGCAGGAGGACGTCGACGACGCGGTCGAGATGGACCTGCACTCGACGCCGACCTTCTTCATCGACGGCAAGCGGCGCTCCGGCGCCTACGACGCGCAGAGCCTGATCGAGGCGATCGACCTCTCGCGCCGCCTGCGGGACGAGCGGGACGAGCGGGCCGCTGCGGACCGCTCGGACGGCGAGGACGAGGCCGCGGAGCCGGCACCGGCGGGTCGCTGACGGCACGCGTCCCCGCTGCCGCGGACGTACCCTGGTGACGTGGGCGGATGGAGCACGGGGCTGTGGGCGCTGGTGCCCACGATCTGCGTCGCGCTGCTGTTCTGGTTCGTGATGCGCGCGATCCTCCGCGCCGACCGGACGGAGCGCGAGACGCAGGCGCGGATCGAGGCCGAGGAGGACGCCCGCCTGCTCGCCGACGCCGAGCGCGACCGGCACGCCTGAGCCCGGGGGATCCGGGGCACCCGTGACAGTCGCACCCGGAGTGGGACGCCGTCGCTGCTCGCGCCGCCCGCGCGGGCCCGCCATCCTCGTGCCGCGGCCGGGTCGGGGGACCTCGGCCGCTCGAGGGGGACCCGTGCGCCGTGCGCTGACCGCATCCGTGCTCGCCGCCGCGCTGACGCTGGGAGGCGTCGCGCCGGCATTCGCCGAAGGGACGGACCCCGGCGCGTCGGCCGGTGCGCCGACAGCGGCACCGACGTCGCCGGCGCCCGACGCCTCGCCGTCCGCATCGCCCTCCGCGTCGCCCTCCGCACCGGTGCTGACCGCCCCGCCGGCGCCGACGGTCTCGGGACGGTTCCGCGACGGCTCGACGGTGCGCGTCGCCGTCGACGGGCTGCGCTGGGGCGGCACCCCGGACGCCGTGCGGGTGCAGTGGCAGCGCGACGGGAAGGACATCGCGGGCGCCACGGGCGCCTCCTACGCGCTGCGCGCCGCCGACGTCGACCGGAAGGTGCGCGCGCGGATCACGGCGACCGCGGGAGACGCATCCGTCGCGGCGACCACGAAGGCGAGGACCGTCGAGCCGGGCGTCACGTCGGAGCAGCGGCTGAAGAGCCGGCTGCAGGCGCTGCTGAAGACGCTGCCCGGCCGCTACACCCTCGAGGTGGCGGAGCTGGACGGCGGCCGCCGTCACGTCGCGGTGGCCGCGACGCAGCACCGGGAGCCCGCCAGCGTGTTCAAGCTGTTCGTCGCCTACGGCGTCTACACGCGGATCGACCGCGGGCAGCTGCGCTACACCGACCGCCTCGCCTCCGGCCTCACGGTCCGGTCCTGCCTGCGGGCGATGATCGAGCCGTCGGACAACTACTGCGCCACGGACCTGCGGCTGAAGATCGGGACCGGGTGGCTGAACGGGCTGCTGCACTCCCACGGGCTGACGGGCACCACGTTCTGGTACGACGGCCGGCGCACGAAGACGACGACGACCGCGGACGTCACGACCGTGCTGGAGCGCCTCGCCCGCGGCGAGCTGCTGTCGAAGGCGTCCACCGCCGCGATGCTGCGCCAGCTCGAGACCCAGGTGTGGCGGGAGGCGATCCCGCCGGGGCTGCCCGACGGCGTGCGGCAGGCGTCGAAGTGCGGGACGCTCTGGACGTCGACGGGGATGGTGCAGACCGACTCCGCGATCGTGTGGGGCAAGCGCTCCCGCTACGTGCTCACCGTGATGGGGTCGAACGGGGCCACCATCCCGTCCATCACGAAGATCTCGAAGGCCGTGTACCGCGAGCTGCAGGGGCCGAGCGGCAAGGCGTTCGTGTACGACCGTCAGCAGATGCGGGCGACCGGGTCGCTCGTGCTCACGCAGTCGGTGTCGCCGGGCAGCCGCGTGCTCGGCCGTTACGGCGCCGGCACCAAGGTGGAGGTCGTCGACTCGCTCCGCACGCGCTACCTCGTCCGCATCGCGGGCCGCACGGGCTGGATCGACAACACGCACCTCACCCTGCGCCACAAGATCCTGTAGCGCCGAGGCGCTCCAGGAGCGCCTCCTTCGGCCGCGACACGGCGGGAGGGGGCGCGGACGCGACGCGGCGTCAGCCCCCGGCGAACAGGCACCGGGTGGGCAGCGACCGCGCCGTAGCCTCGATGCAGACGCCGGCGGGGTCCGTCGGCGTCGGCAACCGTCGCCCGGTCCCGTCCGGGCAGCACTGAGGGAGCACAGCATGTTCGAGCGCTTCACCGATCGAGCCCGCCGAGTCGTCGTCCTGGCCCAGGAAGAGGCCAAGATGCTCAACCACAACTACATCGGGACCGAGCACATCCTGCTCGGCCTGATCCACGAGGGCGAGGGCGTCGCTGCGAAGGCGCTCGAGTCCCTCGGCATCTCGCTGGACGCCGTCCGCGAGCAGGTCCAGGACATCATCGGCCAGGGCCAGCAGCAGCCGACCGGCCACATCCCCTTCACGCCCCGTGCGAAGAAGGTGCTCGAGCTGTCGCTGCGCGAGGCGCTGCAGCTCGGCCACAACTACATCGGCACCGAGCACATCCTGCTCGGCCTGATCCGCGAGGGCGAGGGCGTCGCCGCCCAGGTGCTCGTGAAGCTGGGCGCCGATCTCAACCGGGTCCGTCAGCAGGTCATCCAGCTGCTCTCCGGCTACCAGGGCAAGGAGCAGGTCGCGGTCGGCGGCGAGGCCCAGCAGCAGGCGCAGGGCTCGCAGATCCTCGACCAGTTCGGGCGCAACCTCACGCAGGCCGCGCGCGACGGCAAGCTCGACCCGGTCATCGGGCGCGAGAAGGAGATCGAGCGGGTCATGCAGATCCTGTCCCGCCGCTCCAAGAACAATCCGGTGCTCATCGGGGAGCCCGGCGTCGGCAAGACCGCCGTCGTCGAGGGCCTCGCGCAGGCGATCGTCCGCGGCGACGTGCCGGAGACGCTGAAGGACAAGCAGCTCTACACGCTCGACCTCGGCTCGCTGATCGCCGGGTCCCGCTACCGCGGCGACTTCGAGGAGCGCCTGAAGAAGGTGACGAAGGAGATCCGCACCCGCGGCGACATCATCACCTTCATCGACGAGATCCACACGCTCGTCGGCGCGGGTGCCGCGGAGGGCGCGATCGACGCCGCCAGCATCCTCAAGCCGCTGCTGGCGCGCGGCGAGCTGCAGACCATCGGCGCCACCACGCTCGACGAGTACCGCAAGCACTTCGAGAAGGACGCCGCGCTCGAGCGCCGCTTCCAGCCGATCCAGGTGCAGGAGCCGAGCCTCCCGCACGCGATCAACATCCTGAAGGGCCTGCGCGACCGCTACGAGGCGCACCACAAGGTGTCGATCACCGACGGCGCGATCGTCGCCGCGGCGAACCTCGCCGACCGGTACATCTCCGACCGGTTCCTGCCGGACAAGGCGATCGACCTGATCGACGAGGCGGGCGCCCGGCTCCGGCTGAGCATCCTGTCCGCGCCGCCCGAGCTGCGCGAGTTCGACGAGAAGATCTCGCTCGTCCGCGCCGCCAAGGAGGCCGCGATCGAGGACCAGGACTTCGAGAAGGCCGCGGGCCTCCGCGACGAGGAGAAGAACCTCCTCGGCGAGCGCCTGCGCCTCGAGAAGCAGTGGCGCGCGGGTGACGTGAAGCACACCGCCGAGGTCGACGAGGGCCTGATCGCCGAGGTGCTCGCGCAGGCGACCGGCATCCCGGTGTTCAAGCTGACCGAGGAGGAGTCGAGCCGGCTCATCTTCATGGAGAAGGCGCTGCACGAGCGCGTCGTCGGCCAGGAGGAGGCCATCAGCGTCCTCGCCAAGACGATCCGCCGCACCCGTGCCGGCCTGAAGGACCCGAAGCGGCCGTCCGGCTCGTTCATCTTCGCCGGCCCCACCGGCGTCGGGAAGACGGAGCTGGCCAAGGCGCTCGCCGAGTTCCTGTTCGACGACGAGAACGCGCTGATCTCCCTCGACATGTCGGAGTACGGCGAGAAGCACACCGTCTCCCGCCTGTTCGGCGCCCCTCCCGGGTTCGTCGGCTTCGAGGAGGGCGGCCAGCTGACCGAGAAGGTCCGCCGCAAGCCGTTCTCCGTGGTGCTCTTCGACGAGATCGAGAAGGCCCACCCGGACATCTTCAACTCGCTGCTGCAGATCCTGGAGGAGGGGCGGCTGACCGACGGTCAGGGCCGCGTCGTCGACTTCAAGAACACCGTCATCATCATGACGACGAACCTCGGCACCGCGCAGATCTCCGGCGGCCCCGTCGGCTTCGTCGCCGAGGGCGACGTGTCGACGAACTACGACCGCATGCGGGCGAAGGTGAACGAGGAGCTGAAGCGCCACTTCAAGCCCGAGTTCCTGAACCGCGTCGACGAGATGATCGTGTTCCCGCAGCTGACCAAGCCGGAGCTGCTCGAGATCGTCGACCTGTTCGTGAAGCGCCTCGGCGCCCGGATGCTGGACCGCGACATGACGGTCGAGCTGACGGTGCCCGCCAAGGAGCGGCTGATCGAGGTCGGGTTCGACCCGGCGCTCGGCGCCCGGCCGCTGCGCCGCGCGGTGCAGCACGAGGTCGAGGACCGGCTGAGCGAGAAGATCCTGCACGGCGAGCTGAACGCGGGCGACCACGTGCACGTCGACTACCGCGACGGCGAGTTCGTCTTCACGACGACGGCGCGCGGCGAGGAGCTCGTCGGCGCCGGCGCCGCGGGGGAGCTCACCGCGGGCGAGTAGCGCTCCGCGGCACGACAGGAGGCCCGGTCCCGTTCGCGGGGCCGGGCCTCCTGTCGTTCCATCGTGTAGGCGGATCGCCTGCCACAGCGGCGATCCGCCTACAAGATGTCGGCTGGAAGACTGAGGGGATGCAGTTCCACGTCCGTCGTGCCCGCGTGATGGACGTGCCCGAGATCCAGCGGCTCGTGTCGCCGCTCGTGGAGCGGCGGATCCTGCTCGGCAAGGACTCCGCGGTGCTCTACGGCGCGGTGCAGGAGTTCCGCATCGCGGAGGCCGAGGACGGCACGGTCATCGGCTGCGGAGCGCTCCACGTCATGTGGGACGACCTGGCGGAGGTCCGCACCCTCGCCGCAGACACGACCTGGCGCCGTCGCGGTGTGGGGCATGCGCTGCTCGACGCGCTCGAGGACGACGCCGTCGCGCTGGGCGTCGACAAGCTGTTCTGCCTCACCTTCGAGGTCCCGTTCTTCTCCGCCCACGGGTACGCGCCCGTCGGCGAGGGGATCGTCGGCCCCGACGTCGTCGCCGAGCTCGCCCGGTCCGGCGACGAGGGCGTCGCGGAGTTCCTCGACCTCGCCCGCGTGAAGCCCAACACGCTTGGCAACACCCGCATGCTCAAGGTGCTGCAGGCAGGCGCTGGACGCCCGTCGTCCGATTAGGCTGCACGCGCGGCCTGCAGCGGGCCGCCCCGCTGGTGCACCGGGTACCGCTGTCGAGGCAGGGAGTGGCGTGAGCGATCACCGCCTGGCGTTCTTCGACGCCTCCGCCGTCCTGTTCGATCTCGACGGCGTGGTCACCCCGACCGCCGAGGTGCACATGCGGGCGTGGAAGCGGACCTTCCAGGACCTGTTCGACGAGCGCGACGTCACCCCCGGGTACACGGAGGACGACTACTTCCAGCACCTCGACGGCCGGCCCCGCTACGAGGGCGTCGCCGCGCTGCTCGAGTCGCGCGGCATCGACCTGCCGTGGGGCTCGCCCGAGGACGCGGACGACGCCGACACCGTCTGCGGCATCGGCAACCGCAAGAACGCGGTCTTCTCCGCGCTGCTCGAGCAGGAGGGCATCGCGGCCTACCCCGGCACGCTCGCCGTGCTCGACCGGCTCGGCGCGGCAGGCACGCCGGTCGCGATCGTCTCGAGCTCGAAGAACGCGGTCGGGGTGCTCGCCGCCGCGAACCTCGCCGACCGGTTCCCCGTCGTCGTCGACGGCGTCGTGGCGGCGGAGCAGGGGCTGCCCGGCAAGCCGCGGCCCGACATCTTCCTGGAGGGCGCGCGCCGACTGCACGTCGAGCCCGCCCGCGCCGTGGTGGTCGAGGACGCGATCTCCGGCGTGCAGGCCGGCGCCGCCGGCGGCTTCGGCCTGGTGGTCGGCGTCGACCGCGGCGTCGGGGCGGACGAGCTCTCCGGTGCGGGTGCCGGGCTGGTCGTGCAGGACCTCGCCGAGCTGCTGACCGCGTCCGACGAAGGGGCACACGTCTGATGGACCGCGACCGCTTCCCCGTCGACGAGTGGAAGCTCGTCGAGCGCATTTACTCCGAGGAGAAGCTGGGCCTCAGCGAGACGATCTTCACCGTCGCGAACGGCTACCTCGGCATGCGCGGCAACAGCTCCGAGGGCCGCAACGCGCACGAGCACGGCACCTTCATCAACGGGTTCCACGAGGTGTGGCCGATCCGGCACGCGGAGCAGGCGTACGGCTTCGCGGAGGTCGGCCAGACCATCGTCAACGTGCCCGACACCAAGGTGCTGCGGCTCTACGTCGACGACGAGCCGCTCGTGCTCGACATCGCCGAGCTGCTCACCTTCGAGCGCGAGCTCGACTTCCGCGACGGCGTGCTGCGGCGCGAGCTCCTCTGGCTCACGCCGTCGGGCAAGCGGGTGCGGGTGAAGTCGACCCGCATGGTGTCCTTCGTCGAGCGCCACCTCGCGGTGATGAGCTTCGAGGTCGTCGTCGAGAACGCGAACGCGACGGTCGTCGTCTCCAGCCAGGTCCTGAACCGCCAGGACGGCGAGGACGAGTTCGGCCGCACCTCCCAGAGCGGGGCCGGCGGGTTCGACCCGCGCCGGGCGGAGCGGCTCGCGGAGCGGGTGCTGCAGCCGGTGGAGCACTGGCAGCACGAGGACCGCAGCGTGCTCAGCTACCGGGTGACGCACTCCCACATGACGCTGTCGGTGATGGTCGACCACGTGATCGAGACCGAGAACGAGGTGCAGCGCCGCGCCTCGATCAGCCCCGACATCGCGAAGAACGTCTACCAGGTGCGCGCGCGGGCGGGTGTCCCGGTGAAGATCACGAAGATCGCGGCCTACCACTCCTCGCGCTCAGTGCCCCCGCGCGAGCTGATCGACCGCGGCCAGCGGCTGCTCGATCGCGTGCTCGAGAACGGCGTCGAGGAGCAGTACGCCCTGCAGCGCGAATGGCTCGACGCCTACTGGGACCGCAGCGACGTCGAGGTGCCGGGGCAGCCCGCCACGCAGCAGGCGATCCGCTGGAACCTGTTCATGCTCGCCCAGGCATCGGCGCGCGCGGACTCCCTCGGCGTGCCCGCGAAGGGCGTCACCGGCAGCGGCTACAGCGGCCACTACTTCTGGGACACCGAGATCTACGTGATGCCCTTCCTCACGTACACCTCGCCGCTGTTCGCCCGCAACGCGCTGAAGATGCGCGAGCGGATGCTGCCCGCCGCGAGGCGGCGGGCGCGGCAGCTCAACGAGGGCGGCGCCCTCTTCCCGTGGCGCACCATCAGCGGCGAGGAGGCCAGCGCCTACTACGCCGCGGGTACCGCGCAGTACCACATCAACGCCGACGTCACCTACGCCGTCGCGAAGTACGTGCGGGCGACGGGCGACACCGACTACCTGGCGCGCGGCGCCATCGACATCGTCGTGGAGACCGCCCGGCTCTGGACGACCCTCGGCTTCTGGCGGCGCACGCACGGCACCTCGTTCCACATCCACGGGGTGACCGGCCCGGACGAGTACACGACAGTCGTGAACGACAACCTGTTCACGAACGTGATGGCCCGCTTCAACCTGCGGTACGCCGCGGAGAGCGTGCGGATCGTCGCGGACCAGTTCCCCGAGGCGTACGCCCGCATGGTCGACCGCGTCGGCTTCGACGAGTCGGAGATCGGCGAGTGGGAGCGCGCCGCCGAGGCCATGGTGGTGCCGTACTCGAAGGCGTTCGACATCCACCCGCAGGACGCGCACTTCCTCGACCGCGAGGTCTGGGACCTCGAGAACACGCCGAAGGACAAGCTGCCGCTGCTGCTGCACTTCCACCCGCTCGTCATCTACCGCTTCCAGGTGCTGAAGCAGGCGGACGTCGTGCTCGCGCTGTTCCTGCTGTCGGACGAGTTCTCGGACGAGATGAAGCGCAGCGACTTCGACTACTACGACCCGCTGACGACCGGCGACTCGACCCTGTCCGCGGTGGTGCAGTCGATCATCGCGGCGGAGATCGGGTACCGCGAGCTGGCGATGGAGTACTTCGACCACGCCCTCTTCGTGGACCTCGACGACCTGCACAGCAACGCCAGCGACGGCGTGCACGTCGCCTCGACCGGCGGCGTGTGGAGCGCGCTTGTCTACGGGTTCGGCGGGATGCGAGACGGCGGCGGTCACCTGACCTTCGACCCGCGGCTGCCGGCCGACTGGCCCGAGCTGCGCTTCCGCATCCGCTGGCAGGGCAGCCGGCTGCTCGTCACGGTGCGGGCGGACGTGCTGGCGATCGAGGTGCTGGCGGGCGACGACGTCGACCTCGCGGTCCGTGGCGAGCGGCACACGGCCACGCGCGACGCGGTGCTGCGGGTGCCGCTGGTGGGCCAGGGCCCCGACCTGCCGGGCAGGCCGACCGTGGCGCAGTTCGCGCAGACCCGCCGCGACGACGGCTCGCTGATGACCGCGAGCATCCCGATCGTCCCGGACTGGGACCCGGACGAGGACCTCTAGCCCCCGCGGCCGCCGCCCGCCCGCCCCGCCGGTCGCGCCGTACCGCTGGTCGAGGTGCGACGGAGGAGCCTCGAGACCACCCCGGCTCGCGGAAGCGGATCAGCGCGGCGCGATGGCCGCGATGATCGCGTCGCGCAGCGTGGCGAGGTCGGGCCCGAGCAGCGTGCCGAAGCCGAGGCGCTTCGCCTCCGACTCCCGACGCGCCGCCTGGACGATGGGCCGGATCTCGCCGGCGAGGCTGATCTCGCCGCACACCGCGATGTCGCCGCGGATCGGCACCTGCGTGGTCGCGGAGCCGAGCGCGAGCGCGATGGCGAGGTCGGTCGCCGGCTCGGTCAGCCGCACCCCGCCGACCGTGGACACGTAGACGTCGTGCTGCGACAGGTCGACCCCGCCGTGCCGCTGCAGCACGGCGAGCAGCATCGCCACGCGGCTGCTGTCCACGCCGTTCACGACGCGGCGCGGTGACGGCGCGCTCGTCTTCACGACGAGCGCCTGCACCTCGACCGGGATCGCACGTCGGCCCTCGAGCGCCAGCGTGACGCAGGTGCCGGCCTCCGTGCCGATGGCCCGGGAGAGGAACAGACCGCTCGGGTCGGCCACCCCGGCGATGCCCTCTCCCGACATCTCGAAGCAGCCGACCTCGTCCGTCGGACCGAAGCGGTTCTTGATCGCGCGGACGAATCGCAGCGGCGTGCCGCGATCCCCCTCGAAGTGGCAGACGACGTCGACGAGGTGCTCGAGCACGCGCGGCCCGGCGATCTGCCCGTCCTTCGTGACGTGCCCGACGAGCAGCACGGGGACGTTCCGCTCCTTCGCGACGCGGGTCAGCGACGCCGCGACCTCCCGCACCTGCCCCGGACCGCCCGCGAAGCCGGTCGTCTCCGCCGACGACACGGTCTGCACGGAGTCGACGATGACGAGGTCCGGCTCCACCTGGTCGATCTGGCCGAGCACGACGGCGAGGTCGGTCTCCGCAGAGAGGTAGAGCGTGGGGGAGAGGGCGCCGGTGCGCTCGGCACGCAGCCGCACCTGGCCGGGCGACTCCTCGGCGCTGATGTAGAGCACGCGGGCGCCCGCGGCGGCGACGTGCGCCGCGACGGCGAGCAGCAGCGTGCTCTTGCCGACGCCCGGCTCGCCGGACAGCAGGATCACCGAGCCCGGCACGACCCCGCCGCCGAGCACGCGGTCGAGCTCGCCCTCGCCCGTCGGTCGCCGCGCGACCGAGTCGAGCGGCACCTCGCCGATGGGGGTGGCGCGACGCGTCAGCGGCACGACCGCCGCCTGCACGCGGCCGACGGCCGCCTCCGCCTCCTGCACCGTGCCCCAGCCCTGGCACTCGGCGCAGCGGCCGACCCACTTGGCCGTCCGCCAGCCGCACTCGGCGCAGCGGAAGCCGGGGGAGGCGGGGCGGGAGCGGGAGGCCGGCATGGCTCGAAGATATGTGCGCCCTCCGACACCGGCGTCGACCGCCGCGCGGCCGCTGCTCGTCCGCTCGCCCGCCCGCGCGAGCGAGATGCGGTCGTCAGGTGCAGTTGCGGTGCCGCGGTGCGCCGCAACTGCACCTGACGACCGCACCGGCACCGATTCGTCGCGCCGCATCGACGCAGCGCGGATGTCCTGCATGAGCCGCTGCGCAGGACCCCGTACAATCGATCCCGGTGGCGTGTCCGAGCGGCCGAAGGAGCATGTCTCGAAAACATGTGATGGTGCAAGCCATCCGTGGGTTCAAATCCCACCGCCACCGCCAGTACTGAACCCCCGCGATCCCCGGAACTTCGAGGATCGAGGGGGTTCAGACTTTTCTCAGGTGCGCGGTCTGCCCACACTTTGCCCACACTTGTGCGAGCCAATCCCTCATTAAGCCGCCCCGCCACTAGGTCGAGGTCGTCGTCGAACAGGTCGGCGTAGACATCGAGGGTCATCGCCGCGGAGGCGTGCCCGAGCATCCGCTGGACCGCCTTCACGTTCGCGCCGGACTGGATCGCGAGGCTCGCGGCGGTGTGCCGGAGATCGTGTGGGGTCATCCGTGGGATGCCAGCCCGGCGGACCGCCTGACTGAACCAGCCTCGGCTCGACTCGTCCGTCCGGGTGCGCCGGAGGTAGCCGCCGTCCTCGGCGGTGAAGACGAGCTGCTCGGCGCTCTTGCCGGCGCATTGCGCCATGAGCGCGGGGCCGAGCAACGCGGGGAACGGCACCGCGCGGCGCTTGTGGGTCTTCGGCGTGCCCACCTCGATCCGATCAGCGACCTCGACCGCGTTCACCGTCACGTTGATACGCCGTCGACCGAGATCGATGTCCTGCACCCGCAAACCGACCGCTTCGCCCCAGCGGAGTCCGCAGTACGCGAGCACCAGAACGAACGTGCGCTTGTCCCCGCACTCCAGCGCGAGGTCGCTCACCTGCTCGTGGGTCAGGTACATGTGCGCCTTCTTCCCCTTCCGTGGCATCTTCACGCCGCGAGCCGGGTTCGACGAGATCCGCCGATCTCGAGCGGCGACGTCGAGGATCGACGCGAGCACGCCATGCGCGCGCATCACGGTCGTCGCGCTGCGATCCGTGCTGATCTCGGCGACCCACTCCTGCACGTCGCTGTACCGGACGGCCGACACGGGCGTGGTGCCCCACCGCGGCTCGACGTAGAGCCGCCACGCGATCTCGACGGGCCGGACGGACGAGGGTTTGAGGTGGGTCTGGAAGCGCAGCCACGCCGCCCCGAGTACGCCGATCGTCTCGCGCGCGGCCGTCGCGTCGACGAACTCTCCACGGGCCATCGCCACCTGCACCGAAGCGAGGAACAGCTCTGCCTCCCGCTTCGTGCGGAATCCGCGCTTGTCCGTCTGCGAGCGATCCGGCTTCCGGTACCGGACCCGGTACCGCTTCCCCGCCGCTGTCTCGTACGCCGATATCGCAGCCAAGCCCCACATCCCCTCGCGTCACGACTCATCGCACGGCGATCCACCCGTCACTCAGCCGATCGCATCACCGCTCTCCGACACTCCCCGCTCCTCGCTCAATCCACCACTCGTCGTCATCTCACCTGACGTTCTCTCTCCGCGCTCTCCGCTCTGTCCCGCCCCCTCCTCTCCCTGCTCCGCTCCCTTCCCCCACACCCCTTCTCCTCCGCCTTCTGAACTCTCGCCGCCTTGCCCTGTCCTGGCCTGCCACCTGTACTCCCGAACCACCCACACACAACTGCTCTTGCTCTTCAAGTTGTGTGTGGGTGGTTCGGGAGCGGCGCCAGCCGAGGTGGCAGGCCAGGACAGGGCAAGACGCTCGAAACCCCTCGCAAGACCCCTCGTGGTCGACGAGGCGCCTTACGAGGGGTGTGGCGAGGCGCTGATGCGGCGTCGCGCTGGACGACCGCCGCTTTAATTCGCTGCAGGAGTTCACGCGGCTCGTGGCGGAGGCGGAGGCGGAAACCCTGCCGGGACGACGAACTCGACCGCTGGATTATCGCCGAGCTGAGCGACTCGCCGGAGTACGTGCCAGGGAAGAAGGAGACCTGCCTCGACTGCGGAGTTGAGAAGCGATGGTCGCGCTGTGAGGAAGGCCCGAGAGACCCCCGGCTCGCTCGAGTGCTGGTACTCGACGGAGGAAGCGAGGATCGATCTCGATGCAGATGGGTGGGTGAGCCCGCTGACGGTGCGCCAGAGTCCGTGGGCGTGATTGGGGTCGATGCCAAGAGACGGCGCAGTCTGAGCCATGAGCGGGCCGAAGCCAGGCAGCCCAAGTTCGACGGCTGCGCGCGTTATAGAAGTCGCGTCCATGGCGCCGCGAAGTGCCGCCTTGCGGCGGCGCACGTGCTTCGTGTTCTCGCGACGCAACCGGTTCTTCCCCGCGACGTCCTCACGGGAATCGCTGTCACGGAACTCTGTGAAAGCCAGCGCGAGGTTGTCGTCGCTGACGATGTCGTCCCAGCGCGCTCGGAAAAGCCGTTCAAGGCGCTGATCCCGCGCATCCGGCATTAGAACCCACATCGCGAGCGCGCCGGCTTCCATCGCCGTCCTGAGGAGCGGAAACGGGGCGGACATGAGCAGCCGCACCCCGTTCACGTCTGCCGGATCCTGCAGGACGAACTGCGCCCCCAGAAGCGCGTCGAGCGACAGTGCGAGGCAGTGCCCCACGAGATGACTCACCTGGTACGGCCGTGCTGACTGATCATCTAGCGCTAGTTCTGATCCGGGTCGGGCGAGGTCGAAGCGCGCTTCCCGTTCGTGCGCCTCGAGTTCGAGGATCAGCTTGAGGCGGTGACCGAGGCGCTGCAGGCCCAGCAAATCTGCCTCCGCCCGCGCTTTGTCGTCCACGAGGCAGAGTCTTGTGGATTGTGCTGACATGTCATGGAGCACGAGGGAGGGACAGCCGCATCCCGACGCCTGCTCCCGAGATGTTGCGCCCATGAAGGTCCACTGTTTCTGACGTCCTGTCGCTGCCGAGTCGCAGCAGGTCCTGGCGCGACATCCCGCAGGGCGTGCCGCCTCGGCTCGGCGGAAGTCAAAGAAGAGGAAGTAGCCCGTGTCTGTGCGCGAAGTGGATCAACTCGTGCCGATTCTCGAGCCTGAGCTTGCCGAGGATCGCGCTCACATGGGTGCGGACCGTGTTCTCGCTGATGTGTGCCAGGCGGGCGATCTCAGGGTTGCTGAGTCCTCGCGCGGCGTGGAGGAAGACCTCCCGTTCGCGCGGTGTCAGTCCTGCGATCGCAGCGAGGTCCGGGGCGTGTGCTGGGACGGGATCGCTCAGCATCGGTGTCGACGCGCTCGTCGCCAGCACGGGTCTTCCCGCAAGCACATCGCGAATCGCGCCGATGAGTCGACCGGGCGTCGCGTCTTTCGTCAATACGCCAGACGCCCCTGCATTCATTGCGAGCCGTGCGCTGGCCGTGTCGCGGAACGTGGTGAGCACAAGGACATGAGGCGCTGCGGGCATACGGAGGATCTCGCGTGTGGCCGTCACACCATTTCCATCCGGCATCCGAAGGTCCATCAGGACGATGTCCGGATGCAAGCGCGCGCTCTCCCTGACGGCAGCCGAGCCCGAATGCGCGGCGCCGACGTACTTCAGGTCGGGCTGCGCATCGATCAGCAGCTGCAGGCCCGAGCAGAAGAGCGGCTGGTCGTCGGCAACCAGCACTGTCCTTGTCATGGCGTTACGGCCGGCCGCGGGACTGGCAGGAACGCAGTGACGACGTAGCGACCGGCGTCGGGGTCGGGCCCGGACGAGACCCAGCCTCCGACCAGCCGTGCGCGCTGCTCCATCCCAATCACGCCGCGGCCCGGCGTAGCGGTATCGCTGTTGTCCGCCCCGAGCGGCGACGAGATCACGATGGACAGGCCCGAGGGCTGCCAGTCGAGCGCGACAGTGATCGGTGCGTCGGCGCCGTGGCGGACCGCATTCGTCAGCGCCTCCTGCGCGATCCGATAGGCGGCGAGCCCGGACGCGGCAGGCAGCGCCGTCGCGTCGCCGCGCTGCTCGAGGTCGACGGCACGGCCGGTGGCTCGGACGCCTTCGACCAGTCCCTCGATGTCCGCGGCGGTGAACCCGGTGTCCATCCGCGGGTCTTCCAGGTTCTCCAGCAGCGTGCGCACTTCCGCGAGGGCGGACCGAGCGCTCACGGCGATCGTTGCGAGCGTTGCACGACTGACGTCGTCGCTCGCCTGAGCGGCGCCGCCGTCGGCCTGCGCCACGATGACGCTGAGCGAGTGCGCGGTGATGTCGTGCACGTCCTGCGCGATGCGGTCGCGCTCCTCGGCGACGCGCAGCTCGATCCTGCTGCCGGCGAGGTCGGATCGGATTGCCTGCGTCTCAAGCTCGGCCGCGACTTGTCGCCGGTGGGCATGGAAGACGGACCCGATCGTCCACGCGGCGAGAATCGCGCCCATCGCGATGGTCGACCAGAACACCAGCGGAAGGCCCACGCTCTGCATCGGATCCTGAACGACACCCTGCCGAAGCAGCGCGAGCTCGTTGCCGTTCATGATCACGCCCACCAGCGCTCCAAGGGGAAGCAACGCGAGCAGCGTCAGCCGTCGTCTGTCTTGTACTCGGACGGCGAGGAGCGCGACGGCAAGCACGATCGCGGCGGACGCGGCCCACCCCTGCTGGTCGAGGAAACCGTTGATAGCGGTGAGCTGCACAAAGAAGGCGGTATACAGCGCGGCAATCGCTGCCCAGGGCGCCACCCAACTGAGGCCCACGCCGCCGAAAAGCAGCAGTGCCGCCCAGGTGAACGGATTGAGCAGCAGCGCTGCCCAATCAGACAGTTGCGCAGGCCCCACGTCCGCGGACACCGAGACGCACCACCACGAGAGCAACGCCACGCCCAGGATGGGCGGGACCAGTCCTCGTGTCAGCCGGTGCACTGTTTGCATGTGGCGAATGTATGAACCTGCCGCATGAGCGCGCCATCACGGAGGTCCGATCTCGTCCAACTGGACGAGATATCGACCCCGGCCGTTGGTCTGCGGCATCTCCTGGAGGAGGGTGATGGCGCGCAGCACCTGCGCGGAATCAACGACTTGAGGAGCAGCTGTGAAGCGCCACCAACCTGATGCGACCGGTGTCGAGCCGCACGTGTTCGACCAGACGAATGGGCTCGTCGATCTCGGGAGGGACGAGTTGGATCCGGGCGGTGGCTCAGCGGGCGACCTTCGCAGTCGAGCTGTTGTCGGAATCGCGATGTTCTCCACGCAACGGCCCTGACCGTCGGCGTCCATCGCTGCCCAGCGATGAGCGGCCGGGGTGCTCGCTCTGCCCACATTCTGCCCACATCTCTGCGAGTCCCTACGAGAGTCGGCGCGACTTCTTGAGATCAGAACAACTGGTCAGGGCCATGTTCTCTGTAATCGTTCGACGTCGTGATATCGCCCTGATCGAGTTCAAATCCCACCGCCACCGCGCGTGACAGAACCCCCTCGATCGGCAGGACGACGCCGGCCGAGGGGGTTCTGCGTCCGTGGACGGGGTCCGTCCGCCGCACCCCCACTTGCAGGGGGTTCCGGCGTGCCCCGGGCGCAGCGTCCGGAGCCCTCCGCCAGCGTCGATGCATGAACCCCCGCTGCGCGTATGAGGGCCACCTCTTCCCCCGCTGCTCCTGCACCTCCTGCGAGACCGAGCCGTGCCGCCGCTGCGGCGCCGATCGGGAGGCGTCGGAGGTGGCGCTCAGCGCCTGACCGTTCCGACGCGGGCGGCGCCCCGACCGCGTCCCTAGGCTGCAGCCGTCGCCGTGGCGGCTGCGCACCTGACCGGCCCGGTCCGGAGCGAGGATGCTCCGATTCTGGAGTCGGACGCAGGAGGGACGACCCATGGAGCTGCGCGAGCGCCTGCGGCGGCTGCCGAAGACGGAGCTGCACTGCCACTTCGTCTCGACGATCCGGCCCGCGACCCTCGCCGAGCTGGCGGCGCGCGAGCGCATCGAGCTGCCGCACCACGACCCGTCCGCGCCCTTCGACGAGGGCGGCCTGCTCGCGTTCCTGCAGGTCTTCGACGCCGCGCAGGCGGTGCTGACCCGGCCCGAGGACGTGGCGCGGGTCGCGGCCGAGGGCGTCGCGGACGCCGTGGCGGCCGGCTCCCTGCGCTACCGCGAGCTGTTCGTGAATCCCGACGACCTGCCGCTGCCCTACCCGGTGCTGATCGACGCGATGATCGACGGGCTCGAGCAGGGACGCGCCGAGTGGGGCGTCGGCTCCCGCATCGTGGTGGCGATCGACCGGTCGCTGCCCGCGTCCTCCGCCGTCGCGCTCGTCGAGACGGTCCTCGCGCATCGGCGCGCCGCCGTCGTCGGGATCGGGCAGGACAACCTCACGGCAGACGGCGCGGAGGACGCGCTGCGCTTCCGCGACGCCTACGCGCTCGCCGAGCGGCACGGCCTGAAGCGCACCGCGCACGTCGGCGAGACGATGCGCGCGCAGCCCGCCGACGTGCCGGACGCGATCGACGCCCTCCGGCTCGACCGGGTCGACCACGGCTACCGGGTGGTGGACGACCCGGACGCGCTCGCACGCGCCCGGGACTCGGGCGTGCCGTTCGACTGCACCCCGTACTCGACCCTGCGGCTCTCGCAGTGGCCGTTCGCCCCGGACCACCGCATCGCGCGCATGATCCGGGCCGGGCTCCCGGTGAACCTGTCGACCGACGACGCGGTCTTCTTCGACACCGACATCGGACGCGAGTACGCCGACGCGCTGCCGGCGATGGGGCTCGACCTCGAGGACGCGACCCGCATCGCCCGCGCCGGCTTCGAGGCCGCCTGGTGCGACGACGACGAGCGGGCCGCGATGCTCGCGGAGTTCGACGCGGCCGTCCGCGCGGGGGCGGGCTCTTCAGTTGAGACGCCGTCGTACCGCACCGTGCAGTAGTTGCCGACGAGGTCGGAAGGCGCACGGACGGTCCGGCGCCCATCGACTCACGGCCGAGGTGACAGCACGTAGCGACGGAGGTCGGTGAGCGTCTGGTTCATGTGGCTCTCCATCGCACGGCGAGCGGCTGCCGGGTCGCGCGACTCGAGCGCGGTCCACACCTTCTCGTGCTCGACGATGGCGTTGCGCTGAATCTCCGCCACCTTCGACGTCTCCCGGCGGCGAGCCGCGAGGATCCGGGTGAGCGGGCGGAAGAGGACGGTGAGGAAGACGTTCCCGGCAGCGTTGAGGATCGTGTCGTGGAACTCGAGGTCAGCGGCGACGAACTCGTCGACGTCGCCGCGAGCGTGGGCGGCACGCATGCGGTCGATGCAGGCGTGCATCTCCTGGAGGTCGGTGGACGTGATCTTGCTCGCGGCGAGCATGCTCGCCCCGGTCTCGAAGATGCGCCGCAGCTCGATCAGTTGGATCGAGGCGGTCTCGCCGTCGGTGCCCTCGGTCGCCGCGCGGAGCACGGCCTCCATGGACGTCCACTCATGGACCGGGTTGACGAACGTCCCGCGGCCCTGCTCGACGCGTACGACGCCCTGGGCCTCGAGGGTCTTCACCGCTTCTCTGACCGTCACACGGCTGACGTCGTGGCGGGCGGTGAGCTCCTGCTCGCCCGGGATCGGATCGCTCGAAGAGAACTCGCCGGCGACGATCCGGTCGAGCAGGTCGTCCGCGACCGTGTTCACGAGCGACTTCCTGGCCAAATGGTCCCCCGCATCCGAGCGATCGGCTTCTCGGCGCTCCAACGCCCTCCGAATAGTATGATGACTGGTCGTGTCTGATCCGGTGGTGGCGGTCCTCGGGCTCGGCGCGATGGGGCTCCCCATGGCCGCGCGACTCGCGGAGCGGTTCGCGGTCACTGCCTTCGACCTGACCGCCGGACGACGCGCGGCTGCCCGAGAGGCTGGGGCGACAGATCGGCGGACCGCGATCGAGGCCGTCGCGGGGGCCGACGTCGTCGTGATCGCGGTGCGCAGCGCTGGACAGCTGGACGCCGTGCTCTTCGGGTCCGAGGGCGTGGCCGCGCACCTCGAGGAGGGCTGCACCGTCATCCTCACCAGCACGGTCGGCATCCAAGCGGCGCGGGGTGCATCGGCACGGCTCGCGGAGGCCGGCACCGGCTTGCGTCTCGTCGACGCTCCCCTGTCGGGCGGACCGGTCCGTGCGCGGGCGGGCGACCTGCTGATCGTCGTCGGAGCCGAGGACGCCGCCTACGCGCACGTCGAGCCTGTGCTGCGAATGCTGGGGTCGACCATCAGTCGCGTCGGGGCGCTTCCCGGCGATGGTCAGGCGCTCAAGACGGTGAACCAGTTGCTGTGCGGCGTCCACATCGCGGCGGCGGCCGAGGCGCTCGCGCTTGCCGACGCGCTCGGCCTCGATCAGGCGGCGGCGCTCGAGGCCCTGGGGGAGGGGGCGGCGGCCTCCTTCATGCTCGCGAATCGCGGGCCCCGCATGCTCGACGCCTACGGGGACGATGGAGCCGAGGTGCTCAGTCGTCTCGACATCTTCGTGAAGGACCTCGGCATCGTCGGCGATGCCGCGCGATCGGCCGGCATGGCCGCGCCGGTGGCCGCCGCTGCCGAGCAGCTCTTCCTCCTCGGCGCGGCGCAGGGGCTCGCCACCGAGGACGACTCCGCCGTGATCCGCGTCGTCGCGCCTACGCGGAGGACCTGACCGTCCCGACGTGATGCGTCGCGCAGCACGTTGCAACGATCGTCGATCCGCCGTCGTCTCCAGAGAGTCCGCAGCGTGCGGCACCGAGAAGACGGCCTGCGGTGAGCCTTGACAAGCGAGGCGTGCAGCGTCACACTCTCCTCAGTCACCAGATGTCTGATGACTTACTAGGGAGTCTTCGATGACGAAGAAGATCGCAGTGCTGCACACCAGCTTCGTGTTCGTGCAGGTCGAGCCGATCATCAACGATCTGATCGCCGAGCTCATCCCCGACGCAGAGGTGCTCCACTTCGTCGACTCGGACGTGCTCGCGACCGTTGTGCGGGAGCAGGGCATCTCCGCTAAGAGCGAGATGCGGATGGTCCGGCTCGCAGAGGCGGCAGAAGCCGCGGACGCGGACATCATCTTCTCGGCGTGCTCCTCGCTCGGCCCGGCCCTCGACGCCGCCTCAGCCGCCGTGGCCATCCCGGTCGTGAAGATCGACGACGCCATGGCTCGACGGGCCGCGGCCGAGGGCCGTCGGATCGGCGTGCTGGCCACGGTGCCGACGACGCTCCAGCCCACGACCGACCTCATCCGGGCGCAGGCGGACGCGTTGGACCGCGAGATCCAGGTCGTGCAGCGGCTGTGCGAGGGCGCCTTCGACGTGCTGATGGGCGGCGACCGTGCGCGGCACGACGAGATAGTCGTCACGCAGGCGGTCGACCTCGCCGCGGAGGTGGACCTGATCGTGCTGGCTCAGGCCTCCATGAACCGGCTCGCTCCCGTGCTGAAGGATCGGACCGGGCTCGAGGTGCTGTCGAGCCCGCGGATGGGCGTCGAGTATCTGGCCGAACGCGTCGCCGCGCTGGCGTCGTGAGCGCGCCGACGCTCGGAGCGTCCGTGACGCGCTCGGAGATGCTGGAGGGGACGCCGCCGGAGGCGGTGGTGCCTCATGCGCGCGAACGGATCAAGGCGGCGAACGAAGACGGCGGCCCCTGGGTCGTCGTCCTCGACGACGACCCGACCGGCAGCCAGGCGGTGCACGACGTACCGGTGCTGACCGCCTGGGGCATCGACGACCTCGGATGGGCCTTCGAGCAACCCAGCCACGGGTTCTTCATCCTCACCAACACCCGAGGCCTCGGAGCGGATGAGACTCGTGGGCTCCTGACTGAGGTCGTCGGCGCCGTCGAACGAGCCGCGGCCGGTCGGCCCTACACGCTTCTGGCCCGGAGCGACTCCACCCTGCGCGGCCACTATCCGCTCGAGACCGACGTGCTCGCGGAACAGAAACGCAGCGATCCCTACGACGCGGTGCTGATCGTCCCCGCCTACCTCCCCGCGGGGCGGGTCACCGCGGACGACGTCCACTGGGTCGCCGACGGGGAGCGGTACGAACCGGTCGGCAGCACGGTCTACGCGAAGGACGCGACCTTCGGCTTCGTGAGCTCGGACCTCAAGGACTACGTCGAGGAGAAGACGGCCGGCCGAGTGAAGGCCGGGGACGTCCTCAGCATCGGGCTCGCGGACATCCGGCTCGGCGGCCCGTCTCGGGTCGAGCAGATCCTCGCCTCGGCACGGAACGCCGCTCCGGTCGTGGTGAACGCGGTCGACGAGTCGGACCTCGATGCTGTCGTCCTCGGCGTGATCGAGGCGGAGAAGCACGGGGTCCGCGTCCTCGCGAGGACGGGTCCTTCGTTCGCTGCGGCTCGACTCGGCATCGCCCCGCGCGAGCCGCTCCGCTCCGCCGAGGTGTTCCGGACCGGTCGCGGCGAGGGCCACGGGCTGATCGTCGTCGGCTCGCACGTCGACCTGAGCACGAGGCAGCTCGCACGGCTCCGCGAGGACCTGCCCGACGTCCGGACGATCGAGCTCGATGTCCCGCGCCTGCTCGATCCGTCGACGCAGGACGAGGAGGTGCTCCAGAAGGGCGATGCCCTCGTCGAGGCGCTCCGCGGAGGCGACGCGGTGCTCGCGACGAGCCGAGTCCGTGTGACCGGCGAGACGGGAGCGTCGAGCCTGTCGATTGCGCAGGCCGTGTCGGCGGCGCTCACCGGGATCAGCGGACGCGCCGTCGCCGAGGTGCCGGTCGCGTGGGTCCTCGCGAAGGGCGGCATCACCTCGAGCGACGTGGCGACCAGAGGGCTCGGCATCCGGCGCGCGACCGTCGCCGGTCAACTCTTCCCCGGGATCGTCTCCGTCTGGGTCACCGAGAGCAGTGACGACTCGCCGCGCGGGCTGCCCTACGTCGTCTTCGCGGGCAACGTCGGGGACGACGAATCGCTCCTGCGCGCGGTGCACGTCCTCCGAGGCGATGGCGATCCGCCCGACTCCGGGGCCGAGAAGTCCTTCTCCTGATCGGCGACGACGCCCCTCCGTTCCCCTTTCCACCAGCACCTCGAGCCGTGCGACGCAGCACGGATGACTCACCACTGAACCGACGCAGTACAAAGGAGTAGCAATGCGCAAGGCCATGGCAGCAGCACTGGTGGTCGCCGCTTCGGCGATCGCCCTGACCGGATGCAGCGGGCCCGGATCGGGAACGTCAGCGGCGTCGGACGCGGCGAGCGTGGCGCCCGGCAAGTCGGGCGGCACGTTCGTCTTCCTCCCGAAGTCGCTGAACAACCCCTACTGGGTGGATGCCCGCAAGGGGATGGAGGCCGAGGCGAAGAAGCTGGGCGTGAAGGCGCAGTTCCTCGGGCCGGACAACGATGACGCCGCAGCGCAGGTGCAGATCTTCGACTCCGTCCTCGCGACGAACCCGGCGGGCATCGCGATCTCCCCGAACGATCCCGCGAGCGTCGTCGGCGACATCGCGAAGGCGAGGGCCGCGGGCATCCCCGTGATCGCGTGGGACGGCCCGGTGCCGAACAGTCAGGTTCTCGGATACATCGGGACGAACAACGTCGCGGCGGGCGAGCAGGCGGGGGAGGCGCTGGCGTCCGCCATCGGGAACAAGGGCAAGGTCGCCGTGGTCATCGGCAGCCTGACCGCGGTGAACCTCAACCAACGTCTGGAAGGGGTGAAGAAGGCGCTCGCGAAGCACCCGGACATCAAGCTCGTCGCGACGCAGACTTCAGGCGAGTCGGTAGCGACGGCGCAGAGCGCTGCTGAGACGATCCTGCAGGCGCAGCCCGACCTCAGCGGGATGATCGGCATCGGCGGCAGCGACCTGCCCGGCATCGCCGGGGCCCTCAAGTCCGGCGGCAAATGCGGATCCATCAAGGCGGTCGGCTTCGACGTCGTTCCGCAGGGCATCGCCGGGATGAAGGGCGGCTGCGTCGACGCGCTCATCTCGCAGAAGCCGTTCGGCATGACGGCGCAGGCGCTGCAGATCCTCGTCGACCTCGACAAGGGCAAGCCCGGTCCCGGCAAGGACTTCAACATCGACACGGGCGTCGTCACCGTCACGCCGAGCACGCTCGACGAGTTCCTGAAGACCGAGCACTGAGTGAGGACGTGCCGAAGGCGTTCAGCCTTCGGCACGTCGTCCGACCGAGTCGAGGAGCAGCACTGTGGCTGATCATCCTGTCGTCGCGATGCGGGGCATCGTGAAGACCTATCCGGGGGTCCGGGCGCTCTCGAGCGTCGACCTCAGCATCCGGTCCGGCGAGGTCATGGCGCTCGTCGGAGAGAACGGGGCGGGCAAGTCCACGCTCCTCAAGATCCTCGCCGGCGCCGCACGGGCGGACGAGGGCCAGATCCTCGTCGACGGCGAGCGGGTCGCGATCAACTCGCCGCGCGACGCACAGGACGCCGGCATCGCCGTCATCTACCAGGAGCTGAACCTGGCGAGCCACCTCAGCGTGGCGGAGAACGTCTACGTCGGGCGGGAGCCCCGGACGCGCCTGGGCACGGTCGACTTCGGCGCCATGCGACGCGGGTCCGAGGCGCTGCTCCGCGGCCTGGGGGTGTCCCTCGACTCGACCCGGCTCGTCGGTGACCTCAACATCGCGATGCGCCAGATGGTGGAGATCGCGAAGGCGCTCCTGGTCAACGCTCGGGTCGTGGTGATGGACGAGCCGACGTCGTCGCTGACGGAGGAGGAGGTGGACGCGCTCCTCGCCCTGGTGCGTCGCCTGCGCGAGTCCGGCGTCGCCGTCGTCTACGTGTCGCACCGCATGCGGGAGATCTTCGAGATCGCAGACCGCATCACCGTCCTGAGAGACGGCGCCGTCGTGGGCGTGCGGGAGGCGGACGCTGCGCGCCCGGGTGACATCGTGCAGATGATGGTCGGCCGCGATCTCGAGGACCTCTACGGAGTCCGGGCGTCGAACGTCGACGAGAAGGCGGTGCCGGCCCTGGAGGTGCGCGGCCTCGGCTGCGGGGCCCTGCTGCACGACGTGAGCTTCTCGGTGCGACCGGGCGAGATCGTGGCGCTGTCAGGGCTCATCGGTGCCGGGCGCAGCCACGCCGCGCTGGCGATCTTCGGGGCTCGGCGGAGGACGGCCGGTCAGGTGCTGCTCGATGGAGTACCGAGGAGGTTCCGCAGTCCCAAGGACGCCATGGCGGCGGGCATCGGGCTGGTCCCGGAGGACCGGAAGGCGCAGGGGCTGTTCCTCGGGCTCCCGGTCCGCGAGAACATGTCCTCGGCGTCGCTCGCGTCGATCTCCCGACTCGCGTTCGTCTCCGGCCGACGAGACCGCGCGCTGGCCGGCCGCTTCGCACAGCAGCTGAACCTGCGCAGCTCCGCACTGGAGGTGGGAGCGGGGACTCTGAGCGGGGGCAACCAGCAGAAGGTCGTCCTGGCTCGCTGGCTGGCGCGCTCGCCCCGAGTGCTCATCCTCGACGAGCCCACGCGGGGCGTGGACGTCGGCGCGAAGGCTGAGATCTACGCCCTCATCCGCAGGATCGCCGCAGACGGCGTCGCCGTACTCGTCATCTCCTCCGAGCTGACGGAGGTCCTCGGGATCGCGGATCGCATCGTCGTCATGCGCGAGGGCTACGGCGTCGGCGAACTCGATGCCTCCGACGCCACGGAGAAGCGCGTGATGGCTCTCGCCACAGGGGTCCAGGACGACGGGACCTCGTACCTCGCACAGAACTCGGAGAGATCGTGAACCAGCAGACCGTCGAGACCCGCTCGGGAAGCGACCCGACTTCCCCCTCGAGAGAGGACGGCGGGAGGGCGCCGGCTGGCACCGTGCTCCGTGATCGGGCCCGGCGTCTGATCGCTGCGCGTGAATCGACGCTCGCAGCGGTGGTGATCCTCCTGATCATCTTCCTCTCGATCGCGTCCCCGTACTTCCTCACGCCGGGCAACATCACGGTCGTCGGCAGGCAGATCGCGCTCGCCCTGATCATCAGCACGGGCATGACCTTCGTCATCCTCATCGGCGGGATCGACCTGTCCGTCGGCTCGATCGTCGCTCTCGTGAGCGTGCTCACGGGCGGAGCGATGGTCTCACTGGGGCTGCCGCCCGTCGTCGCGGTGCTCATCGCGCTCCTGGGCGGGCTGGCTGTGGGCGTCGTGAACGGCGTGATCAACGCCTACGGCGGCCTGCCCTCCTTCGTGGTGACACTGGGCATGCTCGCCGCAGCTCGAGGGGTCGCCCTGGGTATCACGGGTGGCTCGACCATCAGCGGCTTCCCTGAGCCCTTCCTCTTCCTCGGTCAGGGGAGCATCGCAGGCGTCCCGGTGCCGATCTGGATCGCGGCGGTGATCGCCGTCGTCGCCCACGTGGTGCTGACTCGGACCACCTACGGCAGGCACATCTTCTTCGTCGGATCGAACGAGGAGGCGGCCGTCCTCTCGGGGATCGACGTGCGGCGGATCAAGGTCTCGGTGTTCGTGATCTCGGCGGGGCTCGCCGCTGTCTCGGGAATCCTCGAGACCTCACGGCTGAGCGTGGGGCAGCCCGGAGCGGGGAACGGGTACGAGCTGCTCGCCATCGGCGCGGCGGTGATCGGCGGCGCCAGCCTCTTCGGAGGAGTCGGCGGCGTGCTCGGCACAGCCCTGGGCACGACGCTCCTGCTCCTCATCCAGAACGCCCTGATCCTGCTCGGCATCTCGCCGTACTGGCAGCAGGTCTTCAGCGGCGCGATCATCGTCGGCGCGGTCGCGCTGAACCAGTGGCGCCGCAGACGTGCCTGATGAAGCCGCAGCACAGCGGCACGCTGCGCGACGACACCCGTCGCGCTGAACCCTAATGAAGGAGCAATACATGAAGGTCCTCGTCACCGGCGCTCGCGGACGGGTCGGCCGCGCCGCGACCCAGGCACTGCTCGACGCAGGACACGAGGTGCACGCCACCGATCTCCTCCGCCCGAACTTCGATCGGAAGCCGGAGGGCAGCGCCAAATACACGATGGCGGACCTGACCGACGCGGGCGAGGCGTTCGCAGTGGTGCGCGGCATGGACGCGGTGGTGCACGTCGCCGCCATCCCGGAGCCGACGGGCAACCCGCCTCACGTGGTGTTCCGCACCAACCTGATCTCGACCTTCAACGTCCTCGAGGCCGCGGTGCGCTTCAACGTCCCTCGGTTCGTCAACATCTCGAGCGAGACGGTGCCGGGCTTCTTCTTCCCAGAGCGGCCGTTCCTTCCGCAGTATGCGCCGGTCGACGAGGCTCACCCGGCGCATCCGCAGGACCCCTACGCCCTCTCGAAGCACTTCGGCGAGCAGCTCATGAACGCCGCGGTGGAGCGTTCGGACATCCGGGTGATCTCGATCCGACCCTCCTGGGTGCAGAACGAGGAGACCTACGAGATGAACCTCGGGCCGCAGGTCCGCGACGCCTCCGTGCTCAGCCCGAACCTTTGGAGCTACATCGACGTCTACGACCTCGCCGACGCGATCGTTTTGGCGACCGACTCCGACCTGCCGGGCCACGAGATCTTCTACATCGCGTCGCCCGACAACGTCGGAGGACGCGATTTTGCGGAGATCCTCCACCAGTACTACGGCGACCAGATCGAGCTCCGGCAGCTCGATAGGCCGGACGCGTCGGGCATCTCGAGCGCGAAGGCCGTGCGCATGCTCGGATGGAACCCGAAGCGCTCCTGGCGGGACTACCTCGACGCGGACGGACGGCTGAAGCAGAGCTGAGAGGGAGGCGCTGCTCATGGACCGTCTGGATCCGCGGGCAGCGCCGCCTCCGTCTGCGTAACCCGGACGGGGGAGGGCGGCCCGCTGCGTGCGCTCGGTACCGTGCCGGGGTGTCTGACCCGGACGCCTTCACCACCATGCCCATGCCCGGCTCCGAGCCCGCGGAGCCGAGCGACTTCCTGGACCGCGTGCGCCTGCACGGCGGTGCCACGAGCGCGCGTGCGTTCGAGGTGTTCCGCGGAGCGGAACCGTGACCGCGTCCGGGTAGGGCGTCAGCTCGCGGGCTGCGCCTCGCGGTGCGGCAGCTTCCAGCCCGGCCGCACGAAGTGGCAGGTGTAGCCCCAGGGCTGCTTCTCCAGGTAGTCCTGGTGCTCCTCCTCGGCCCGCCAGAACGCGCCCGCCGGCTCGACCTCGGTGACGACCTTCCCCGGCCACAGCCCGGACGCATCGACGTCGGCGATCGTGTCGAGCGCGACCCGCTGCTGCTCCTCGGACGTGAAGAAGATCGCGGAGCGGTAGCTGCGGCCGCGGTCGTTGCCCTGGCGGTCCTTCGTCGACGGGTCGTGGATCTGGAAGAAGAACTCGAGCAGGTCGCGGTAGGTGATCGTGCTCGGATCGAAGACGATCTCGACCGCCTCGGCGTGGTCGCCGTGCCGCCGGTACGTGGCGTTCGGGGTGCCCTCGTCGCCGGAGTAGCCGACCTGCGTCGAGATGACGCCGGGGCGACGGCGCAGCAGCTGCTGCGCGCCCCAGAAGCATCCGCCGGCGAGGATCGCGGTCTCGGTGGTGGTGGCCATGGGTGCACCCTCCTGTGGTCGATGACGTGCCTCTTCGACAACGCCCGAGGGATGCGCCGCCTTCCCGGGGTCCGCCGCCTCGGGCAGGCCCCTCCTCACGAGGAGTGCATACAGTGCGGGAGTGAGGACCTTCAGCGTGCGCACCCGTCCGAGCTCCGAGCCCTTCCCCCGGGAGGAGCAGCTGGCGTGGCGGATCGCGGAAGTCGCCGCGGACCCGGTGGACGTGGTGCCCGAGGTCGTCGAGATGATCGTCAACCGGGTGATCGACAACGCGGCCGTGGCCGTCGCCTCGCTCGGCCGGGCCCCGGTGACGGCCGCGCGGACGCAGGCGCTCGCGCACCCGTACGCGCCCGGCGCCTCCGTCTTCGGGGTCCCGGACTCGGTGTCGCCGGAGTGGGCCGCGTGGGCGAACGGGGTCGCGGTGCGCGAGCTCGACTACCACGACACCTTCCTCGCGGCGGAGTACTCGCACCCCGGCGACAACATCCCCCCGATCCTCGCCGTCGCGCAGCACGCCGGCCGTGACGGCGCCGAGCTGGTCCGCGGGCTCGCGACCGGGTACGAGGTGCAGATCGACCTCGCGAAGGCGGTCAGCCTGCACGCCCACAAGATCGACCACGTCGCCCATCTCGGGCCGAGCGCGGCGGCGGGCATCGGGACCCTCCTCGGCCTGAGCCCCGAGGTGGTGTTCCAGGCGATCGGCCAGGCGCTCCACGTCACGACCGCCACCCGCCAGTCGCGGAAGGGCGAGATCTCCACCTGGAAGGCCCACGCGCCGGCCTTCGCCGGGAAGATGGCGGTCGAGGCCGTCGACCGGGCGATGCGCGGCCAGACCTCGCCCTCCCCGATCTGGGAGGGCGAGGACGGGGTGATCGCCTGGCTGCTCGACGGCCCCGAGGGGCGCTACGAGGTCGGGCTGCCGGACCGCGGCGAGGCCAAGCGCGCGATCCTCGACTCGTTCACCAAGGAGCACTCCGCGGAGTACCAGGCCCAGGCCTGGATCGACCTCGGTCGGCGGCTCCGCACCGAGCACCCCGAGCTCGCCGATCCCGACCGGGTCGCCTCGATCGTCCTGCACACGAGCCACCACACCCACACCGTGATCGGCTCCGGCGCCGGCGATCCGCAGAAGTACGACCCGACCGCCAGCCGCGAGACGCTCGACCACTCGGTGCCCTACATCTTCGCGGTCGCGCTGCAGGACGGGTCCTGGGACCACGAGACCAGCTACGCGCCCTCGCGAGCCGGACGCCCCGACACCGTGGCGCTGTGGCGGAGGATCTCGACGGTCGACGACCCCGAGTGGACGCGGCGCTACCACTCGAACGACCTCGCCGAGAAGGCGTTCGGCGGCCGGATGGAGGCGACCCTGACGGACGGCTCGACCGTGGTCGAGGAGATCGCGGTCGCCGACGCGCACCCGCTCGGCGCCCGGCCCTTCCGCCGGGCCGACTACGTCCGCAAGTTCCGGACGCTCGCCGAGGGCGTCGTCGCGCCCGAGGAGATCGAGCGGTTCCTCGGGCTGGCCGAGCGGCTCCCCGAGCTCGGCGCGGACGAGGTCCGCGCCCTGAACGTCGTCGCGGCCACCGCGCTGCCCACCTCGTCGAAGGGGCTCTTCTGATGCTGCACACCACCGTCACCCCGTCGCAGAAGCGGCAGGCGTTCCGCGCGGGGCTCGCCAGCGGGGCCATCCAGCGGTTCCCGGGCGCGTTCACCCCGCTGACCGCGCCGCTCATCCAGGAGAAGGGGTTCGAGGGCGTCTACATCTCCGGGGCCGTGATGGCCAACGAGCTGGGGCTGCCGGACATCGGGCTCACCACGCTGACCGAGGTCGTCCAGCGGGGTGCGCAGATCTCGCGCAACACCGACCTCCCCACGCTGATCGACGGCGACACCGGGTTCGGCGAGCCGATGAACGTCGCGCGCACGGTCCAGCTGCTCGAGGACGCGGGCCTCTCGGGCGTCCACCTCGAGGACCAGGTCAACCCGAAGCGGTGCGGGCACCTCGACGGCAAGGAGGTCGTCGACGAGGCGACGGCGGTGAACCGCATCCGGGCCGCGGTCCAGGCGCGCCGCGACCCCGACTTCGTCGTCATGGCGCGCACGGACGTCCGCGGCGTCGAGGGGCTGCGCGCCGCCACCGACCGCGCCAAGGCGCTGGCCGACGCGGGCGCGGACGCGATCTTCGCCGAGGCGATGGCGGACCTGTCCGAGTTCGAGGCCATGCGCGCCGCCGTCGACGTGCCGCTCCTCGCCAACATGACCGAGTTCGGCAAGAGCGACCTCTTCACCGTCCAGCAGCTGCAGGACGTCGGCGTGAACATGGTGATCTTCCCGGTCTCGCTGCTGCGGATGGCGATGGGCGCGATCGAGCGCGGCCTCGACGCGCTCGCGGGCGACGGCTCGCTGCAGTCGCAGGTGCCGGGGATGCAGACCCGGGCGCGGCTCTACGAGCTCGTCGACTACGCGGGCTACGCCGCCTTCGACGACGGCGTCGCCACCTTCGACCTCGCCAACAACCGGAGCTGAGAGGCAGTGATGGCCGACATCAAGAAGGGGCTCGCGGGCGTCGTCGTCGACACCACCGCGATCTCGAAGGTGAACCCCGAGACCAACTCGCTGCTCTACCGCGGGTACCCGGTGCAGGAGCTGGCGGACCGCTGCTCCTTCGAGGAGGTCGCCCACCTGCTGTGGCACGGCGAGCTGCCCGACGAGGCGCAGCTCGCCGCCTTCCAGCAGGCGGAGCGATCGCAGCGGCGCCTCGACGAGGGCGTCAAGCGCGTCATCGACGACCTCCCGCGCGACGCGGCGCCGATGGACCTCGTCCGCACGGCCGTCAGCGTCATCGGCGCCGGGGACCCGGCCGTCGCCGACTCCTCGCGCGAGGCGGACCTCGAGAAGTCGATGAGGCTCTTCGCGAAGCTGCCCGCGATCGTCGCCTACGTGCAGCGTCGACGGCACGACCTGCCGGTGGTCGAGCCCCGGGACGACCTCGGCTACAGCGCGAACCTCCTCCACATGTCCTTCGGCAGCGTGCCCGGCCCGACGGTCGTGAAGGCCTTCGACGTCTCGATGACGCTGTACGCCGAGCACTCCTTCAACGCGTCGACGTTCACCGCCCGCGTCGTCACCTCGACGCTCGCGGACCTGTACTCGGCCGTCACGGCGGCGATCGGCGCGCTCAAGGGGCCCCTGCACGGCGGCGCGAACGAGGCCGTCATGCACGCGTTCGACGAGATCGGGTCGGCGGACGCCGCGGCGGGCTGGCTCGACGCGGCGCTCGCGGAGAAGCGGAAGATCATGGGCTTCGGGCATCGCGTCTACAAGCACGGCGACTCCCGCGTGCCGACCATGAAGGCCGCCCTCGAGACGCTCGTCGCCGAGTACGACCGACCCGACCTGCTCGCGCTGTACGAGGAGCTCGCGCGGGCGATGGACGAGCGCAAGTCGATCAAGCCGAACCTCGACTACCCGTCGGGCCCGGCCTACCACCTGATGGGCTTCGACACCGAGGTGTTCACGCCGCTGTTCGTCGCGGCGCGCGTGACCGGCTGGACCGCGCACGTCATGGAGCAGCTGGAGGCTAACGCGCTCATCCGCCCGCTTTCGGAGTACGTGGGCCCGGACGAGCGGCACGTCCCCGAGCGCGGCTGAGCCGCCCTCGCCGCCGGGCTCGGGCGCCACGAGGACCGCGCGAGGTGGCGGAGCGACCGCGCGAGGTCAGTAGCCGCTATCGGCGAGGCGCGCGCGGAGGGGCGGGAGGAACGCCTCCGCCCAGCGGGCGTGGCCGCGGTCGTTCGGGTGGAACAGGTCGCCCGCCGCGTTCCGGAGCGCGGAGAGAGGGCCGCCGCGCGCGGTCGTCGCGTTCAGCGGCACGAGCACGTGCCCGTGCGCCGCGACCAGCTCGTGGACGATCGTGTTCATCCGGCGCACGCGCCCCGCCACCGGCAGCGGGGCGAAGCTCGGGACGTCGGCGACCAGCGTCCCGCTGGGCAGCGCGGCGAGCACCTGCCCCAGCTCTCGGCGGAAGCGCTCCGGCTCGAAGCTCCACACGTCGTTCGCGCCGATGTCGATCGTGCAGACCAGCGCGGGCTCGTCCGGCACGCGGTGCAGCTCGTCCTGCAGCACCACCGCGCAGGTCGCGCCGTCGATCGAGAGGTTGCGCACGCGGACGTGCCGCCCCGTGATCCGAGCGATCTCGTCGGCGAGCAGCCCGACGTAGCCGCGCTCCGGCCGCGACGCCCCGAGCCCGAGCGCCGCGGAGTCGCCGAGCGCGACGTAGAGCACGCTCCCCTCACGGCGGCGCCCCCGCTCGCGCCAGTGCTCGTGGTGCGCGGGGATGCGGTTCGTGAGCAGCACGGTCCACGCCGCCCGGTGGCGGGCGAGCCAGACGAGGTACCCGAGCCCTCCGGCGGCGGCGAGCCCGGCCGCGAGCCGGCCGGCCCTCATCGGGCCGTCGCGATCGGGGCGGTCGAGCCGCCGGTCGCCCGCAGCAGATCGTGCGGCGCCACCTCGAGGTCGAAGCCGCGCCGGCCGCCGGACACGAGGATCGTCGGCAGCTCCGCAGCGCTCTCGTCGAGCACGAGGGGGAGCCGCGACCGCTGCCCGAACGGGCTGATGCCGCCGACGACGTAGCCCGTGCGGCGCTCGGCCGCCTCCGGCGCCGCCATCACGGCGCGCTTGGCGCCGAGCGACCCGGCCAGCGCCTTGAGGTCGAGCATCGACGAGACGGGCACGACGGCGACGACGCCGCGGCCCTCGACCTCCGCCACCAGGGTCTTGAAGACCCGCTGCGCCGGGACCCCGAGCGCCCTCGCCGCCTCCTCGCCGTAGTCGACGGTCGCCGGGTCGTGGTCGTAGGGGCGGGGCGTGTAGACGACCCCGAGCGCGTCGAGCGCCTTCGTCGCCGCGGTGGAGGGCGGCTTCCTGCTCACCGGGCGATCCTCGCAGGAGGGGCCGGTGCGCGGGCCGGGTGGTCTCGAGGCTCGCTGCGCTCGCACCTCGACCAGCGCTGGGTGGGGCCGGGCGCTGTCGAGGCTCGCTGCGCTCGCACCTCGACCAGCGGTGGGGTGAGCGGCTGCATCGCGTGCGTCAGGTCTGGCAGCGGGGGCACCAGTAGGTCTCGCGGTCCTGCGCGCCCTGGCCCGGGCGCACCGGGTCGCCGAGCGAGCCGCCGCGGATCCGGGTGCCGCAGCGGCGGCAGGGCTTGCCCGTGCGGCCGTAGACCCAGTCCTGCTTCCCGGACCTCGTGTCGCCGGTCAAGGTCCGCTCGACCCGGTTCTTGTTCGCCTCGAGGGTGCGCTTCGCCAGGTCGACCATCCGGGGCAGGTCCCGCACCTCGCCGACCGGCCGGGTCGGCAGCACGCCGCGGAGGAAGCAGAGCTCGTTCCGGTACACGTTGCCGACCCCGGCCAGGTTCCGCTGGTCGAGCAGCGCGAGCCCGATCGCCCGCTCCGGCTGCGCCGCGATGTTCGCGAGCGCCGTCTCCGCGTCCCAGTCCGGGCCGAGCAGGTCCGGCCCGAGGTACCCGACCACGTCCTCCTCCTGCGCCCGCGGCAGGACCTCGAGCACGCCGAGCGCGAAGCCGACCGCCTGCCAGGGCGCGGTGTCGAGCACGATGCGGGCCTCGAACGCCGGCCGCCGCCAGCGGCCCCCGGGCCGGTACAGGTGCCAGGCGCCCTCCATCTTCAGATGCGAGTGGACGAGCGCCTCCTCGGTCCGCAGCAGCAGGTGCTTGCCGCGGCTGCCGACCGACTCGACCGTCTGGCCGGTCAGGTCGACGGTCGCGTACCTGGGCACCCGGACGTCGCAGCCCGTCAGCACCTGGCCCGCGAGGGCCGTGTCGAGGTTCCTCGCGGCGCGGTAGACGGTGTCGCCCTCAGGCATCGCGCATCCCGCTCACCGTCACGGGGTCACCCGCGGTCGCACCGCGGCCACTGCTACGTGGCACGGAGCCGCAGGCCCTTCGGCGTCGCCGCGAAGCCGGCGGACTCGAGCCGCTTGCCGAACTCGGAGCCGAGGGCGTACTCGCCGTCGACCTTCTCCACGACCAGATGCGGCACGGCACCGGAGCGCACCGCGGCAGCGAGCCCGTCGGCCGCGAGGCCCATCGCGCCGTCACCCGCGGAGAAGCGGAGCACGGTCTTGCCGCCCCGCTCGACGTAGAGCACGAGGTGCCCGTCGACGAGGACGACGAGGGCGCCGGCCTTCCTGCCGGGACGGTGGCCGCCGTCCGACGCCGTCTCCAGCCACGGCAGCGCACCGCCGTACGGGTTGGCGGGATCGGTGGCGGCGAGCACCACGACGGCGGGGTCGGGCACCTCGTCGTTCGCGTCCCGGGCGTGCTTGCGCAGCCGGTCGACCGTGCCCGCGGTGGAGAACTGCGCGGCGCCGAGCTGCTCGACGAAGTAGCCGCGCCGGGCGCGCCCCGCCTCCTCGAGCGCGGCGAGCGTCTTGTAGACGAGCGCGAACCCGCCCGGGACCTGCTCCGCCTGCACGGAGCCGCGGGTGACGACGCCGTACCGGTCGAGCAGGATCTCCGCCGTGGCGGCCGCACGCACCGTCGGATCGTCCTCGGGCAGCGGCAGGATCGCCCAGCGCCCCGCCGTGCTCGGCGGTCCGCTGCGGACTGGCATCGCCGGGCGCCCGCGGCCCCGGTAGCTCTTCGCCCGCGGCGCCCGACGCTGCGTCCGGTGCGCGGTGCCGGAGCCCCTCGCTCCGACGAGCGCACGGACCGGCGCGAACGTGTCGTTCGTGACCAGGCCGCTCCACACGAGGTTCCAGAGCGCGGTCGTGAGCGCGTGGTCGTCGACCGCACCGACGGTGTCGGCGAGCTGACGGAAGAAGAACGCGCCGCCACCGCCGAGCGTCGCGAGCACCTCCTGCTCCAGCGGCGTGCGCTCGCCCTGCTCCGCCTCCGGCAGTGTCAACGGGACCGCGTCGGCGAGGTGGAGCGCGACCCAGCCGTCGCTGCCCGCGAGCCGTCCGGCGCCCGACCAGACCACCTCGCCCGTCGCGGTCAGCTCGTCGAGCATCGCGGGCGCGTAGTCCCGGACCCGGGCGGGCAGCACCAGCGTCTCCCACGCGGAGGCGGGGACGGGCACGCCCGCGAGCTGCTCGATCACCGTCGCGACCCCGTCGACGCCCCGCAGGCTGCGGCCGGTGCGGCGCCCCTCGGCGTCCAGCGCGCCCACGTGCTGCCACTCGGGCAGGAAGCGGGCGAAGGCGGCCTGCTCGACCGGCTCGACCTCCTTCCGCAGGGCGGCGAGGGACCTGCTGCGCAGGCGCCGCAGCACCTCGACGTCGCACCACTCCGCGCCGGTGCCACCCGGGCGGAACTCGCCCTCGGTGACGCGGCGCGCGTCCAGCAGTCGGCGGAGGGTGTCGACCACCACCGCGGGGCCGAGCCCGAGGCGCTGCGCCGCGGCGGCCGCGGTGAAGGGGCCGTGCGTGCGCGCGTACCGGCCGACGAGGTCGCCGAGCGGGTCCTGCACGGGCTCGACGAAGGCGACCGGCACCCCGATCGGCAGCGGCACGCCGAGCGCGTCGCGCAGCCGGCTCGCGTCCTCGATCGCGGCGACCCAGCGCTCGCCGCCCCAGGACGCCTCGATCGCCCGCTTCGACGCGACGAGCTCGGCCACGAACCCGCCCGCCTGCTCCGCGGTCGCCGCGTGCTCGCCCACGACCAGGCGGGCCGCGATCTCGTCGGCGGTGAGCGGCCCGAGCAGGCGGAGCAGGTCGGCGACGCCCTCCAGGCCCTGCAGCCGGCGGTCGGGGGCGAGTCGCTGCAGCTCCTGCTCCGTGCGCTCGACCACGGCGGCGTCGAGCAGCTCGCGCAGCTCGACGCGGCCGAGCAGCTCCGAGAGCAGCGTCGCGTCGAGGGCGAGCGCCTGCGCCTTGCGCTCCGCCAGCGGGCTGTCGCCCTCGTACATGAACGCGCCGACGTAGCTGAACAGCAGGCTGCGGGCGAACGGGCTCGCGGTCGGCGTCTCGACCTCCACGATGCGGATCGCGCGGCTCTCGAGCCCGGCCGCGAGCTCCTTCAGCGCGGGCAGGTCGTACACGTCCTGCAGCACCTCGCGGATGGTCTCGAAGATGATCGGGAAGGTCGGGAACTTCTTCGCCACGTCGAGCAGCTGGCTGGCGCGCTGGCGCTGCTGCCACAGGGGCGATCGCCGTCCGGGGTTGTAGCGCGGCAGCAGCAGGGCGCGCGCCGCGCACTCGCGGAAGCGGGACGCAAAGATCGCCGACGAGGTCACCTCGGTGGTCACCGTCTCGTCGAGCTCGTCCGGCTCGAAGACGAACAGGTCGGCGCCCGGCGGCTCCGCGTCCGTGTCCGGCACCCGCAGCACGATGCCGTCGTCCGCGGCCATGGCGCCGTTCTCGATGCCGAAGCGCTCGGCGAGGCGTGCGCCGACGGCGAGCGCCCACGGTGCGTGCACCTGCATGCCGAACGGGGAATGGAGCACGATGCGCCAGTCGCCCAGCTCGTCCCGGAACCGCTCGAGCACCAGGGTGCGGTCCGACGGCACGCTGCCGGTCGCCTCCGCCTGCTCCTTCACGAAGCGGACGAGGTTCGCGGTCGCGCGGTCGTCGAGCCCGATGCGGTGCGCGGCGGCGGCGGCCTGCGCGTCGTCGGCGGTCGCGAGCTCCCGCTGGAAGGCCCCGACGGCCCGCCCGAGCTCGACGGGCCGGCCGAGGCCGTCGCCCTTCCAGAACGGCACGCGGCCGGGCTCGCCGAACGCGGGCAGGACGAGCACGCGGTCGTGCGTGATCTCCTGGATCCGCCAGCTGGTCGCGCCGAGGCTGAAGACGTCGCCGACCCGCGACTCGTAGACCATCTCCTCGTCCAGCTCGCCGACACGGTTGCCGCCCCCCTCGCCGCCGGAGACCAGGAAGACGCCGAACATGCCGCGGTCGGGGATGGTGCCGCCGGAGGTGACCGCCAGGCGCTGCGCGCCGTTGCGGCCGGACAGCGTGTTCGCGTCGCGGTCCCAGACGATGCGGGGGCGCAGCTCGGCGAACTCGTCGGACGGGTAGCGGCCGGCCAGCAGGTCGAGCACCGCCTCGTAGGCGGAGCGGGGGAGCGCGGCGAACGGCGCGCTGCGCCGGACGGTGTCGAACCACGCCTCGACGTCGAGGTCCTCCATCGCGCTCGCCGCGACCGTCTGCTGCGCCAGCACGTCGAGCGGGTTCGCGGGGATGCGGATGGACTCGAGCTCGCCGCGCAGCATCCGGTCGGTCGCGACCGCGGCGTGGATCAGGTCGGCCTGGTGCACGGGGAAGACGACGCCCTTGCTGATCTCGCCGACCTGGTGCCCGGCCCGGCCGATGCGCTGCAGGCCGCTCGCCGCGGACGGCGGCGCGCCCACCTGCACGACGAGGTCGACGGCGCCCATGTCGATGCCGAGCTCGAGGCTCGAGGTCGCCACGACGCAGCGCAGCCGTCCCGACTTCAGGTCGTCCTCGATCAGGCCGCGCTGCTCCTTGCTGACCGAGCCGTGGTGGGCGCGGGCGAGCAGCTCGGTGGCGCCGCGGGTCGAGCCGGAGGACGCCTGGACCGCGGCCGGCGCGGGCTGCCCGCGCTTCGCGAGCCCGCTGCCGGCGACGGCCAGCTCGAGCGCCGCCGGAGCCTCGACGCCCTCGCGGGCCTCCTCCCTCGCCTGCTGCGACTCGAGCCGCTCCTGGTACTCCTCGTTGAGCCGCGCCGTCAGCCGCTCCGCGAGGCGCCTCGAGTTCGCGAACACGATCGTCGAGCGGTGCTGCAGCACCAGGTCGGTGATCGAGGACTCCACGTACGGCCAGATCGAGCCCGTCCGCTGCGGCAGCGGGTCGTCCGGGTCGAAGACGTCCTGCGCGGCGCTGCCCTCGAGCGGCTGCTCGGGGTCGCCGGCCGGCCACCCGCTGCCGAGGTCGGGGTCGGCCATGTCCTCGACCGGGACGACGACGCTCAGGTCGAAGGTCTTCTGCGCCGCCGGCTGCACGACCGTGACGGGGGAGCGGCCGCCGAGGAAGCGGGCGACCTCCTCCACGAGCTTCACGGTCGCCGACAGTCCGATGCGCTGCGCGGGCTGCTCGAGCATCGCGTCGAGCCGTTCGAGGGAGAGCGCGAGGTGCGACCCCCGCTTCGTCGCGGCGACGGCGTGCACCTCGTCCACGATGACCGTGTCGACCTCGGTCAGCGTCTCCCGCGCGGCCGACGTGAGCATGAGGAACAGGGACTCGGGGGTCGTGATCAGGATCTCGGGCGGGTCGTTCGACAGCGCCCGCCGCTCCGACTGGCTCGTGTCGCCGGAGCGCACGCCGACGCGGATGGGCGGCGGGGTCTCGCCCAGGCGCTTCGCGGTCTGGGTCACCCCGACGAGCGGGCTGCGGAGGTTGCGCTCCACGTCGACGCCGAGCGCCTTCAGCGGCGAGATGTAGAGGACGCGGGTGCCCTTCGGCGCATCGCTCGGGCGCGCGGCCAGCCGGTCGACCGCCCACAGGAACGCGGCGAGCGTCTTGCCCGACCCCGTGGGCGCGACGACCAGTGCGTGCCGCCCGGCAGCGATCGCCTCCCACGCGCCCGCCTGCGCACGCGTGGGCTCGCGGAAGGCGCCGACGAACCACTCGCGGGTCGCGGCGCCGAACCGATCGAGCACTCCGGGCATGGTCGGAGCATCATGCACCCCGCCTCCGACAGCCCGGTGCGCGGACTCGGGCGGGAAAGCCCGGGTGGACCGGGCGTGTCAGGCGAGGAAGGCGCGCACGTCCGCGATCTCCTCGATCGAGATGCCGTGCGCGAGCCCCGGGTACACGCGCTCCGTCAGCGCGCTGTGCGCCGGCAGCCAGCCGCTCGTGCGGTCGATCGCGGCGGCAGGGATCACGGGATCCGCGTCGCCGCGGCCCCACAGCACCGGCGGGCGGACGGCCGCGAGCGCGGCGTCGTCCTCGTCGTCCTCGGGCACGAAGCCCGCGAGCACGACCGCCGAGGCGAACCGCTCCGGCGCGAGGCGCAGCAGCGTCAGCGCGAGCGCGCCGCCCTGCGAGAAGCCGAGCAGTCGCACCTCCGCGGGCTCGCCCAGGGCCGCCGTCGCCCCGTCCAGCCAGGCGAGCACCGCCTCGGCGGCCGGCCGCATGCTGCCGGTCCTGCGGGTCGGGTCGTCGCGGACCTCCGCCCACGCGAAGCCCGGCCCCCACGGCAGCGGCGCCCGGAGGGAGACGACCGCGTCGTCGAGCGCCAGCTCCGGCGCCAGGGGGAGCAGGTCGCGCTCGTCCGCCCCGAGACCGTGCAGCAGCACGAGCAGGCGGTGGCCCGCGAGGTCGTCCAGGGGCCCGGCGGAGACGGCGGTGAGGGGGTGCACGGCCGCATCCTCCCGTGCGCCCGGTAGAAAAGGGGCATGAGCAGCGTGCGCACGCCCGATCCCAACCCCGGCTGGCTCGCCGAGGAGGAGCTGGCGTCGATCCGCCGCCGGCTGCCGCTGCTCTACGTCGAGGCGGTGCCGGTGCGCTGCGACGGGATGGGGCGGGTGACCGAGGTCGGCCTGCTGCTGCGGGTCGGCGCGAGCGGCTCCATCGCGCGCACCATCGTGTCCGGGCGCGTGCTGTTCGGGGAGACCCTGCGGGACGCCCTGTTCCGCCACCTGGAGAAGGACCTCGGCCCGATGGCGTTCCCGCAGCTGCCGGCGAGCACCGTGCCGTTCCAGGTCGCGGAGTACTTCCCCACGCCGAGCCCCAGCCAGTTCACCGACGAGCGGCAGCACGCCGTCGCGCTCGCCTACGTCGTCCCCGTGACGGGCACGACCGACCCGCGCCAGGACGCGCTCGAGCTGACGTGGATGACGCCCGACGAGGCGGCGTCGGACGCCGTCGCGGCGGAGATGGAGGGCGGTCGCGGCGCGCTGGTCCGCGCGGCGCTCGCCTCCGTGGGCCGCCTCTCCTGAGCCGGACCGCCCTCGGACGGGGGCGGCGGAGCGTGCAGCGAGGCGCCGCGATCCGGGTGCGGCCTGCGGCTACCGTCGCCGGGTGCTGATCGCCGCGGCCTCGAACCCGACCTTCACCGTCTCGCTCACCTCCGGGCTCGCGATCGCGGCGGGGGTGCTGGGGTTCATCGACGCGTCCCTGCGCTTCCGCCGGCCGGGAGGCAACGCGCTGCTCGCGATCCTGACGCTGCTGATCGCGCTGCTGCTGCTCGTGCGGGTGCTCGGGCCCGTGCAGCCGTGGGTGTCGACGACGCTGCAGGCCCTCTGGCTCGAGGTCGCGCTCGCGGTCGTGCTGGTGCTGCAGCTGGTGGTGCGCTCGGCTCGGAAGAGCGGCGTGCTCGGGCTGACGATCGTCGCCGCGCTGGCCGCCGGGGCGGCCGCGGTGGTCACCTACCTCGGCGTGGGCTGACGCCGGGCACCGCATCCGCCGGGCGCCTCAGGCGGCGGCGTCCTCGGGGGCGAACTCGTGGTCGAACGACGGGGCGAGCTGCTTGAGGCGCAGACCCCGCCACTGCCAGAGCGGCCACAGCCCCGCCCACATCGCGGGCGTCAGCGGGCCGGCGTCGAACTCGAGCCGGTCGCGGTAGAGCGTCTCGGTCGGGTCGTCGGGGTGGGGTGCGACGGCCATCCGGTGGTACCAGCTGCGGAGCACGCCGGGGACGCCGTCCACCCCGCGCCCGGTGTCGCGCACGATCCGCACCCCCTGGTGCGTGGCCGTGTCGAAGGTGAGGTCGATGTCCTGCTGCCCCATCGGCACGAGCCCCGCGCCGAGCAGCCGGACCGGGTGGTCGCCCTGGGTCCACGTCGACGGGAAGCCGCCGTCCTCCTCGGAGGCGTAGCCGAGCCAGGGCCCGGCGACCTCGCGCATCACGGTCGGGCTCTGCAGCGCGCGCCACGCCTGCTCCGGCGGGCACGCCAGCCGCTCCTTCAGCATCACGACCATCCGCATCGCGCCAGTATCGCTGCGGAGGCCGAACGGCGGCAGGGACGTCAGCGGACCGCCCGTGCCGCCAGCCAGTCGAGCGCCGCCTCGCCCTGCACCCGCTGGAAGGCGCGGATGCCGCGCATGCCCTCGGCCTCGGGGCGCAGCGAGGCGCGGAAGAAGTAGCCGGCGAGGGCCGCGAGCACCGCGTCGACCGCGCCGGGGTCCACCCGGGCGAGCACCGGGTGCCGCAGGGCGCGCTCGGCGTCTCCGCCGACGCGCCGCACGTCGAGGGCGTAGGTCAGCGCGTCGAACCACGCCGCGCCCTCGAGCGCGTTGGGCCAGTCGAGCAGCAGGGCGGTGCCGTCCGGTCGGGTCAATGCGTTGTCGGGCGCAGGTCGCCGTGGACCAGGCCGTCCCCCGCGACCGCTTCACCCGCTTCAGCGGCGAGGCGAGCGAGCGCTCGCACCGCCTGCTCACCGCCCGGGACCGCGTCCGCGCGCCCCTCCTCGAGCACGCGCGTCCAGTCCGTCGCCGCGTCCCTCAGCGCGTCCGCCGCGGTCTCCGCCGCCCGCGGCACGGCGGCCGGGAGCGGTGCCGGCAGGCGGTGCACCGCGTCGAGCACCGCGTCGGTGTCGGCGGCGGAGCGGGGGTCGGGGTGCCGGCCGTCGACGTGCTCCACGGCGAGCGCGATCCAGCCGTCCCGCTCCACCGCGCCGAGCGCTCGTGGTGCCGCACCGGACCCGTCGAGGCCGGCCAGCACCGCGGCCTCCCGCCGGTGCAGCGCGACCGTGACCTCGTTCACCGCCGCGCTCGCGGCCTTCACGAAGACGCGCCGGCCGTCCTGCAGGGTGATGACGTCCGCAGTGCCGGGCGACCAGCCGCCCGCGCTGCTCTCCGCGGCGACGACCGGGGCGCCGAGCAGCGCCTCGACCTCCTGCCTGACGGTGGCGGGGACGTCCGACCAGGCGGGGCGGGGCGAGGAGCGCTGCACCCCGAGGAGTCTTCCGGACCCCGGACGGAATGCGAGGGGCCCGACGTGCGCTGTGGCGGGGGACACCCCTGAGGAGGAGCGCATGAAGGCAGTCGTCGACGGCACCGTGATCGCGGAGGCCCCGAAGGAGGACCTGATCTCGATCGAGGGCAACTGGTACTTCCCGCCGGCGAGCGTGAGGTCGGAGCTGCTCGCGAAGAGCCCGACCCCCTACACCTGCCCGTGGAAGGGCGAGTGCCAGTACTTCACCGTCGAGGTCGACGGCACGCGGCTGCAGGACCGCGCGTGGAGCTACCCGCACCCGTACCCGAGCGGCGTGGAGCGGGTCGGCAAGGACTTTGCGGACTACGTCGCGTTCTGGAAGGAGGTCCGCGTCACCGACTGACGCGGACCACTGCGGCCGACCGGGCCCTCGTGCCGCCTCATCCGCGGCGGAGGGCCCGGTCCACGCGCACGGTCGTCAGGCCGGGGTCGGCGCGGTCACCGGCACCCGACCCGCGGCGACGACCTCCGCGGCCCAGTCGGCGTAGTCCTGCGGCGGTCGCCCGAGCAGCGCCGCCGTGCGCGCGACGTCCTTCGCACTGGCGGTCAAGCGATGCCGGCCGAGCCCGGCGAACGACCCCCGGTAGTCCTCGCCCTTGCGACCGGCGGCTAGCCGCAGGTCCGCGGTGCGGGCCCATGCGGCGGCGTCGTCCCCCGTGTGTCGCACCGGTCGGCCGAGCGCGCGCGACCACGCGGCCGCGACCTCGGCGCCCGTCATGGACCGCGGCCCGACGACCCGGTGGGTCCCGGGCGGGAAGCCCGGCTCCAGCAGGGCGCGGGCGGCCACCGCGCCCACGTCGGCGGTCGAGACCATGCTGAACCCCTTGAGCGGCGCCGGGTAGACGCCCGCCGCGATGTCCTCGAGGAACAGCTCGTCGTTCTGGAAGAACGCGGTCGGCGTCAGCAGCACCGCGTCGGTCGCCTCGCGCTCGATCAGCGCACCGATCGCGAGCTTGCCGCGGTAGTGGGGCATGATCCGGCGCACGACCGCACCCTCCAGGCGGCCGGCGAGCGTGCGCCTCGTGGCGTGCACGCCGGCGAAGACCACGCGGACACCGGCGCGCTCGGCCTCCTCCACGAAGCGGCGGGCGTAGGCGAGCTCGGCCTCCTCGTGCGGGGAGACGTAGAAGGCGGCGCGGATGCCGACCAGTGCGGCGCGCACGCTCGCGGCGTCGCCGAGGTCGCCGACGACCTGCTCCGTCAGGGGGTGGACGAGGTCGGGACGGCGCCGGCGGACGAGGACGCGGGCGCCGCGCCCCCGTTCGCGGAGCGCCGCGAGGGTCGCGCCACCGAGGCTGCCGGTCGCGCCGATCACGAGGACGTCGGGGGCGGGGGTCATGGACGTGGAGTGCTCCTGCTCATCGGTTACAGGTACACCGTATTGAAAACAGGAGGTGTCGTCTAGACCGGATCCGCCCGTCGCCACGTGATGAGGGCTCCGCGGTCGAAGCGGCGGGAGCAGACGCCGCACGAGAGCGCGCGCTCCGGCCGCCGGAACCGCCGGTGCTCGTGCCCCGCCGGGCAGGTGCCGACCCACCGGGCCCGGTCCTCCGCGATCGGGCGCTCGTGCAGCCGGCCGCCGCTGTGCCCGACGCGGGCGCACGCCGCTCGCCATCGAGGCCCGTGGCCGGCGCGGTGGCCGGCGAGCGCGTGCGCGACCTCGTGCAGCAGCACCTGGCGCACCTCGTCCTCCTCCGCCCGTTCGGCGAGGTGACGGGAGACCGTGATGCGCCGGTCGGCGTGGTGGCACGCGCCCGCCCGCCGCACGGCCCGGTCGAAGGCGAACGTCCACCCGCCGCCGGGCAGGTGATCGGCGATCAGCCCCTCCGCGAGCCGGCGGACGTCGTCGGGGAGCACGGCGGCGACCCTAGGCGGCGGCGCCGACGGGCTCGCGGCTCCGCGTACCCCGTCCGCGGATTTGCCTCCTGGTGACGCATTCGTCGCTGCTGCCGTGCAGAGACGTCACGGGGCGCCGAACTCCCGCGTCGCGCGGGTGATCAGCGGGTGAAGTCGCGCGGGTGATCAGCGGGTGAAGATGCCGCGGCCAGGGTCGGGGGAGGGGTGCGCGGTCGCGTCCGTCACCACGGCGGCACCGGCGACCAGGGCGTCCAGCTCCTCGCCGGAGACCGCGCGGGCGGGGTGCGGGCCCGCGGCCACGAGGCGGGGCAGCCAGTCGAGCGGCGCCGGGTCCTTCGCCCCGACGATGACGAGGTTGCCGAAGCGGCGGCCCTTCATCACCTGCGCCTCGGCGATCACCGCGACGTGCGGCAGCACCGAGCGCACCGTCGCGATCTGCCCGCGCGCGAACGGCAGCCCGGAGCCGTCGGCGACGTTCACGGCCAGCACGCCGTGGTCGTTCAGCGGCGCGGCGGCGAGCCGGTAGAACTCCTGCGTCGTGCACTGGGCCGGGATCGTGGCGCCGGCGAAGACGTCGACGACGACGAGGTCGGCCGAGCCGAGCAGACCGCCGGGCAGCCGCTCCGCCACCTGGCGGGCGTCGCCGTAGCGCACCCGGATCGCGGCGCCCCGCGGCAGCGGCAGGCGGGAGCGGACGAGGTCCACGAGCTCCCGCTCCAGCTCGACCACCTGCTGACGGGACCCGGGGCGCGTCCACTCGACGTAGCGCGGGAGCGTCAGGGCGCCCGCCCCGAAGTGGACGGCCGTGATCGGCGCCCTCGGCTCGCCGAGCAGGTCGATCACGTGCCCGATGCGCTCCACGTACTCGAACGCGAGGTCGGTCGGGTCGTCCAGGTTGACGCTCGACTGCGGCGTCCCGTCGACGACCAGCTCGATGCGGGCGGCGTTCCACCGGTCGCGCTCGAGGGTCGCGACCTGGCCGCCGGAGAGCAGCACGGAGTCGCTGGTCGCCATGGATGGGAACCATAGGGCGGCCCCGCTGGGCGCGGAGCGGGGGTGGTCCCGACGGACTCGGCCGGCGGGGCGGTGCGGCCGGTGGGGCGCCCCGGAGAAGGGGACCGACGGTTATAGCGGACGCGTCGCGCGGAGGTCAAGCACCGCGCTGGACACGGCGGGGATTCCGGGGTACTGTGGCCGTTCGCGCTCGTCGACGGGCCCTGCCCTCGACCCCCTTCTCCGCCCTCATATCGCGGTCGGCGGACCCGCGTGCCACGGCATGCGGCTGATCGGGTGCGCGAACTCGGCACGTGCCGCTCTTCACGAAACCACGACAGGAATCGGGACCGCGAGTTCAGCGGTCCTGCCGAAAGGTCACATCTCCTTGGTCTCCGCGCCTGACGCCACCACTCCCACCACCGGCCGAGGGGCGTCCCGCCTCTCCTTCGCCAAGATCACGGACACCCTCACGGTGCCCGATCTGCTCGCCCTGCAGACCGAGAGCTTCGACTGGCTCGTCGGCAGCGAGGCGTGGCGCTACCGCCTCGAGGAGGCGCAGGCGGCCGGCCGCTCCGACATCGCCGTGCAGAGCGGCCTCGAGGAGATCTTCGAGGAGATCTCGCCGATCGAGGACCTGTCGGAGACGATGCAGCTCTCCTTCACGAACCCGTTCCTGGAGGAGAAGAAGTACTCGCTCGAGGAGTGCAAGGAGCGCGGCAAGACGTACGCGGCGCCGCTGTACGTCGAGGCCGAGTTCATGAACCACCTCACCGGTGAGATCAAGACCCAGACGGTCTTCATGGGCGACTTCCCGCTGATGACCGACAAGGGCACGTTCATCATCAACGGCACCGAGCGCGTCGTCGTGTCGCAGCTCGTCCGTTCGCCGGGCGTCTACTTCGAGCGCCAGCAGGAGAAGACCTCCGACAAGGACGTCTACTCCGCGCGCATCATCCCGAGCCGCGGCGCGTGGCTCGAGTTCGAGATCGACAAGCGCGACCAGGTCGGCGTGCGCATCGACCGCAAGCGCAAGCAGTCCGTCACCGTCTTCCTGAAGGCCCTCGGCCTCACGAGCGAGGAGATCCTGGAGCACTTCCAGGGCTTCCAGTCCATCGAGCTGACCCTCGAGAAGGACAACATCCTCACCAAGGAGGAGGCGCTCAAGGACATCTACCGCAAGCTGCGTCCGGGCGAGCAGGTCGCCGCGGAGGCCGCTCGTGCGCTGCTCGACAACTTCTACTTCAACAGCAAGCGCTACGACCTGGCGAAGGTCGGCCGCTACAAGCTGAACCGGAAGCTCGGCATCGACGCGCCGCTGACCGACAGCGTGCTGACCGTCGACGACATCATCGCGACGATCAAGTACCTGGTCGCCCTGCACGACACCACGGCGCCCGGCGTCAAGGAGGTCGGCGACACCGGCAGCACGAAGATCTTCGCGCTCGAGGGGCAGCGCGACGGCGGCGCCGTCGACGTGCGGCTCGACGTGGACGACATCGACCACTTCGGCAACCGCCGCATCCGTGCGGTGGGCGAGCTGATCCAGAACCAGGTCCGCACGGGCCTGTCCCGCATGGAGCGCGTCGTCCGCGAGCGCATGACCACGCAGGACATCGAGGCGATCACGCCGCAGACCCTGATCAACGTCCGTCCCGTCGTGGCGGCGATCAAGGAGTTCTTCGGCACGTCCCAGCTGTCGCAGTTCATGGACCAGAACAACCCGCTGGCCGGCCTGACCCACAAGCGCCGCCTGTCGGCGCTCGGCCCCGGCGGCCTCTCCCGCGAGCGCGCGGGCGTCGAGGTCCGCGACGTGCACCCGAGCCACTACGGCCGCATGTGCCCGATCGAGACGCCGGAGGGCCCGAACATCGGCCTGATCGGCTCGCTCGCCTCGTTCGCACGGATCAACTCCTTCGGGTTCATCGAGACCCCGTACCGCCGGGTGGAGAACGGCGTCGTCACCGACGACATCCACTACCTGACGGCGTCCGAGGAGGACGAGTACCTCGTCGCGCAGGCCAACGCCCCGCTGAACCCGGACTTCTCCTTCGCGGAGGACCTGGTGCTCGTGCGTCCGAAGGGCGGCGAGGTGGAGCTGGTCGCGAAGGACCGGGTCGACTACATGGACGTCTCGCCGCGCCAGATGGTGTCGGTGGCGACCTCGCTGATCCCGTTCCTCGAGCACGACGACGCGAACCGCGCGCTGATGGGCGCGAACATGCAGCGCCAGGCGGTGCCGCTGCTGCGCAGCGAGAGCCCCGTGGTCGGCACCGGCATGGAGGGCTACGCGGCGATCGACGCCGGTGACGTGGTCACCACCAACGGCGCCGGCGTCGTCGCGGAGGTCTCGGCCGACGCGGTCACGGTGCAGCTCGACGAGGGCGGCACGGAGACCTACTACCTGCGCAAGTTCGACCGCTCCAACCAGGGCACGTCGTACAACCACCGCGTGATCGTCGACGCCGGGCAGCGCGTCGAGGTCGGCGAGGTGCTCGCGGACGGGCCGGCGACGGAGAACGGCGAGCTCGCGCTCGGCAAGAACCTGCTGGTCGCGTTCATGCCGTGGGAGGGCCACAACTTCGAGGACGCGATCATCCTCAGCCAGAACCTGGTGAAGGACGACGTCCTCTCCTCGATCCACATCGAGGAGTACGAGGTCGACGCCCGCGACACCAAGCTGGGCAAGGAGGAGATCACCCGCGACCTGCCGAACGTGGCGCCGGACCTGCTGGCGGACCTCGACGAGCGCGGCATCATCCGCATCGGCGCCGAGGTCAGCCCCGGCGACATCCTGGTCGGCAAGGTCACGCCGAAGGGCGAGACCGAGCTGTCGGCCGAGGAGCGCCTGCTGCGCGCGATCTTCAACGAGAAGAGCCGCGAGGTCCGCGACACCTCCCTGAAGGTGCCGCACGGCGAGCAGGGCACGGTCATCGCGGTCAAGGAGTTCTCCGCGGAGAACGACGACGAGCTCGGCTCCGGCGTGAACCAGCGCGTGGTCGTCTACATCGCCCAGAAGCGCAAGATCACCGAGGGCGACAAGCTCGCGGGCCGCCACGGCAACAAGGGCGTCATCTCGAAGATCCTGCCGGTCGAGGACATGCCGTTCCTCGCGGACGGCACGCCGGTCGACGTCGTGCTGAACCCGCTGGGCATCCCGGGCCGCATGAACTTCGGCCAGGTGCTCGAGACGCACCTCGGCTGGGTCGCGAAGCAGGGCTGGCAGGTCGAGGGGAACCCCGAGTGGGCCGCGCGCCTGCCCGAGGCGGCGCACTCCGCGCCGGCGAACTCCAAGCTCGCGACGCCCGTCTTCGACGGTGCGGCCGAGGAGGAGATCGCGGGTCTGCTCGACTCGACGACCCTCAACCGCGACGGCGAGCGCCTGATCGGCTCCTCCGGCAAGACGCAGCTGTTCGACGGCCGCTCCGGTGAGCCGTTCCCGGACCCGGTGAGCGTCGGCTACATGTACATCCTGAAGCTGCACCACCTGGTGGACGACAAGATCCACGCCCGGTCGACCGGCCCCTACTCGATGATCACCCAGCAGCCGCTGGGCGGGAAGGCGCAGTTCGGCGGCCAGCGCTTCGGCGAGATGGAGGTGTGGGCCCTCGAGGCCTACGGCGCGGCCTACGCGCTGCAGGAGCTCCTGACGATCAAGTCCGACGACATCCTCGGCCGCGTGAAGGTCTACGAGGCGATCGTCAAGGGCGAGAACATCCAGGAGCCCGGCATCCCCGAGTCGTTCAAGGTGCTCATCAAGGAGATGCAGTCGCTCTGCCTGAACGTGGAGGTCCTCTCCGCCGACGGCCAGGTCGTCAGCCTCAAGGACACCGACGAGGAGGTCTTCCGCGCGGCGGAGGAGCTCGGCATCAACATCTCGGCCCGGTTCGAGTCGTCGTCCATCGACGACATCTGAACCCGGCCCCGCATTCGACACGTAACGAATCAGTAGAAGAGAAGAGATTCAGTGCTCGACGTCACCACCTTCGATGAGCTCCGCATCGGCCTGGCCACCGGCGACGACATCCGTCGCTGGTCCTACGGCGAGGTCAAGAAGCCGGAGACCATCAACTACCGCACTCTGAAGCCGGAGAAGGACGGCCTCTTCGGGGAGCAGATCTTCGGGCCCTCCCGCGACTGGGAGTGCTCCTGCGGCAAGTACAAGCGCGTCCGCTTCAAGGGCATCGTCTGCGAGCGGTGCGGCGTGGAGGTCACCAAGTCCTCCGTGCGCCGCGAGCGGATGGGCCACATCGAGCTCGCCGCGCCCGTCACGCACATCTGGTACTTCAAGGGCGTGCCGAGCCGGCTCGGCTACCTCCTCGACATGGCGCCGAAGGACCTCGAGAAGGTCATCTACTTCGCGGCGTACATGATCATCGAGATCGACGAGGAGGGCCGTCACGACGACATGCCCGACCTCGAGAACGAGCTGCGCCTCGAGATCAAGGCCCTGAACGACCAGCGCGACGCCCGCATCAACGAGCGCCTCAGCCGGCTCGAGCAGGACCTCGCCTCCCTGGAGGAGGAGGGCGCGAAGAGCGACCAGAAGCGCCGCACCCGCGACGTGGGCGAGAAGGAGATGGCGCAGATCCGCCGCGCCTTCGACGACCAGGCCACGGTGCTCGAGAAGGTCTGGGACGACTTCCGCAACCTGAAGGTCGGCGACCTCAAGCCCGAGGACGCGATCTACAACGAGCTGGTCGACCGCTACGGCACCTACTTCGAGGCCCACATGGGCGCCGAGGCGATCAAGCGCCGCCTGATCGCCTTCGACCTGCAGGCCGAGAGCGACCTGCTGCACCAGCAGATCGCCGAGGGCAAGGGCGCGAAGAAGATCCGCGCGATCAAGCGGCTCAAGGTCGTCAGCTCGTTCCTCGCCACCGGCAACTCGCCGGCCGCGATGGTGCTCGACGTCGTACCCGTGATCCCGCCTGAGCTGCGCCCGATGGTCCAGCTGGACGGCGGCCGCTTCGCGACCTCCGACCTGAACGACCTGTACCGCCGCGTCATCAACCGCAACAACCGCCTCCGCCGCCTGCTCGACCTGGGCGCGCCGGAGATCATCGTGAACAACGAGAAGCGGATGCTGCAGGAGGCGGTCGACGCGCTCTTCGACAACGGCCGCCGCGGCCGCCCGGTCACGGGCACCGGCAACCGGGCGCTGAAGAGCCTGTCCGACATGCTGAAGGGCAAGCAGGGCCGGTTCCGCCAGAACCTGCTCGGCAAGCGCGTCGACTACTCGGGCCGCTCGGTCATCGTCGTCGGCCCGCAGCTGAAGCTGCACCAGTGCGGTCTGCCCAAGCAGATGGCGCTCGAGCTCTTCAAGCCGTTCGTGATCAAGCGCCTCATCGACCTGAGCCACGCGCAGAACATCAAGGCCGCCAAGCGCATGGTCGAGCGCTCGCGCCCGCAGGTGTGGGACGTGCTCGAGGAGATCATCCGCGAGCGCCCCGTGCTGCTGAACCGCGCGCCGACCCTGCACCGCCTCGGCATCCAGGCGTTCGAGCCGCAGCTCGTCGAGGGCAAGGCGATCCAGCTGCACCCGCTCGTCTGCGCCGCGTTCAACGCGGACTTCGACGGCGACCAGATGGCCGTCCACCTGCCGCTGTCCGTCGAGGCCCAGGCCGAGGCCCGCATCCTGATGCTCGCCTCGAACAACATCCTGAAGCCGTCCGACGGCCGCCCGGTGACCCTGCCCAGCCAGGACATGATCATCGGCCTGCACCACCTGACGACCGTCACCCCGGGCGCCGTCGGCGAGGGCCGCGTGTTCTCGTCGGTCGCCGAGGCGATCATGGCCAAGGACCAGGGCACGCTGCACCTGAACGCGAAGGCGCGGATCCGCCTGACGGGCATCGTCCCGCCCGGTGCGACCGAGTCGGTCGACACCGTGCTGCTCGAGACGAGCCTCGGCCGCGCGATCTTCAACGAGGCGCTGCCGACGGACTACCCGTTCGTCGACGACCTCGCCGACAAGGGCCGCATCTCCGCGATCGTCAACGACCTCGCGGAGCGCTACCCCAAGGTGGAGGTCGCCGCGACGCTGGACCGCATCAAGGACGCGGGCTTCTACTGGGCCACGCGCTCCGGTGTGACGGTCTCGCTGTCCGACGTGCTCACCCCGCCGTCGAAGGCCGGCATCCTCGAGGACGCCGAGGCGAAGGCCGCGAAGATCGAGTCGCAGCGCGACCTCGGTCTGATCACGCCGGAGGAGCGCCGCCAGGAGCTCATCGAGATCTGGAACCGGGCCACGGCCGAGGTCGCCTCCGCGATGCAGGCGAACCTGCCGGTCGACAACAACATCAACCGGATGGTGTCGTCGGGCGCTCGAGGCAACTGGATGCAGGTCCGTCAGATCGCCGGCATGCGCGGCCTCGTGTCGAACCCGAAGGGCGAGATCATCCCGCGCCCGATCGTGCACTCGTACCGCGAGGGCCTCACCGTGGCCGAGTACTTCATCTCGACCCACGGCGCCCGCAAGGGCCTGGCCGACACGGCGCTCCGCACGGCGGACTCGGGCTACCTGACCCGTCGTCTGGTCGACGTGTCGCAGGACGTCATCATCCGCGAGGACGACTGCGGCACCAGCCGCGGCCTCGACCTCTCCACGAGCGAGAACGTCGAGAACGCGGTCTACGGCCGCACGCTCGCGACCGACGTGGTGACCGAGGCGGGCGAGGTGCTGGCCGAGGCGGGCGCCGACGTGGGCGACGTGCTGATCGACAAGCTGGCGACGGCCGGCATCGAGCACATCAAGGTGCGCTCCGTGCTGACCTGCGAGTCGGCGGTCGGCGTCTGCGCCAAGTGCTACGGCCGTTCGCTCGCCACGGGCCTGCTCGTGGACATCGGCGAGGCCGTCGGCATCATCGCGGCCCAGTCGATCGGCGAGCCCGGCACCCAGCTGACGATGCGCACCTTCCACACCGGTGGTGTGGCGTCCGCGGACGACATCACGCAGGGTCTGCCCCGCGTGCAGGAGCTGTTCGAGGCCCGCACCCCGAAGGGTGCGTCGCCGATCGCGGAGGCGGCCGGTCGCATCTCGATCGAGGACCACGACCGCCAGCGGAAGATCATCCTCACGCCGGACAACGGCGAGGAGGAGTTCGCCTACACGGTGCTCCGCCGCGCGACCCTCCTCGTCGAGGACGGGCAGCACGTCGAGCTCGGCCAGCAGCTCCACGTCGGGTCGGTCGACCCGAAGGAGGTCCTGCGGGTCAAGGGTGTCCGCGCGGTGCAGCAGCACCTCGTGGACGGCGTCCAGGGCGTCTACCGCAGCCAGGGCGTGCCGATCCACGACAAGCACATCGAGGTCATCGTGCGGCAGATGCTGCGCAAGGTCACCGTCGTCGACCACGGCGACACCGACCTGCTCCCCGGCGAGCTCGTGGACCGCAGCCGCTACCAGGACGTCAACCGGGCCGCGCTGGCCGAGGGTCGCAAGACCGCGTCCGCGCGCCAGGAGGTCATGGGCATCACGAAGGCGTCGCTCGCGACGGAGTCGTGGCTGTCCGCCGCCTCCTTCCAGGAGACGACCCGCGTGCTGACCCAGGCGGCGATGGACGGCAAGTCCGACAGCCTGCTGGGCCTGAAGGAGAACGTCATCATCGGCAAGCTGATCCCGGCCGGTACGGGCCTCGCCAAGTACCGCGACGTGACGGTCGAGCCGACGGAGGAGGCGAAGGCCGAGCGCTACCCGCTGCGCTCGTTCGGCGACGACTCGATGTTCAACGACGCCGACCTGTCGTTCGTCGACTTCGAGTCCTTCTCGAGCGACGACTACACCCCGGGCACCTACAACTAGGCCGCCCATCGCGAAGAGGCCCGTCTGCTCCGGCAGGCGGGCCTCTTCCATTTCGTAGGCGGATCTCCGCATCCACCGGAGATCCGCCTACGAAATGCACCCCGCACGGGGGATCCCGCCGCGCGGCGCGCCTCCCTAGGTTGGAGGGAGCCGGTCACCCAGCCGGCCTGCCGCGTCCCCGCGCGGCGTCTGCCCACCACCAGGACCCGCGGTGATGCTCGTGTTCCCCCACCACCCCTCCGTCTTCTCCGGAGCGCGCTGATGCTGCGCCCGTACCGCCTCGAGCGCGAGGTCGAACGCGCCGTCGGCCAGTGGCTCGACTGGCTGCCCCGCTGGGACCCGGCGACCGCACGCCGGCGCCTGAGCCCCTGCGCGACGTGCCCCCGCTGGGCGGCCGAGCTGCAGCTGGACGACGTGCCGCACGGCGCGCTGCACGCCCTCACGACCTCGCTGGACGGGGTCATCACCGAGCACGTGCGCCGCTCCCTGGTGCTCGAGCCCGCGATGACCGAGGCGTCGCTCGACGCCCTCCGGGAGCGCTGGCGCAGCGAGGCGATCACCCGCGTGATCCGCCAGTACACGCAGATCCTGCGCGCCCTCGACGCATACGTCGAGCCGAAGGTGCAGCACATGGCGGCGCTGCTGCTGGCGGACATCCAGAGCGCCTGAGACCGCTCGGCCGGCCGCGACGGGCGGCCCGCCGAGTCCGCGGACGGGGGAGTGGAGCCTCTCGTCCCGCGGGACGCGAGGGGGCCTCGATCTCGAGATCGAGGCCCCCTCCGCCATCCCCGCGTGCCCTCGATGGGGGCTCGACGGCGGCTGTCGCCGCCCGTCAGCATCGAGATGCCCACGGTGCACCCAGCACCCGCGTCACCCGCGCCCGGGCACCTGCTTCGAGGAGCGCTTCCGTGGCACTGCTGTTCCCCATCTTCGGCTCCGGCCGCACCACCCCGCCGGCCGGCTCCGGATCGTCGTCGGGCAGCGGCTCGACGGGCGGCACGAGCTCCACGTCGGGCAGCGGTGGCTCGACCAGCGGGTCGACGACCGGGTCCGGGACGACCGGCTCCGGCACGGGCTCGTCGACGACCGGATCGACGACGGCTCCCACCACGTCCACGGGCGGTGCGACGGCGCCCGCCTCGACCACGCCGGCGTCCAGCACGCCGACCTCGAGCACGCCGACCTCGAGCACGCCGGCGTCCAGCACGCCGAGCAGCACGCCGACCGCGTCATCCGCACCGGTCGACGACACCTTCGTGAGCACGACCGGGGCCTCGGCCACCGCTCCCGCATCCTCCGGGGACGCGCCTGCTGGCGTGACCACGCAGCCGACGAGCAGCGATCCCTCGTCGTCGACGGACGCTGATCGAGCGGCCGGTTCGCCGGCCGGGACCGCGGCACCCGCCTCGACCGCGGGCTCGGCTCCGACGTCGGCGCTGGTGTCGACGCCCGCCCCGATCGCGGAGGCACCGATCCGGTCGGGCCTTCCGGCCGTTGCGAGCGCGGTGTCGACGCCGACGACACCGGGCAGGACCACGCGCAGCATCAGCGAGTTCGAGCGGATCATGGCCATGCGGTCGCCCGAGACCTCGACCGCGTTCGTGCGCCCCGCGTCCGCTGCCGCGAGTAGCACCGCCCTGACGGCGGCTCCGGCCGCGGCGACGCGCATCGACGGGCGGACGCTGCACCTCGGCCCGACCCCGGTGCCCGCGCGCAAGCAGGACGGCGACCGCCTGGTCCTCGACCTGCAGGCGGCACTCGATGCGACCTTCGCGCAGGGCGGCGTGCGCCGCGACGTCGTGCAGCGGCTGCTGCTGGCGCTCTGACCCGCGGCTACGCCGCGGCGAGCTGCGCCTGGAGGGGCCAGTCCTCCTCGAGGATCAGCTGCGTCGCGGCGGCCGTGACCGGGTTGACCACGATCGGCGCGAGCAGGTTCACGATCGGCGCGCCGTCCTGCAGATCCGCGACGACGTAGACGTCGACCTCGGCGACCGACGAGACGCCGAGGGCGGCCAGCTCCTCGTCCCCGATCTCCGGCAGGTAGTCGGCCAGGTACAGGGTCGGGTCGAGCAGGAACAGCCGGAGGCCCTCGCCGGCGGTGTCGCGCAGCGTGTAGAGGCCGGACGCGCCGTCGACGGGCGCGAGGTCGAACTCGGTCAGCGGGGCGAAGCCGGGCGGCGGTGCCGTGAAGCTGAGCCGGGCGGAGCGGGTGGCAGTGAGGTTCGTCATCAGCGCAGGAAGCTCATCAGGGTCGGTTGGAGGACTTGGGCGGTCACGGCGAGGCTCGTCTGGTAGGCGAGCTCCTGGGTCTTCAGGTCGAGCAGCACCTTCGTCGTGTCGATGTCCTGCACGTCGGAGCGCTGCTGCTCGAGGAGGGTCGACTGGTCGCCGACCCGGGTCTTCGCGTCCTGGATCCGACTGTAGGCGTTCCCGATGACGGCGTGCTCGGTCGTCATCCGGCTCATCGCGGACTTCAGGTCGTCGATCCCGGCCGTGATCGCGGCCTTGTCGGCCGTGCCGGTGTCGTAGTCGGGCGACTGCAGCGCCGTGATGACGCGGTCGATCGACTCGAAGACGCTCGTGCCCGCGACGGCCGGCGGTCCCGCCACGGACGGGGTGCCGAACGCCGCCGCCCCGTTCCCGCTCACGGGGATCGTCTCGGTGCTGCTGATCCTGCGCTGCGCGGCGGGCAGCACGGTCGTCGTGCCCTGCACGACGCCGTTGAAGGTGCCGTCGGCGCTGAACGCCGCGGGCGCGTCGGAGGAGCCGGCGAAGACCGAGCGGCCGAGGTACTGCGTGTTCGCCTGCCCGAGCAGCTCCGACCGCAGGCTCGTGAGCTGCGCCGCGATCGCGCTCCGCACCTCGGGCGATGAGGTCGCGGAGTTCGCGGCCTGGATCGTGAGGTCGCTCGCCTTGCGGACCAGGTCCTCGGAGGTGCTGAGCGCGGAGTCGGCCGTGCTCAGCCAGCCGAGCCCGTCGGTGATGTTCGAGGCGTACTGGCTGTTGTTCGCGATCGACGACTGCAGGCGCAGGATCGTGCCTGCGGCGACCGGGTCGTCGGAGGCCTTGGCGACGGCGATGCCGCTGGAGGACTGCTGCTGCAGCGTCGAGAGGCGGGCCTTCGACTGCGCCATCGCCGTCTGCGAGTTCAGGTACAGCTGCTGGCTGGTGACCCGTCCGATCGTCGTCATCAGCCCCTCCCGGCGCCGGTGCGGTTGATGAGGGTGTCGAGCATCTCGTCGACCGCGCTCAGGACGCGCGCGGCGCCCTGGTAGGCGTGCTGGAACACCACGAGGTTCGCGGTCTCCTCGTCGAGGTCGACGCCGCTCTGCGAGGTCTGCGCCGTCGTCGCGGCGGTCGCGGCGCTGTCCGCGACGGAGGCGCGGGTGGTCGCGGCCTGCGTGAGGGCGCCGAGGCGGGTCACGAAGGTCGACCAGTCCGCGTCGGGCGCGTCTGCGCCGGTGCCGAGCTGCGAGATCGCGTCGGCGACCTGCCCGTCGGAGGAGCCCGGCGTCGCGGAGCTCGCCGCGATGCCCGCCACCGACGTCGGCACGATCGTGAGCGTCAGCGCACGGGAGCCCGTGGCGTTGGAGAAGTCGAAGAACTTCGCACCGGTCGCTCCGCTCGGCGTCTGGCCGGCTTCGTGCGCCGCGTTCACCTTCTGCTCCAGCGTCGACGCCATCGAGTCGTAAGCGGCCGCGGCCTCGGCGAACGCGCCGCCGGTGTGCTCGGGCGTCGCGGCGGCGAGCGAGGAGATCTGTGCCGCGACGGTGCCGCTCTCGACGCGGAGCGCCGTGCCGGGCTTGTCGGCGAACTCGAGCTGGATCGGGTGGCCGGCCGCCGACTCCATGGAGGCCGATCCGCCGAGCGCGAGCGCCTTCGCCGAGCCGCCGGACACGACGGTGCTGCCGCCGATGATGACGTCCATCGAACCGTTCGCGGCGGTGCGCGTCGTCGCTCCCGCGAGCGTCGAGAGCGTCGTCAGGGCGGCGTCGCGGCGGTCCATCAGCTCGTTCGCGTTGCCGCCCGAGACCGTGATCCGCAGGATCTGGTCGTTCAGCGTCGCGACGGCGGAGGTGGCCTGGTTGATCTGCGCGACGGTGTCGCTGGTGGCGGTGCGCTGGTTCGTCCAGCCCGTCTGCGCCGCCGTGTAGCCGGCGGCGATGCGACCGGTCAGCGACTGCGCGGTCGACAGCAGCGTGCTGGCCGCGGACGACGAGGTGGGGCTGTTGCTCATCGCGCCCCACGCGTTCCAGAAGGCGGTCAGCGCGCTGGACAGGCCGTTCGAGCCCGGCTCCGCGAGCCCGGTCTCCACCGTCGACAGCGCGGAGGACGCGGACGACCAGTACCCGCTCGTCGCCGCGGTGTCGCGGACGCGGGAGTCGATCAGCGCGTCGCCGAGGCGCGAGATCCCGGTGATCTGCGTGCCCTGCCCGATGTTCAGCCCGAGCGTGAAGCGGTTCGCGTAGTCGGTGCCGGGCACGGACACCTGGTCGACGCGCTGCCGCGTGTAGCCCGGGGTGTTGACGTTCGCGACGTTCTGGCCGGTGAGCTCCAGCGCCGCGCGCGCGGCGGCGAGGCCGCTGTACGCGGTGTTGAACGCGCCGAAGGTGCTGGCCATCGCGTCAGGCCCGACGGTCGAAGAGGTGGGCGTAGCCGCCGGAGCCGGACTGGCGCACGCCGCGGCCGGTGTACTCCTGGCTCGCGGGCGCGCCGGTGCCGACCGTCGCGAGGGTCTCCTGCGTCGCGCGGGTGGCCGCGCGCAGGTAGGTGAGATTCGTGTCGCGGACGTCGGCGATCTGCGCGGTCAGCGCGGTGAGCGCCGACAGGTGCGACTGGAGGATCTCGCGCCACGCGCCGTCGGGGGCGCCGTCGACCAGCTGCCGCAGCGTCGCGTCCTCCGGCAGGCCCCACTCGATCGCGACCGCGGAGGCCTCGACGGTGCGCTCGATGCCCGTGGTGCGCAGGTGCCCGAGCACCGCCTCCACCTCCCGGGTGGCGTGGTGCAGCCACTTGCTGCGGCCGGCGGTGAGCAGCAGCTGCTCCTCCTCCAGCTTGAAGACGAGCATGTCGAGCAGCTCGCGCTCGCGCCACAGCAGGGTGGAGAGGTCGTTGGCGCTCATCGCGGTCCTCCTCCTTCGTCCGTCATGGCGGATCCCACTGTCGGCCGGCGGCGCCCGCACGTAAGCGGGCTGCTCGTCGCGGGCACGGTACTGCCGCGGAACCACGCGGCACGGGAGGCGCGACGCACCCGAACTGGGGCCACGGAACGCGGACTTGCCACTTCTTGCGATCCCGCGCGGCGCGTCACGACAACAAATGGCAGGTCCGCGCTGCCAGGGACGCGGGCTTGCCACTTCTTGTCGTCGAGGACGGGGTGTCGTCGCAACACGAGGCAAGTCCGCGCTGCCGAGCGCGCGGGCTTGCCACTGGTTGCGGTCTCGCGCGGCGCGTTGTGACAAGACGGGGCAAGCGTGCGTTTCGGAGTGTGCCGCGGGCGCCCGAAGTGGGGGCGGGGCGAGCGGTCGGGAACGGGAGGGCCGCTCCTACGTTCGAGCCGCGGCCGTGACGCGCCGCCATCCACGAGGGGGAGTCATGACGGCACGCACGGAGCGCGACCGCCTGGTGCGCGAGAACCTCGCCATCGTCGGGTACCTCGTGAACGAGGTCGCCCGGAAGGCGACCCACCTGTCGCGCGACGACCTCGCCGCTGCCGGCGCGCTGGGCCTCGTCATGGCCGCGGAGAGCTTCGACCCCGCGCAGGGCGTGCCCTTCGGCGCCTTCGCCCGCAGGCGGGTGCTCGGCGCCATCGCGGACGAGATGCGCGCCGCCGACTGGGCGACCCGCACGGCCCGCCGCCGCATCAAGGAGTCGCTGAAGGTGCAGGAGCGCCTGACCTCGGCGCTCGGCCGCACGCCCACGCTCGACGAGCTGGCGGAGTCGCTCGGCGTCGACCGGGCGTCCGCCGCCGAGGCGATGGCGGACGCGCAGCGATCTGTGTCGGCACTGGACGAGACGGTCTCGGACGTCATCGCCGCCTCGACGGTCGGGCCGGAGGAGGCGGTGCTCGAGACCGAGCGCACCCGCTACGTCACCGCCGCGGTGAAGAGCCTGCCGGAGCGGATGCGCTACATCGTCGAGCAGGTCTACTTCCACGAGCGCACGGTCGGCGACCTGGCGACGGAGCTGGGGCTGACGCACAGCGCGGTGTCGCAGCAGCGCTCCGAAGCCGTTCGCATGATGCGCGAGGGCCTGCAGACGCACTATGCGACGGGGCCCGCGCCGACGATCGACGCCGGCTCGAAGACGGCCCCGGCGCGGCGCGCGGCCTACCTGGCGCGCCTCGCGGAGACTTCGGCCGCCGGGATGACGATGCCGGCACCGGTCGTCGTCCGCGCGGCGTCCTGATCGACCTCATAACTGAACACCGAGCAGTGCCCCTACTTCGGGGCGACGGCTTACCGGCGGGGAATCAGCGCCGATAGGCATTCGCGTCGGACCACGGATGGACCGCACTGTCCACATCCCAGTAATCACGGAGGAACATCATGGGATTCGCAATCAACACCAACAACGATGCGCTCAACACGTATCGCAACCTGACCAACGTGCAGAACTCGCTGAGCAAGTCGCTCGAGCGGCTGTCCAGCGGTCTGCGCATCAACCAGGCCGGTGACGATGCGGCGGGTCTCACGATCTCCACGCAGCTCGGCGCTCAGGTCTCGGGCCTGCAGCAGGCGGCCCGAAACGCGCAGGACGGCACCTCGCTCGTGCAGACCGCAGACGGCGCGCTCAGCCAGGCGCAGTCGATCCTCGGCCGGCTCCGCGACCTCGCGGTGCAGGCGGGCAACGACTCGAACAGCACCAGTGCTCGTGCGGCGATCACTTCGGAGGCGACCAGCCTTACGGCGGAACTCGCCCGTATCGGTAGCTCGGTCAACTTCAACGGTACGAACCTGCTCGACGGCTCTACTCAGGCCTTCCGCTTCCAGGTGGGTGCTGACGGAAACTCCCAGAGCCAGATCACGGTCGACCTGTCAGGCGCGAATCTCGCTGGGGTGGCTGCGGCCCTCACTAACGGCTCGTCGGGTGACAAGTTCACGACTGCACAGATCAAGACCGTGACGTCGTTCATCGCGACGAATGACAATGGTTCCACCACGAAGTACGACGTGTCGGATGCGACGAGCGACGCGCTGACCGCTGCTGATGGGTACACCAATTCGTCGATGACCGCTGCCCAGCTCAACGAGGCGAAGGTCGATAAGGCCATCGCTGCGCTCAGCGGTGACTCCGCCTTCTCGGCGACATTCACGGCGGTGAAGATCAACGACAGCGGGACGTTCAAGCTGCTGGTCACGGCGAAGGACGGCAGTGCGGTCACGTCCGATGACGGGACGGGTACCAACGGGGCGCTCCACGAGGCGGGTACGGCCGCAGTGGCCAACGCCGGGTCGATCAAGTTCGACTCTGCCGTGAACGCACAGGCCGCGATCACGGCCATTGATGCGCAGATCGCGAACGTCTCGAAGGCCCGCGCGAACATTGGTGCGATCGAGAACCGGTTCAACAACGTGGTCTCCACGATCAGCACCTCGGTGCAGAACCTGACCGCTGCGAAGAGCCGCATCACCGACGTCGACATGGCGCAGGAGATGGTCAACTACACCCGGGCGAACGTGCTGTCGCAGTCCGGTACCGCGATGCTCGCCCAGGCGAACTCGCTGCCGCAGCTGGCGCTCAAGCTGCTCGGCTGATCCACCCGATGCCGCGGTGACGCGAGGCCGCTCCAGGTCCTCGCGTCGCCGCGGCTTCGGTCGTTCCCCCCGCACCCCACCACTGCTCGAGGAAGGAGACCCCGATGGCGGGCATCTCCGGCACCTCGCTGTCCGGGCTCGGGATCTCCGGGCTCTCGAGCGGCCTCGACACGAGCGGCATCATCACCAAGCTGATGTCGATCGAGGCGCTGCCGCAGAACCAGCTGAAGACGCAGCTGTCCAGCGCGACGACGTACCGGACCGCGCTGCAGTCCCTCAACACCTCCGTCGCCGCCATCGCGACGACCGCAGCCGCCGCAGCGAAGCCCGGCGCGCTCGCCTCCTTCACCGCGACCAGCGACACGAGCGGCGTGACCGCCCAGGCGTCGAGCACCGCCTCCGCCGGGTCCGTCTCCTTCACCGTCGACCAGCTGGCGAAGGCGCAGGTCTCCGTCACCGGCGCGATGACCGCCTGGCCCGACCCCGCCGGCACCGGGAAGCCCGACATCACGATCCAGGTCGGCACCGGTGCTGCCAAGACCTTCACCGCCGCCTCGACGAACCTCGACGACGTCGTCGGCGCGATCAACGGGTCCGGCACCGGGATCACGGCGACCAAGATCGCGTCCGGCACCGACCAGGACGGCAAGACGATCTTCCGCCTGCAGCTGCGCGGTGCGACGGGTGACGGCAACGGCTTCTCGGTCTACCAGGGGAGCGACACGAGCGCCCCGCCCGTCGCCGTGACGAACGTCTCCACGGCGCAGAGCGCGCAGCTGACGCTCTACAAGAACGTGCCGGGCGCGGAGCAGCAGGTCAGCTCGACGAGCAACACGTTCTCCTCGCTGCTCGGCGGCGTCGACGTCACGGTCTCGGCCGTCAGCACCGCGGCCGCCACCGTCACGATCGCTGCAGACTCCACCGCTGCGACGACCAGTGCGCAGACGCTGACCGCGAGCCTCACCACGCTGTTCTCCGGCATCGCCGCCGCCACCGCGATCACGACGACGGCGAGCACCAGCGGCACCTCGTCCAGCACCACCGGCAGCGTCTTCACCGGCGACTCGCTCGTGCGGTCCGTCAAGGACGCCCTGCTGAGCGCCGTGTCGGGCGCGGTCGGCACCACGACCTCCCCGTCGACGATCGGCATCAACCTCACCAAGGACGGGACGATCACCTTCGACCAGGCGAAGTTCGCTGCGGCGATGCAGAGCGACCCGAGCGGCACGACCTCGCTGTTCCAGACGATCGCCGGCCGGGTCGCGAAGGCGGCCGACGCCGCGTCGAACTCGACGACCGGCACGCTGACGCAGAAGATCACGTCGCAGCAGTCGACCGAGTCGAACCTGAACAAGGAGATCGGCGACTGGGACACGCGGCTCGCCGCGATCCAGCAGCAGTACACGAACCAGTTCAACGCGCTCGAGACCGCGTTGAACAGCCTCAGCTCGCAGGCGAGCTACCTCACCAGCCAGATCTCCGGGCTGACGACCAACTACCAGAGCACGAAGTAGCCAACACATGCGCAACGACCTCGCCGCCGCCCGCTCCCTCTACAACCGCGACAGCGTGCTGAACGCCTCCCCGGCGAAGCTGCTCGTCATGCTGTACGACCGCCTGCTGCTCGACCTGCAGCGCGCGGAGGCCGCGCAGCTGACCGCGGACTGGCCCACCGCCTCCGCGCAGCTGCTGCACGCGCAGGAGATCGTCGGCGAGCTGATGAACAGCCTGCGGCCCGACGTGTGGGACGGCGGCCCCGGCCTGGTGGCCATCTACTCGTACGTGCTGAACGGCATGATGCGGGCGAACACCGGCCGCGACGTCGAGAAGACCCGCGAGTGCATCCGGCTGCTCGAGCCCCTGCGCACCGCGTGGCACGAGGCCGCGCTCAAGGTCGCCATGCACGAGGCGGCGCTGCGCCGGGACGCGGTCGGCTGATGGCCTGGGATCCCTGGGGCCCGGTGCTCGACGACCTGGAGGAGCGGGTCGTCGCGGCCGAGACCGGCGACCTCTCCGCCCTGCAGGGCTGGGAGCCGCCGACCTCGATCCGTCCGATGGACGACGAGGAGCAGCACCGCGCCAACGGGATCCTCGGCCGGCAGCGCCGGCTGCTCGAGCGGCTGCGCTCCGAGCGCGCCGAGGTCGCGGCGTCGCTCGCCGCCACGCGCCGGCCCGCCCCGCGCCGCGCGCTGTCGAGCGCGCCGGTGTACGTCGACCGCGTGGGCTGAAGACCGTCTCCGCACCTCCGCCGTTGATCGAGGTGCGAGCGCAGCGAGCCTCGAGATCACTCGAGCCCGCGGGCGGAGGTGGTCCCTTCGAGAGCCTCAGGACATCGCTCGAGGCTCCGCTGCGCTCCGCACCTCGACCGACGGGGGTGGACTGCTGGCGGGGGTGGTCCCTTCGAGAGCCTCAGGACGTCGCTCAAGGCTCCGCTGCGCTCCGCACCTCGACCAGCGGAGAGCGGGTCGCTGAGTCCGTTTTGAAGGTGATCCGGTCGTAGGGGATCTCTGGATCTGCCGGCTGGGCGACCGGATCACCTTCAAAACGGACATGGCCCCCGAATGAGGGCGGTCCTCGGCCGAATGAGGGCGCGTCGCTTCCACCTCGGGTTGAAGGTTGCGCATAGCGTCGCTGCATCGAGCACGGATCGCTCGGTTCACCAGGCCACGGATCGGCCGCGCATCGCTTCCCCTCGACTGAGAACGGAATGCGCCGTGTTCGATTCGGTGTCCATGAACGCGCTGTCCAGCGCGCTCGACGGCCTGGCCCTGCGCCAGCGCACGATCGCGCAGAACATCGCGAACGTGAACACGCCGAACTACCACGCGCGCACCGTGTCGTTCGAGCAGGCGCTCGCCCAGTCCGTCGAGGCGGGCAGCGGCGCGGCGATCGCGACCACCGGCGTCTCCGACGCGCCGACCCGGCAGGACGGGAACAACGTCAGCCTCGACAACGAGACCCTGAACAACATCGAGACGGTGCTGCGGTACCAGTTCGCGACCCGCGCGGTGAACCTCGACTTCGACCTGACGCGCTCGGCGATGAGGACGAGCTGATGGACGCCATCGGCATCGCCGCGTCGGCCCTGAACACGCATCAGGCGTGGCTGAACGCGATCTCGAACAACATCGCCAACGTCAACACGGCGAAGCCGACGAGCGGCAGCGCGTTCCAGGCCGAGTACATCCACGCGCAGGAGCAGGCGGGCGACCAGGGCGTCGCCGTCGTCGGCGTGGAGCACGGCAGCGCGGCCGGGCGGCTCACCTACGACCCCACGAACCCGGTCGCGGACAAGGACGGCTACGTCCGCATGCCCGACATCGACCTCGGTGAGCAGATGTCCTCGATGATCATGGCCCAGCGCGGGTACCAGGCGAACGCCGCCGTGGTCGACCGCGCGAAGACGACCTACGAGGCGGCCCTGCAGATCGGCAGGAGCTGATGACCTTCCCCGCGATCCCCGCGATCGGCGGCCTGTCCGGCCTCGGCGGCATCCCCACGACGCCGGCGGTGCAGAGCACCGGCGGCAGCGGCTTCGGCAACGTGCTGACGAACGCGGTCCAGAACCTGAGCGACCAGCAGAGCACGGCGAACGACCTCGCCGTGAAGGCGGTCACCGGTGACCTGACCGACATCCACCAGGCGACCCTGGCCGCCACGCGCGCCCAGGTGACCATGGAGCTCGTCAGCGCCGTCCGCAACAAGGGCGTCGAGGCGTTCAACGAGATCATGCGGATGCAGGCGTGAAGCGCCTGAACGGTGCGGGCACCCGGCTGCTCGCGACGATCCGCGAGTTCACCGTCGCGCAGCGCACCATCGCGATCATCGGCGTCGCGGTGCTCGTCCTCGGCGGGATCGCGCTCGCGAACGCCGTCGGCAAGCCGACGATGACGCCGCTGTACTCGAACCTGCCCGCCTCCGAGGCGTCCGCCGTGGTCGCGCAGCTGCAGAAGGACAAGGTCCAGTACGACCTGACCGACGGCGGCTCCACGATCCTCGTCCCCGCCGGCAGCGTCGACGCGGAGCGCCTGGCGACCGCCACCCTGCTCTCGAGCGGCGCGGGCGGCTACTCCCTGCTCGACAGCATGGGCGTCACGGCCAGCCAGTTCCAGCAGGACGTCACCTTCAAGCGCGCGATCGAGGGCGAGCTCGCCAAGACGATCGAGTCGATCCAGGGCGTCTCGGCCGCGAGCGTGCAGCTCGCGATCCCGGAGCAGACGGTCTTCTCCGACGAGAAGCAGTCCCCGACGGCGAGCGTGTTCGTGAACACCGCTTCCACGCTGACCTCCGCGCAGGTCGGCGCCGTCGTGCACCTGGTGTCCGCGGCCTACCCGGGCCTGACCGACACGAACGTGTCGGTCGTCGACCAGCGCGGCAACACCCTGTCCGCGGTCGGCGGCGGCACCGCGGGTGCGGCGAGCGACCAGGCGAGCGACTACGAGGCCCGCACCAGGGACGCCGTGCAGACGATGCTCGACAAGGTGCTCGGCCCGGGCCAGGCGATGGTGACCGTCGCCGCCGACGTGTCCCGCTCCTCCGGCACGAAGCGCAGCGAGACCTACACGACGCCGAGCCAGGCGCCCGTGCTGTCCGAGAGCACCAACGAGCAGACCTACAACGGCGGCGCCGCGAACGGCGGCGCGGCCAGCGGCGTGCTCGGCAACGACACGACCAGCATCCCGGCCGGCGGCGCGGCCGGCACCGGCAGCAGCGGCAAGTACGTGTCGAAGCAGGGCGTGAAGAACAACGGGGTCGACAAGACGGTCACGGACGAGACGATCGTGCCCGGGACGCTGAACCGGCAGACGATCGCCGTCGCGGTGAACACCCCGGCCGGCGCCATCGCCTCGACCGCGCAGATCTCGCAGCTCGTGTCCAACGCCGCCGGCGTGAACACCGCGCGCGGCGACTCGGTGTCGGTGAACTTCCTGCCCTTCTCGAACGCCGCCGCGAAGCAGGCCGCGGCCGCGCTCGCGCAGTCGCAGAAGGACGCGGGCGCCGCGCAGACGACCGAGATCATCACGACCGCGATCAAGGTGGTCGGCGGGCTCCTGCTGCTGATCCTGCTGTTCGTCCTGCTGAAGAAGCTGTTCAAGCGGGAGGAGCCCGCCGCGACCGCCGTCGACGGCGGCGTGCTCGGCGTCGTCCCGGGCGGGCTGCCCGGCGACCCGGCCCTGCTCGGCGCCGGCGCGCCCGGTCAGCTCGGCGGCTGGGCCGGCATGCCCGGGGCGCAAGGCCTGCCCGCGGGCATCGCGCCGACCGAGGTGCTGCCGACCGCGGACCCCGCGTACGCGCAGATGCAGGCCGACGTCGACGCGCTCGCCGGCGGCGACCCGGCGCAGACCGCCGAGTACCTGCGGGTGCTCATGGGTGAGCGGAGCCGCGCATGACCGCGGAGGTCGAGACCCGGGAGCTGACCGGGGTGCAGAAGGCCGCGCTCGTGCTCATGAACATGAGCACCGAGCGCGCCTCCGCCGTGCTCAGGACCTTCGGGGCCGAGGAGGCGGAGGAGATCACCGCCGAGATGGCGCGGATGCGCGACGTCAGCGGGCGCGACGCCATGCTCGCGATCGAGCAGTTCAAGGACCTCGTCGAGGCGCCGCCGGAGCCGACGGAGCTGACCGGCCACGACGTCGCGACGCAGCTGATCGAGGCGGCGTTCGAGGGCGAGCGGCAGACCGAGCTGCTGGAGCGCATCGCCGCGCCCGGCTCGAGCGCGACGTTCGCATTCCTCGAGGAGCTGGAGCCGGCCCGCGCGGCCGCGCTCGTGGAGCACGACAGCGCCGAGGTCGTCGCCTTCGTGCTGGTGCAGCTGGGGCCCGACCTCGCCGCCAAGATCCTGATGTCGCAGGACCCGGGGCGCCGCGTCGACATCGCGCGGGCGGTCGCCACGATGACGTCGCCGGCGCCGGAGGCGGGCTCGATCGTCGCCGACGTCCTGCGCCGCCGCGCGCGGCTCGCCGCCTCCGAGACGGTGATCGCGATCGACGACGACGGCGAGCCCGGGGTGCCGCAGCTGCGCGTGCAGCCGCTCGTCGACATCATGAACCACGCCGAGCCGGCCGACGAGGGCGCCCTGCTGGACGGCCTGCGCGAGAAGGACGGCCTGCTCGCCGACGAGGTCCGCGCCCGGCTGCTGTCGTTCGAGGACGTGCCGCGCCTGCAGGACCGCGACCTCCAGCAGGTGCTGCGCGGCGTCGACCTCTCGACGCTGGCGCTCGCGCTGAAGGGCGCGGCGTCCGAGATCTCGTCCGCGATCACCTCCAACATGTCGGAGCGCAACCGCGAGTCGCTGGCCGAGGAGGCCGGCGAGCTCGGCCGCGTGCCGAAGCGGCAGGTGGAGGAGGCGCGCAACGTGGTCGTGCGCGCGATCCGCGAGCTGGCCGGGACGACCGGCCTGGAGCTGAAGAAGGTCGCGGGCGAGGAAGCCCCGGCCGAGGAGACCGACGTCCCCGAGACGGGGCCCGCCGAGCCGGAGGAAGAGTATGTCGACTAGCGCCGCATTCGCGCCCATCGCGTTCCCGGAGCTCGGGAGCCCCGCCCCGGCCAGGCCCCGCGCGCGGGTCGCCGCCCCGGTCGCGTTCGAGCAGGACGACACCCGCACGCGCCCCGTGGCGGTGCGGATGACGCCGCTCGCGTTCCCGGAGCTGGTGAAGGACGAGACGCCCGAGGTGCACGAGCGCGCCCGGGTGCAGGGGCACGCCGCCGGGTACGCCGCCGGCCGCCGCGCGGCGACGGAGACGCTGAACGCCGACCGCGCCGCGCTGCGGGCCGAGGCCGACCGCGCGCTCGGCGACGAGATCGCGGGCCTGCAGGCCGCGCTCGTCGCGGTGCGCGAGGCGGCCGCGCAGCTGAACGAGCAGACGACGACCGCGCTCGAGGGCACCGAGGAGCAGGTGCTCGCCGCCGCCATCGAGATCGCCGGCATGATCCTCGGCCGCGCGATCCTCGAGGACCGCGAGGGCGCCGCCGCCGCGGCCCTGCGCCGGGCGATCGAGGCCGCCGGCCCCGCTCCGGTCCGCACCGTCCGCATGCACCCGGCGGACGTGGAGCTCGTCGCCGCGGTCGCGGAGGAGGACGCCGACCTCAGGCTCGTCGCCGACCCCCGCGTGCAGCGGGGCGACGCGATGGTCGACCTGCCCGACGGCGTCGTCGACGCGCGGATCTCGAGCGCCGTCGAGCGCGTCCGCCGCGCCCTGACGGGCGGCGACGAGTGAGCGTCGACACCTGGGCCGCGATGCGCGCCGCCGCCCTGCCGGAGCGGCTCGGCCGCGTCGTGTCGGCGGTCGGGCTCGGCATCGTGGTGCGCGGCGTCGATGCGGGCATCGGTGAGGTCGTGCTCGTCGGCGACCGCCGGGAGCGCGCAGAGGTCGTCGCCGTCTCCGACGACGGCGTCACGCTGATGCCGATCGACCGCATCGAGGACCTCCACGTCGGCGCCCCCGTGCGCCCGACCGGCCGCCGCATGACGGTGCCGACCGGGCTCGGCCTGCTCGGCCGGGTGCTCGACGCCACCGGCCGCCCGATCGACGGGCGCGGTCCGCTGCAGTTCGACGACCGGGTCCCCGTGGACGCGGAGGCGCCCTCCGCGCTCGAGCGCGCCCGCATCGACACCCCGGTCGCCCTCGGCGTCCGCGCCCTCGACACCCTGACCGCGGTCGGCCGCGGCCAGCGGATCGGTCTGTTCGCCGGCTCCGGTGTCGGCAAGTCGTCGCTGCTGTCGATGATCGCCCGCGGCACCGACGCCGAGGTCAACGTGATCGCCCTGATCGGCGAGCGCGGCCGCGAGGTGCGGGAGTTCCTCGAGGACGACCTCGGCCCCGAGGGCCTCGCGCGCTCGGTCGTGATCGTGTCGACCGCGGACCAGCCGGCGCTCACCCGTGCCCGCGCCGCCTTCACGGCGACCCGGATCGCGGAGTCGTTCCGGGACCGCGGGCAGCACGCGCTGCTGATGATGGACTCGCTGACCCGCGTCGCGATGGCCCAGCGCGAGATCGGCCTGGCGGCCGGCGAGCCGCCCGCCACCCGCGGCTACCCGCCGAGCACCTTCGGGCTGCTCGCCCGGCTGCTCGAGCGCGCCGGCACCGGACCGGTCGGCTCCGTCACCGGCATCTACACGGTGCTCGTGGACGGCGACGACCACAACGAGCCGATCGCCGACACGGCCCGCTCGATCCTCGACGGGCACGTCGTGCTCGACCGCAAGCTCGCGACCGCGGGGCACTTCCCGTCGATCGACGTGCTCGGCAGCGTCAGCCGCGTCGCCTCCCGCGTCACCTCGCGCGAGCAGCAGGCCGTCGCCCGGGCGCTGCGGAGCGCCATGGCCGCTCGCCGGGGCGTGCAGGACCTGCTCGACGTCGGCGCCTACGCGGCCGGCTCGAACCCGCGGGTCGACGCCGCCGTCGCCTACGCCGGGCAGATCGAGGCGTTCCTCCGGCAGGACATGGACGACGTGACGCCTGCTGACGAGGCGTGGCACCGGCTCGCGCTGCTGGTCGGAGCGATGGGGATCGACTGATGGTGGTGTTCGGCCTGGCCGGGCTGCTGCGCCTCCGCAAGCTGGGGGAGGAGCGGGCGGCGTACGACATGGTCCGCGCGCGCTCCCGCGCGTCGGAGCTCGCGGGCGAGCGGCACCAGCTGCTCGACCAGCTGTCCGACCACGGCCACGACGCGCGCGACGTCCGCGGCATCGCGGCGATCTCGGCAGCGCGTGCCTCGTCCGCCACCATGCTGGCCGACCTGGAGGCGCTCGTGGAGAGCCAGCGGCTGGTCGTCTCCGAGGCCGAGCAGCGGCACCGCGACGCCAAGCGCGGCGTGCGCAGCGTCGAGAAGCTCGAGGAGCGATTCGACGAGGAGCAGCGGGTGGAGGAGCTGCGGACCGAGCAGGCCGCGCTCGACGAGCTGGCCGGCCGGCGGCGCCCCGACGCGGAGGACGACCGGTGAGCATCGCGGACGTCACCCAGCAGATCAGCGACATCCAGGGCCGCCTCGCGCTGCTCTCGTCGAGCCCCGCGACCTCCGTCGACGGCGGCGCCGGATTCGCCTCCGCGCTCTCCGGCGCGACGGCCACCACGGGCGCGTCCTCGGTCGGCACCGCGCTGAACGGCTCCGGCGTCACGGGCGACGACGTGGTGAAGGCGGCGCTGCAGTACCAGGGCGTGCCCTACGTGCTGGGCGGGGAGTCGAAGAGCGGCATCGACTGCTCGGGGCTCGTGCAGGCGTCGTTCAAGAGCCTCGGCGTCGACGTGCCGCGCCTGGTGCACCAGCAGCAGACCATCGGCCAGGCGGTGCCCTCGCTGAAGGACGCGAAGCCCGGCGACCTGATCGTGCTGAACGGCGGCGACCACATCGCGATCTGGATGGGCGACGGCAAGGCGATCCACGCGCCCTACCCCGGCCGGACCGTGTCGGTGCAGAAGGCCTGGTTCGACGACTCGGACATCACGACCATCCGACGGGTCGTGCCGGCGACCGCCGACGCGTCCTCCGGGACGGTGTCGGCGCTCGGCGCTGCGACCGCGGGCGGGCTCACGGCGAGCGGGCTGGCGCAGGCGTCGGCGCTGGTCGGCATGTACGGCGCGGCGTCCGGCGACTCCGGGGCCGGCGCCCTGACCTCGATGCTCGGCTCGGGCGGGGCCGCCGGCTCGCTGCCCGCCCTGCTCCCGTCCTACGGCGCGAGCGGTTCGAGCGGGACGGCGCAGCAGCTGCTCGCGGCGCGCGCGGCACTGGTGGGGAGCTGACGATGGGCACGACGATCACGCAGGCGCTGCTCGACCCGGGCGCGGCCCAGCCGCAGCCCGTGTCGGCGCGCGCGACGACGGCGACTCCGGGCGCCTTCGCACAGCTGCTCGCCGGTCAGCTCGGTGCCGGTGCCGGTGCCGGTGCCGGTGCCGGCAGCGCTGCGGGGGCCGGCGCGGGCTTCGCGGCCGAGGCGGACGTGGCGGGCGCGAGCACGGACGACGCGAAGGCGACGCCGGTCGCGCTCGCGGTGCAGGCCGGACTCGCGCTGCGTGCGCTGGCGGGCGGTGGCGCGGCGCAGCCGCGAGCGGCGGCGGCGGAGGAGGCGACCGGAGCAGCGGTCACCGGTCAGGCCGGCGCGGCGGGAGTCGTCCCCGTGCCTTCCGCGCCCGCGACGGTGGCCGTCGCAGCCGCGCCGCGAGCAGCGCAGGCGGGCGACACGTCCGGCCCCGTCCCGACCGCGACCGCGACCGCGCCCTCGCCCGCGACCGGAGCGTCGGTCGCACCCGCGAAGCCCCACCGCGGCGCGGCCGCGGAGAGCGAGGAGTCGGCGGACGAGTCCGTCCTCGCGGCGGGGGCGCCGGTCCCGGTCGCGCCACCGGTAGCACCCGAGGCCGTGCGCCCCGGCAGCGCCGCCGCCCCACCGGCAGCGGCGCGGGCCCTCGCCGTCGCGGCGCCCGGGTCGGC